>NZ_PDEL01000004.1:0-367145 GCF_002556465.1 Klebsiella sp. MBT K-1 | reverse complement strand
GCCCGGACACGGCATCCGGACCGCCATCAGAGAGAACTGGCCGGTTCTTTCTGACGGGTTAATCATACAAGCCCGGACAGGCGCGCAGCGCCGCCTCCGGGAAGGCCGAAGCCGGAAAGTTGCGAACGCGTTTCCAGATTGCAATCCGGTTAAGCACGGGTGGGTAAGTCAGGTACGGGATTGGCCCTATTCAACCTTTCATCGCGATGTAAGCCGTAGTTTGTATCCGATTGATTGGGGGGAGAGGTGAAGGAGTTATTGTGCGGCGAGCGTCGTTAAAGTGACTTTCCCGGAGGCGGCGCGTTGCGCCTGTCCGGGCTACCAGCCCACAGATAGCTGTAAGCCCGTAGCCCGGGGAGCTAAACTAACGCAGGATTTTCTTTTCGGCCAGATCGAGAGCGAAGTAGCTGAAGATCAGATCCGCGCCGGCGCGTTTGATCGCGCCGAGGCTTTCCAGCACCACTTTCTCTTCATCTATAGCGCCGGCCTGGGCGGCGAACTTAATCATCGCGTATTCACCGCTCACCTGGTACGCGCCCAGCGGCAGGTTGGTGCGCTCGCGCAGATCGCGCAGGATATCGAGATACGGACCGGCCGGTTTGACCATCAGGCAGTCGGCGCCCTGGGCTTCGTCCAGCAGCGATTCGCGAATCGCTTCGCGGCGGTTCATCGGGCTCATCTGATAGGTTTTACGATCGCCTTTCAGCGCGGTGCCCGCGGCTTCGCGGAACGGACCATAGAACGATGAAGCGAACTTGGTGGAGTAGGACATAATCGCCGTATCGGTAAATCCGGCGGCGTCCAGCGCCTGGCGAATAGCCTGCACCTGGCCGTCCATCGCCGCGGAAGGAGCGATAAAATCGGCGCCTGCGGCAGCGGCGACCACCGCCTGCTTACCGAGGTTGGCAAGGGTTAAATCGTTATCGACGCCGTGGTCGCACAGCACGCCGCAGTGGCCGTGGGAGGTGTATTCGCAGAAGCAGGTGTCGGACATCACGATCATCTCCGGCACCGCCTCTTTACAGATACGGGACATGCGCGCCACCAGGCCGTTTTCGTTCCAGGTATCGCTGCCAACGGCATCGGTATGATGGGAAATCCCGAAGGTCATCACCGAACGGATACCGGCGTTGGCAATGCGCTCGATTTCGCGCGCCAGGTGTCTTTCCGGAATACGCATCACGCCGGGCATGGCTTCGATGGCTTTGTAATCATCGATTTCTTCTTCAACAAAGATCGGCAACACCAGGTCGTTCAAACTCAGTGTTGTCTCTTCAAACATGGCGCGTAGCGAAGCGGACTTGCGCAAGCGGCGTGGGCGAGTGATTAAATCTGTCATGGTTTGCCTGATTTTGTGAAATGAAAAAAGCGAGTTTACCTCAATTGGCGGCGGGATGTTTCGCCAAAACGATCCTTATCCATCGTCGGTAAAACATCCCACAAGGCTACTGGCTGGCGGTTTCCATCACCGGGCGGACGCCGCTTAATTCGCTGACCAGCTCGTTGATCCCGTCGCTCATGTTATTGAAACGCGTCAATGACGAGCGGGTTACCACCACGAAGGCGCCGACGTTAGCCTGCGGGTTCATCGCCATATAGGTGATAAAACCGCCGCCGCCGCCGGTTTTCTGAATGATGCCCGGCTGGCCGTTCTTCGGCTTCATGTAGACCCAGCCGAGGCCCAGCGCATCGGCTTTGCCCGGCACGTCCATCCCGATCACCCTCGTCAGCTGGCTGCGTTGATAGATCAGCGTCTGCATCCGGTCCGCCTGCTGCCCGCGGGTGAAGAAATCGGAAGAGAGGAACTGCTGCATCCAGCGCATCATATCGCCAGGCGTGGAGTAAACGCCGCCGCTGCCGATGGCCGCCAGGGTATTGTTGCACGGGCTGGCCCCTTTCTCCGGAATCATCAGGCGTCGGCACTGATCGGGAGACGGCGTAAAGGTCGTGTCTTTCATCCCCAGCGGGCGGGTGATCTGCTCTTCAAACAGCTGCGGATAAGGCTTGCCCGCGGCGGTAGAGAGCGCATCGGCCAGTAAATCGAACGCCAGATTGGAATAGGCGGCCTGCGAACCCGGCGCGGTTTTTAACGTCGCCGTGGTGAGCCAGTTCCAGCGCTGCTGGCGCGTCGGCCAGACGAACACCGGCCGGTGCGCCGCGCCGCCGGGCTGTTCGCGCGGCAGGGCGCTGGTATGGGTCGCCAGATTCACCAGCGTGATGGGCGCTCCCTGATATGTCGGCACCCGCGCGCCCGGCGGGGCGTATTTGCTCAGCGGATCGTTGAGCTTAACGACGCCCTGATCGAGAAGTTTGACCAGCATTTCGCTGGTCATCAGCTTGCTCAGGGAGGCGATGCGGATCACCGAATCGAGCTGCGGGTGCTCATTATTGCCCGGGCGCGTTTCGCCGAAGCTGCGAAATACGCGCTGGTTACCATCGATAACCACCAGCGCCATACCGGTCGCGCCGCTGCCGTAGTAGATATGGTTAGCGTAACGGTCGACAACATCGGCGGCGAATTCCGGGTCGACGCTCGGCTGCGCGGCCTGCGCCGATGTCAACGACGCCGCGCACAGCGCAGCAAAAATGAGCAGACTACGTTTCAACGGGGACATCCATCATGGTGAAGAAAAATATAGAGCGTATTTATACTACGAAGCGCCGCCGAGCAAAGCGCTAATAACGCCATTCTGTGCGGAAAAACGTAACCTGGCGTAAAAAAACCTTTTTTAAGCTTTCGGATAGCGGCTTTCGCCCGCGGGCGCGTATGATGATCGTTTTGGCTTAAGATGGGTGGCAAGAGACGATGGCGGCGAAACGGGTAGTGATGGTAGTGGATATGCAAAACGGCGTTTTCACGACGCCGCGTATTGAGCGCGAGCGCTGCGCGGCGCAAATCAACCGCCTGATAGACGCCGCGGATACCGTTGTCTTCATCCAGCACTGCGAAGAGGGCGGTCTGGAGGAGGGGAGCGAAGGTTTTGCATTGCTGCCCGAACTGCACCAACCCGCTGGCGCGCTGTTTGTGACCAAGACCGCCTGCGACGCCTTTTACCGCACCCGTCTGGAAGCGGTGCTGCGCGAGCATCACATCACGCAGTTTGTGATTTGCGGCTGCGCCACCGACTACTGCGTAGATACCACCATCAAAAACGGCGCCAGCCGGGGCTATGCGATTACCGTCGCTGAAGATGCCCATACTACCGCCAACCGCCCGGCGGCGCAGGCCGTCACGCTGATCGCCCACTACAACGAAGTGTGGCGTACGCTGACCGTTCCGGGCAATCCTTTACAGGTGAAATCGACAGAAACAATTCTGAACGGATGGTCGGCGAACTAAGCCGCTGATATCCGGTCTCATCATCCGCCCACTTTGCTTCGCTGCGACGGCTTTGCGGCGGGCGTTTTTGTGGTACACAGCACAGCAAAATGAAAAAGAAGTTAGCAGGAGAGCATGATGTTTAAATCCTTTTTCCCCAAACCGGGGCCGTTTTTTATTTCTGCCTTTATCTGGTCGCTGCTGGCGGTGATCTTTTGGCAGGCGGGCGGCGGCGACTGGCTGCTGCGGGCCACCGGCGCATCCCAGGATGTGGCGATTAGCGCGGCGCGCTTTTGGTCGCTTAACTACCTGGTGTTCTACGCCTTTTATGTGTTCTGCGTGGGCGTTTTCGCCCTCTTTTGGTTTATCTACAGCCCCCACCGCTGGCAGTACTGGTCGATCCTCGGTACCTCGCTGATTATTTTCGTCACCTGGTTTCTGGTGGAGGTCGGGGTGGCGATCAACGCCTGGTACGCCCCGTTCTACGATCTTATTCAGGCCGCGCTGGCGACGCCGCATAAGGTCAGCATTAACCAGTTTTATCATGAGATTGGCATCTTTCTCGGCATCGCGCTTATCGCGGTGATTATCGGGGTGATGAACAACTTCTTCGTCAGCCACTACGTTTTCCGCTGGCGTACCGCCATGAACGAACACTATATGGCGCACTGGCAGCATCTGCGCCATATCGAAGGCGCCGCGCAGCGTGTGCAGGAAGATACCATGCGCTTTGCTTCCACCCTGGAGAGCATGGGCGTCAGCTTCCTTAACGCGGTGATGACGCTTATCGCCTTCCTGCCGGTGCTGGTGACGCTCTCCGCGCACGTCCCGGATTTACCGATTGTCGGCCATCTGCCTTACGGCCTGGTGATTGCCGCGATCGTCTGGTCGTTAATGGGCACCGGCCTGCTGGCGGTGGTGGGAATCAAGCTGCCCGGGCTGGAATTTAAAAACCAGCGCGTCGAGGCCGCCTATCGTAAAGAGCTGGTGTACGGCGAGGATGACGCCAGCCGCGCGACGCCGCCGACGGTGCGTGAGCTCTTTGGCGCCGTGCGCCGCAACTATTTCCGCCTCTATTTCCACTACATGTATTTCAATATCGCCCGTATTCTTTATCTTCAGGTCGATAACGTTTTCGGTTTGTTCCTGCTGTTTCCGTCGATTGTTGCCGGTACGATTACGCTGGGCCTGATGACTCAGATAACCAACGTCTTTGGCCAGGTTCGCGGTTCGTTCCAGTATCTGATTAGCTCCTGGACTACGCTGGTTGAGCTGATGTCCATCTACAAACGTCTGCGCAGCTTTGAACGCGAACTGGATGGCAAAGAGCTGCTGGAAGTGACCCAAACATTAAGTTAACCATTGCAAGGAAGAAATATGGCCGTAGCATCATCTCGTTTTGTTTCGCTCACCCTGACGCTAGTGGCCGGGTTGGTTCTCAGCGCCTGTTCCAGCAAGCCGGAGCCGGTGCTGAAGGAGGGCGAAAAGCCGATTGATGTTGCCGCGGTGGTGCGGCAGAAAATGCCCGCCAGCGTCAAAGATCGCGAGGCCTGGGCGCAGGCTATCGCCAAAACCTTCGCCAGCCAGAAGTTGGCGCCGACGGAAGAGAATGTCTGTTCGGTGCTGGCGGTGGCGCAGCAGGAGTCCAACTATCAGTCGGACCCGGCGGTGCCCGGGCTAAACAAAATCGCCTGGCAGGAGATAGACCGCCGGGCGGAGAAAATGCATATCCCGGTTTTTCTGGTGCATACCGCGCTGAAAATCAAGTCGCCCAACGGCAAAAGCTATAGCGAACGCCTGGACAGCGTGAAAACCGAAAAGCAGCTGAGCGCGATTTTCGATGATTTTATCGGTATGGTGCCGATGGGGCAGAAGCTGTTCGGCTCCCTGAACCCGGTGCATACCGGCGGCCCGATGCAGGTCAGCATCGCCTTCGCCGAGCAGCATACCGACGGCTATCCGTGGAAAATCGACGGTACCGTGCGCCAGGAGGTGTTCAGCCTGCGCGGCGGTCTGTGGTTTGGCACTTATCATCTGTTGAACTATCCGGCGAACTACAGCGTGCCGCTGTACCGTTTTGCCGATTTCAACGCCGGATGGTACGCCAGCCGCAACGCCGCGTTCCAGAATGCGGTCTCCAGGGCGACCGGCGTGAAGCTGGCGCTGGATGGCGACTTAATTCGTTACGATAGCGACGAGGCCGGAACCACCGAACTGGCGGTGCGCCGGTTATCCTCACAGCTGGCGATGAGCGATGACGATATCCATCGTCAGTTGAAAAAGGGCGATACCCTGGCGTTTGAAGAGAGCGAACTCTATAAAAAAGTGTTTCGTATTGCCGATAAAAAAGCCGGTAAAACGCTACCGCGGGAAGTGCTGCCGGGCATTCAGCTAGAGAGCCCGAAAATTACCCGTAATCTGACGACCGCCTGGTTTGCTAAACGCGTTGATGACCGGCGGGCCAGCTGTATGGCGCGCCGTTAGCGGCGGCTGCGCCAGCGGAAAATCAGCCCTGGTATACCAATTAATACGCAGCCTGCCAGGAAGGGAATCAGCCCGAAGAGAGTACCGACCGTCAGGCTAATCTCGACCCGCGGGCGGCTGCTGTCCTGCATTTGAATCAGATGCTCAAAAACCCCCGGCGCGTGGATCAGCATACTCAGCATTTGCGCACCGGCCCAGAAGCAAAACAGCACAAACAGAGCGTAAGCGATGTTGCTGCTGGTGATAGAGCCCCTCTTTTTGCCGCCGTTGACGGTCTTTGCAAAGGTGAACTCTGCCATATTGACCTCCATACTTCACCTGCCTGCCGTTTTTTCCACGGCTACATAGAGGTTTATTCTGGCAACGAAGGGGGGATTTCAGTATCGGATTGCTGGTAATTTCCGCCCAGGAATATTCCTGATTTCATCGGGTTGTGAGTTTGCTACAAATTTGTGAAATTTAGACCGATATCGCAATGTGCGACAATTCTCAACGTGGCTACAGACCCGCAGTGGCGGCTATGCGAAGATGCTTTTTTTGTTGTCGGAGTGGTTATGAAGCTCACTGAAAAAATCCGCCGCGATTGGCACTACTACGCGGTTGCGCTGGGGTTAATTTTTATTATGAATGGCGTGGTCGGGCTGCTTGGCTATGAAACCGAAGGCTGGCGTTCTTACGCGGTTGGGCTAGTGACGTGGGTGATTAGCTTCTGGATCGCCGGGTTTATTATTCGCCGCCGCCCGGCAGAGGAAGCGTAAAGCGGAGGCGGTGAAGCCGTAGCCCGGCTAAGCGCAGCGCGAGCCGGGAAAAGGCCGGGCTGATACATCAATCCCGGCACACTCCCCGGGTCGCGGCGTAAACGCCTTACCCGGGCTACCGCCGGCAGATGGCGGTGAACCCGTTACCGGGATTAATTCATCGATGTTTTCAGCGCGCGATCGGCGGCGTGACGCTCTAGCGCCAGCTCAATCAGGCGGCTAATCAGGCTGGTGTAGTCCAGACCGCTGGCCTGCCACAGCTTCGGATACATGCTGATGTTGGTGAAACCCGGTAGGGTGTTGATTTCGTTAATCACCACGTCGTTCTCGGCGGTCAGGAAGACATCGACGCGCGCCATGCCGCTGCAGCCGAGGGTCTGATAGGCGCGAACGGCGATCTGGCGAATTTTATCGTTGACGTCGCTGTCGATGGCCGCCGGAACCACCACCTTCGCCCCCTGATCGTCAATGTACTTGGTGTCGTAGGCGTAGAATTCGCTGTTGAGGACGATTTCGCCGCAGGTGCTGGCCTGCGGATTATCATTGCCCAGCACCGCACACTCGATCTCGCGCCCTTTAATCCCCTGTTCAACCACCACTTTATGGTCAAATTCGAAGGCAAGGGCGACCGCCTGCTGATACTGCTCTTCGCTGTTGACCTTGCTGACGCCCACCGAGGAGCCCTGGTTCGCCGGTTTGACGAACAGCGGCAGGCCCAGCTTCGCCTGCACCTCGGCAAAACTCATCTGATTCCGGTTGGCGCGGGTCAGGGTAATAAAAGGCGCAATCGACAGCCCGGCATCGCGCAGCAGACGTTTGGTGACGTCTTTGTCCATGCAGGCGGCGGAGCCGAGAACGTCGGAACCGACGAAGGGCAGGTTGGCCATCCGCAGCATGCCCTGCAGAGAACCATCTTCCCCAAGGGTGCCGTGAACAATCGGGAAGATCACGTCAATGGCCGCCAGCGGCTGGCCGCTATCGGCGTTAATCAACTGCTGCGCTTCGCGTCCGGGAATTTGCGCCAGCGTAATATCGGATGGGCGCAGGGCAATATGGGCGGGGTCCTGCGGATTGAGCAGATAGTTGCTGGCGTCGTTGATATGCCATTGCCCCTGCTTATCAATCCCCAGCAAAACTACGTCGAAGCGCGTTTTATCGATCGCTTCCACGATATTTTTCGCTGACTGTAGCGACACTTCATGTTCTGCCGACTTACCGCCGAAAACGATCCCAACCCTCATCTTAGCCATTTCAACTTCCATCATGATTACATCAAAGGGCATAACATAGCATGTGAAACAGCCGCCTGGCTGCCATAATATTCACCGGGTAAAGCATTGGGAGGCAGCGCGTGAAAGGAAAAGGGCTTATCGTTCTGTTGGCGCTGCTGGCGGCCGGATATTACGGCTATCGTTATCTTCCCGCGCACTATAACCCGCTGGCGCCGCTGCGCCTGGAGGATCCGCCGGGGTTCATCACTCACTATAAGCTGCGGCGATTGACCCCCGCGCAGTGCGCCGGCCTGCTGAAAAAAGCGAATCAGCGAAATCTCATCACCAGCCAGCCGGTGGCCGATAGCGGGGGAGAGTGCCCTCTGCAAAACGTGGTTCGGGTACGCGATTTTGGCGCGGTAAAGCTCAGCAGCAGCTTCCTCGCCAGCTGCCCGCTGGCGTTGAGCAGCGCGCTTTATCTGCAACAGCAGGCGAAACCGCTGACCCGCCGGATGCTGGGGCAGGAGCTCCGCCAGGTTGACCATTTTGGCAGCTATGCCTGCCGCAATATTTACCATCGCCAGAACGCGCGGCGCAGCGAACATGCTACCGCGGAGGCGCTGGATATCAGCGGCTTTCGTTTGGCCGATGGCCGCCGCATCAGCGTGCTGAAAGGGTGGCCCGATGCGCAGTATCACCCCTGGCTGCAGGCGTTACTGACCGGCGGCTGCGGCTATTACGGTAACGCTTTAGGGCCGGACTACAACGCGGCCCACGCCAACCATTTTCACCTCGGCATGCGCGGCCAGGGATTCTGTTTCTGAGCATATCTCGCTGTCTTGTACGCTTTTCACCACGAAATTGTTCGTCATAACGGAATCACATGTCATAAAACACCAAACTCTCTGCCAGCGCACCTCTGGTAGTACGTCGGATGAGGGAAATTGCTAAGCTAGATAATAATTGTCGAAAAACTAATGAATACGCGTAGTTATGGAATCCTGGAAGGTTAATCTTATCTCCGTCTGGTTTGGCTGTTTTTTTACCGGACTGGCTATCAGCCAAATTCTCCCCTTTTTGCCGCTGTACGTTTCCCAACTGGGCGTGACCTCGCATGAAGCGTTATCCATGTGGTCGGGGCTGACCTTTAGCGTCACTTTTCTGGTGTCGGCGATCGTCTCGCCGATGTGGGGGAGCCTCGCCGACCGCAAAGGGCGCAAGCTGATGCTGCTGCGCGCCTCGCTCGGCATGGCTATCGCCATTTTACTCCAGGCCTTCGCCACCAACGTCTGGCAGCTGTTTATCCTGCGCGCGGTGATGGGGCTGACTTCCGGCTATATTCCTAACGCCATGGCGCTGGTGGCGTCTCAGGTTCCGCGCGAGCGTAGCGGCTGGGCGCTGAGCACGCTGTCGACGGCGCAGATCAGCGGCGTGATTGGCGGGCCGCTGCTCGGCGGTTTCCTGGCTGACCATGTCGGTTTGCGCGCCGTATTTATCATCACCGCGATTTTGCTCACCGTAAGCTTCCTGGTGACGCTGTTTCTGATTAAAGAGGGCACCCGCCCGCAGGTTAGCAAGGCGGAGCGGCTGAGCGGTAAGGCGGTGTTTGCCTCGCTGCCCTATCCGGGGCTGGTGATCAGCCTGTTTTTCACCACCCTGGTGATTCAGCTCTGCAACGGCTCAATCGGCCCGATTCTGGCCCTGTTTATCAAGTCGATGGCGCCGGATAGTAATAACATCGCCTTTCTCGCGGGGATGATCGCCGCCGTGCCGGGCGTATCGGCGCTGATTTCGGCGCCCCGTCTGGGGAAATTGGGTGACAGAATCGGCACCTCGCGAATTCTGCTGGCGACGTTGTGCTGCGCGGTGGTGATGTTCTTTGCCATGTCGTTCGTTACGACCCCATTCCAGCTTGGCGTCCTGCGCTTTCTGCTCGGTTTTGCCGATGGGGCGATGCTGCCGGCGGTGCAAACGCTTCTGCTGAAGTACTGCAGCGACAGCGTCACCGGGCGTATTTTCGGTTATAACCAGTCGTTTATGTATCTCGGCAACGTGGCCGGGCCGCTGATCGGCGCGTCGGTCTCGGCCATGGCCGGTTTCCGCTGGGTGTTTATCGCCACGGCGATTATTGTGCTGATCAATATCTGGCAGCTGGCCATCATGCTGCGCCGCAGCCGCCGTACCGCGGCTTAATCCCTTCTTCTTCTGCCTGGCCGGTATTTGCGTCACAGCGTCAATGCCGGCCTTTGTATTCCTTAATCTTCAAATGTATCACCGATCACAAAACGATCATTTTCCCTTCTCACCCTCTTCTATTCGTAACTGTTACGCGTATACAGTTACGCGTAACAGTTATTGAAAAAGAGGTTTTATGCGAAATTTATTCGATTTGTCAGGGAAACGCGCGCTGATCACCGGCTCTGCTCAGGGGATAGGCCATCTGCTGGCCGGCGGCCTCGCCGAGTACGGCGCGGAGATAGTCATTAACGACCGGACGCAGGAAAGAGCGGACCAGGCGGCGCAGGCGCTGGTGGCGCAGGGCTTTCGCGCGGTAGGGTACGCCTTTGACGTCACCCAGGCGGCGCAGGTCGAGCAGACGATAGCCCGCATCGAAGAGGAGGTCGGCGCAATTGATATTTTAATTAATAACGCCGGGATCCAGCGGCGTTTCCCTTTTACCGAATTTCCGGAGGAGGAGTGGGACAACGTTATTGAGGTCAACCAGAAGGGCGTTTTTCTGGTATCGCAGCAGGTGGCGAAATATATGATGGGCCGCCGCGCGGGAAAAATAATTAATATTTGTTCGATGCAGAGCGAGCTGGGACGTAAAACAATTACGCCTTATGCGGCCTCAAAAGGGGCGGTTAAAATGCTTACCCGCGGCATGTGCGTTGAGCTGGCCGAATATAATATTCAGGTTAACGGTATCGCGCCGGGATATTTTGCCACCGAGATGACGACCGCCCTGGTCAACGATGAGGCGTTTTCCGCCTGGCTGTATCAGCGCACGCCGGCGGCGCGTTGGGGAAAACCGGAAGAGCTGATTGGCGCCGCGGTGTATCTGGCCTCGTCGGCGGCAAACTTTGTTAACGGTCATTTGCTGTTTGTGGACGGCGGAATGCTCGCCGCTGTCTGAATCATTTCACGTCCTTCTGGCAGCGTGCCCGCGCTGCCAGAAGGACGGCGTATTTAACTCGTGTGAAGATATTGATATCTGAGGATGGCTTATGCATATGCTCGCGAAATTACCCGCGCGTCGCTGGTGGTATTTAATGCCGATTATATTTATTACCTATAGTCTGGCCTACCTTGACCGCGCGAATTATGGTTTTGCCGCTGCGGCGGGAATTGAAAGCGATTTGGGTATTACCAAAGGAACGGCGTCGCTGATTGGCGCATTATTTTTTCTCGGTTATTTCTTTTTCCAGGTTCCCGGTGCGATATATGCGGTAAAACGCAGCGTGCGGAAAATGATTTTCTGCAGCCTTATTTTATGGGGATTCTGCGCGGCGGCCACCGGATTCGTCAGCAATATTCCGATGCTGATGGCGATTCGCTTTACGCTTGGCGTGGTGGAGGCGGCGGTGATGCCGGCGATGCTGATTTATATCAGCAACTGGTTTACTAAAACCGAGCGTTCACGCGCTAATACTTTTCTGATCCTCGGGAACCCGGTGACGGTGCTGTGGATGTCTATCGTTTCCGGCTATCTGATTCAGGCGTGGGGCTGGCGCGAAATGTTCATCATTGAAGGCATTCCGGCGGTGCTGTGGGCGGTATGCTGGTGGATACTGGTGCGCGATAAACCGTCCGAGGTTTCCTGGCTGAACGAGCAGGAAAAAGAGACCCTGCAGAAGGTGATGGACAGCGAGCAGAGCCATATCAAGCCGGTGCGCAACTACGGTGAAGCGCTGCGCTCGCGCAATGTGATTATGCTCTGCGCCGTACACGCGCTGTGGAGCATCGGCGTCTACGGTTTCATGATGTGGATGCCGTCGATTCTGAAAAACGCCGCGCAGATGGATATCGTGGCGGTGGGCTGGCTGGCGGCGGTGCCGTACCTGGCGGCGATTATCCTGATGCTGACGGTCTCCTGGCTGTCGGATAAGTTCCAGAATCGTAAGCTGTTTATCTGGCCGCTATTGCTGATTGCCGCTATCGCCTTCTTTGGCTCGTGGATGGTGGGCAACCAGGCGTTCTGGTTATCCTATGCGCTGCTGGTTATTGCCGCGGCCTGCATGTATGCGCCCTACGGGCCGTTCTTCGCGCTTATTCCTGAACTGCTGCCGCGCAACGTTTCCGGCGTATCGATGGGGTTAATCAACAGCTTCGGCGCGCTCGGCGCTTTCCTTGGCGCGTGGCTGGTGGGGTATCTGAACGGGATTACCGGCGGGCCGGGGGTATCCTATACCTTTATGGCCGTCGCGCTGTTATCGTCCGTCGTGCTGATGTTCAACGTGCGCGCTAACCCGCAATCTTCTTCCCCGGCGGTGGCAAAAAGGGTTGTCGGCTAACATAAACCGCCGCTGCTGTGGTAAGGTTCTCTGCGAGCACATAAGTCGTTTGTCGTAGAGAACCTGATGAAAAACAACCGGATGACATTGCAGGATATCGCTAATCTGGCGGGGTTGAATAAAATGACGGTCAGCCGTTATTTACGCGACCCCGGCCAGGTTTCTGAGCGCAGCCGCGAGCTGATTTCAAAGGTCATGGAAGAGAACAATTATATCCCCAACCGCGCCCCGGAAATCCTGCTTAACGCCCGCAGCAAAACGATTGGCGTGCTTATTCCCTCCTTCCGCAACCAGATTTTTGCCGATGTGCTGGCCGGCATCGAGTCGGTGACCTCCGCGCACCAGTACCAGACCCTGATTGCCAACTATGAATATGACCCGCAGCGCGAAGAGCGCGAAGTGCTCAACCTGCTCTCTTACAACATCGACGGGCTGATTTTGACCGGCAAGCAGCACAGCGATCGCATGGTGCAGTACGTGCGCGCCAGCGGTATTCCCGTCGCTGAACTGATGGACTTTGGCGGTCAGCAGCTGGATATCCAGGTGGGCTTCGATAACGAGAAGGCGGCGTGGGACATGACCCACGCTTTCCTTGAGAGCGGCAAACGGGCGATCGCCTTTTTTGGCTCCATGGACGATCCCCGCGATTTAAGCCGTTTTCACGGCACTGAACTGGCGCTGGCGGAGCACGGTCTGAAGGCGTATCACATGGCGCCGAAGACGATCTCCTCGGTTGCGCTGGGTCGGCAGATGTTCCTGCAGATGCAGCAGTCGCGCCCGGATATTGACGCCATTTTTTGTACCAACGACGACCTGGCGGTGGGCGTGCTGCTCGAGTGCCAGGCGCAGGGGAAAGCCGTCCCCCAGGAGATGGCCATTGCCGGTTTTCACGGCCTCGAAATTGGCCGGGCGCGGCTACAAAAAATAGCCAGCGTCATTACCCCACGTTATGACATCGGTAAAACCGCGAGCGAAATACTTATTGCGCGCCTGGCCGGTAAAGACGCGCCGGACAGCGTTAATCTGGCCTACCAGATATATTATGGCGATACGTTATAGTTATCGATAGAATAGCGATATTCCGTTTTATTCTTATTTGTTAATTTTGGTTATGACGCTTATTAATCCCTCGTTGAGTAAACTCCTGGAGGGATTGACAATGAGCAAAACGTTTCGCTTGTTATTCATTGACGTGTCGATCCTTTTTAAAAAATAATGGTGGAAACCGACGGCTAATCTATGACATAAATAGCAGACTACGGACCTCGCATAAGGATAAAGCGCTGTGAAGAATCTCATTGCTGAGCTACTGGTTAAACTCGCCCAAAAGGAAGAAGAATCGAAGGAACTGACGGCGCAGGTGGAGGCGCTGGAAGTGGTGGTGACCGCTCTGCTACGCCACATGGAGCAGGGCGCCCAGCAGGCGCTGATCAGCGATATTGAGCAGGCCATCGACGAGGCCAGCCCCGGCCCGCTGGTCGACGACCGCGATACCCAGCTATTGCAGCAATATATAAAGAAGCTGTTACGGCATCCTCGTAGTTAGTTTTGTGACAAGGTATGGATGCTGTCATTTTACTGTCACATCGCTTTTATACAGTCTCCCTCGTTTTGTTTTTTAAAGTATTTTTTACATGGAGACGATAAAAGTGAAATTAAGCGCCTTGTTTATTGCCCTGATACCTCTGTTGGGCTCCCCGATTATTCACGCTGAAACAACAACCGCACCGGTTCTGGAAAATCGTGCCGCGCAGGGCGATATCACCACGCCGGGCGGAGCGCGTCGTTTAAGCGGCGACCAGACCGAGGCGCTGCGCGCTTCGTTAATCAATAAACCGGCTAAAAATATTATTTTGCTGATTGGCGACGGAATGGGCGATTCTGAAATTACCGCCGCGCGAAATTATGCAGAAGGGGCGGGCGGATTCTTTAAAGGGATTGACGCGCTGCCGCTGACCGGCCAGTACACCCACTATTCGCTGGATAAGAAAACCGGCAAGCCGGATTATGTGACTGACTCCGCCGCTTCCGCTACGGCCTGGACCACCGGCGTGAAAAGCTACAACGGCGCGCTGGGCGTGGATATCCATGAAAAAGATCATCAGACCATCCTTGAGCTGGCGAAAGCGGCGGGTTTAGCTACCGGTAACGTCTCGACGGCGGAACTGCAGGACGCCACGCCGGCTGCGCTGGTGGCGCACGTCACTTCGCGTAAATGCTACGGTCCGAGCGTAACCAGTGAAAAATGCGCCAGCAACGCGCTGGAAAAAGGCGGTAGGGGTTCCATTACCGAACAGTTGCTGAACGCGCGTCCGGACGTGACGCTGGGCGGCGGAGCGAAAACCTTCGCTGAAACCGCGACGGCCGGCGAATGGCAGGGCAAAACGCTGCACGATCAGGCGGTGGCCCGCGGCTACCAGATCGTCACTGACGTCAGCTCGCTGGCCGCCATTAGCCAGGCCAATCAGGACAAACCGCTGCTCGGTCTCTTCGCGGAAGGCAATATGCCGGTACGTTGGGAAGGCCCAAAAGCGTCTTATCACGGCAATATCGATAAGCCGGCGGTAACCTGTACGCCGAACCCGAAACGTGACGCATCGGTGCCGACGCTGGCGCAGATGACCGAAAAAGCCATCGATCTGCTGAGCAGCAGTGAGAAGGGCTTCTTCCTGCAGGTGGAAGGCGCTTCTATCGATAAACAGGATCACGCGGCGAATCCGTGCGGTCAGATTGGCGAAACCGTCGATCTGGATGAAGCGGTACAGAAGGCGCTGGAGTTTGCCAAAAAAGAGGGCAATACCCTGGTTATCGTCACCGCTGACCACGCTCACGCCAGCCAGATTATCCCGGCGGATACCAAAGCCCCAGGCCTGACGCAGGCGCTGAATACCAAAGACGGCGCGGTGATGGTCATGAGCTATGGCAACTCTGAAGAAACCTCGATGGAGCATACCGGCACCCAGCTGCGCATTGCCGCCTACGGCCCGCACGCGGCCAACGTGGTGGGGCTAACCGATCAGACCGACCTGTTCTATACCATGAAGGCCGCACTTAATCTGAAATAACCTGACGCCGGTGACGAATTTTCGTTACCGGCTGGTTTTTTCTCCATCAGCGACCAGACTTACAGAGATCCACTCATAGAGGATGGTGCGATGAAAATAACATTACTTGTGACCCTACTTTTTGGCCTGGTATTTATGACAGCGGTGAGTGCCGCGGAAAAAGAGTTAACCCCCCAGCAGCAAAAGATGAGCGTGTGTAATAAAGAAGCGTCGTCGAAGTCGCTGAAAGGGGATGAGCGTAAAACGTTTATGAGTAGCTGCCTGAAGAAAGATGGCGCCGCGCAGGACGGTAAGGGGCTAACGCCTCAGCAGCAGAAGATGCGCGAGTGCAACGCTCAGGCGACCCAGCAGTCTCTGAAAGGAGACGATCGCAGCAAATTTATGAGCGCCTGCCTGAAAAAACAGGTGTAAGAAATAATCGGGTGAGGGAAACCTCACCCGCTATTCGCTATTTCAATCAGGAACGGCTGAGCTTCTCTGATTTTTCCATGCATTTCACCATCGCTTCGATGACGGCCGAGCGGAAGCCTTTCTCTTCCAGCACGCGCACGGCTTCGATCGTGGTGCCGCCCGGCGAGCACACCATATCCTTCAGCGCGCCCGGATGCTCTCCGCTCTCGAGCACCATTTTAGCTGAACCCATCACCGCCTGGGCCGCGAATTTATAGGCCTGAGCGCGCGGCATTCCGCCAAGCACGGCGGCGTCCGCCATCGCTTCGATAAACATAAAAACGTAGGCCGGCGCGGAGCCGCTGACGCCAACCACCGGGTGAATCATTGGCTCGGCAATGATTTCCGCCTGGCCAAAGCAGCGGAAAATGGTCAGGATTTCTGCGGTTTCTTCGGCGCTCACCAGCGCGTTCGGCGTGACCGACGTCATCCCCGCGTTGACCAGCGAAGGCGTGTTGGGCATCGCGCGGACTATTTTGCGATCGTGACCCAGGGCTCGCGCCAGCTGATCGAGCGTCACGCCTGCGGCGATAGAAACCACCAGCGAGTCTTTATTCAGGCTGGAGGCGATGTCGCTGAGGACTTTAACCATCACGCCCGGCTTCACGGCGCCAAAAACGATATCCGCCACCTGGGCCACTTCCTGCGCGCTTTGCGCCGCATTAATGCCGTACTGGTCGTGCAGGGCCGCCACTTTGTCCGGCGACGGGGTGTAGACCCAGATTTGACCCGGCTGAACCTGTCCGCTGGCGATCAGGCCGCCCAGAATGGCCTTGCCCATATTGCCGCAGCCGATAAAGCCGATTTTCTTCTCCATCACCAATCCCCTTTGCTTGTTTTATCGTTAGCTACATAGCTTATCATCTTGTTGCTTTCGCGGAAGGCAAAAGCAGGTGACAATACGGCCTCTCTTTTTGGTCGACAGGAGCCGCAATGGCTATTTGGGTTGATGCGGACGCGTGTCCGAACGTCATTAAAGATATTTTGTTCCGCGCCGCCGAGCGCACGCAAATCTCGCTGACGCTGGTCGCTAACCAGCCGCTGCGCGTCCCGCCGTCGCGCTTTATCCGCACGCTGCGCGTGGCGCAGGGGTTTGACGTGGCGGATAACGAAATCGTTCGTTTATGCGAGCCGGGAGATTTGGTGATTACCGCCGATATTCCGCTGGCGGCGGAAGTGCTGGAGAAAGGCGGGGCGGCGCTGAATCCGCGTGGAGAACGCTACAGCGAGGCGACTATTCGCGAGCGGCTGACGATGCGCGATTTTATGGAAACGATGCGGGCCAGCGGCGTGCAGACCGGCGGCCCGGATAGCTTATCCCAGCGCGATCGGCAGCAGTTTGCCGCCGCGCTGGAGAAATGGCTGTTAGAGGTCAAACGCCCGCAGGCTTAAACCCAGCTGTCGTCGTCGCTGCCAAAATCATCGTTGCCGAAACCGGCGTCAAAGTCGGAGTCATAGTCGTTGTTGTCGGCAAGGAACTGCCCGTCATCCTGGCGGAAGGTATCGTCAGCGACGCTGCTGTCCTGCGCCTGGCTGAGATCCGGCTGCGGTTTATCTTCGATAATATTGACGATCTCCTGCGGATGCGAGCCGCTAAACATATTGGTCAACATATTGCCCAACACTACGCCGCCCGCGACGCCTGCCGCCGTTTGCAGCGCGCCGGCCATAAAGCCGCCGCCGCTGCGCGAGGCCTGAGGCGCGTAGTTCTGCTGTTGCGCCTGCGGGGCGTACTGAGGCTGGGCGCCGGCCTGTGGTCGGCCATACTGCTCTGCGCCAGGAATCGGATCGGAGCCGCGAGACTGCCCGCCGCCAAACAGGCCGGAGAGAAATCCGCCGCTGCTCGGCTTCGCGGCCTGAAGCTGAGTGACCTGGCTTTCCAGCGCCTGAATACGGTCGTTAAGCTGTTTGATCGCCGCTTCCTGAATCAAAATCGTCTGCGCCATATAGTAAGGGGCGAACGGCTGCTCTTTGATGTGCCCGGCAATCCGCTCCTCAGCGCTGGCATCGCGCGATGCGCTGCGGCTCTCGGCCTCTTTTAACCGGGAAAACAGTCCATCGATAAGGCGTTGCTCTTCAGATTGCATACTACATACCTCTGTCATACTGATTGATTAGCCTCAGATTCGCTCCGAAGCACTCGTCTTGTAAATATGCGGCAGCGTAAAGCTGTGCAGAAATGTGTTACTGTTTACGCCAGACTGCGGACAAAAAATAACTTTTGTACAAAAGTAAAGCTGGCATAACACCAAATGCAATGATAAGTTTACATGTAAAGTCCTTTCTAATACTAAGGTAAAAGGGTTTGCAGATGGTGTGTAACGTTTATTTTACGGTTAACGTCAGGTAAGTTTGCGGTACCATTGTTTCTCTTTTCGCTTTCATTTATCCGCGGTACGCGGAACCAAGGGGTCTTCGGTAATGACACAGCTAATATTTCTTGTCGGGCCTCGCGGCTGCGGTAAAACGACCGTCGGTCACGCGCTGGCGAAAGTTCGCAGCTTTAAGTTCGCCGACACGGACCATGAGCTGCAGGAGCATGAGCAGCGCACGGTAGCGGCGATCGTCCAGCAGGAGGGCTGGGAACGCTTTCGTGCTCTGGAAACGCAGGCGTTAGAAAGAGTCGCGCAACCCGCAACCATCATCGCCACCGGCGGCGGCATTATACTCAGCGAATATAACCGTCAGTTTATGCGGGAAAATGGTGTCGTGATCTATCTTGAGGCTTCGGTTTCCGCGCTGATTGACCGTCTTGAAGCCTATCCGAAGGCTGAACAGCGCCCGACGCTGACCGGCAAGCCCATCCGCGAGGAAGTGGGTGAGGTGCTGGCGCAGAGGGAAGCGCTATATCGCGCGGCCGCGCATCATATTATTAACGCCACCGCGTCGCCGGATGAGGTCGTGGAACAGATTATGACGACCGTCTGCGGTGTGAGCTATACCAGTTAAGACTTTGCCTGGGGAAAACGGATCGGCAGCGCCTATACTTTAAAGCTCTTAAGGTAAAAAAAGGAAACGCTATGCCGACCAGACCTCCATATCCAAGGGAAGCGCGTGTTGTCGCCGTTGAAAAAGGCCCGCAGGGCCAAACGGTCACCTGGTATGAACTGCGCGCTGACCATCCGACGCCAAACTCCCTCATCAGTGAACACCCAACTGAACAGGAAGCGTTGGACGCCAAACGGCGCTACGAAGATCCTGACAAGTCTTAATTCCCCCATTCATGTCCGGGATTGGCTCTGAAAAGATCGCTACCGGACATGCATCACATTTTTAATTTATTAACCGTACTAATGATTACCTAAGGTACGGATTTTCTGGTGCGTTTTTGACGCTTCTGGAATCTTTACATTCCACAATAGCCGTAACCTGCTACGCTTCTCGACGGTTGCTTTTGGTCACCAGGGGGCAGAAGTCGTCAATAGAAGCCTGTTTTGAAACAGCGGTTGTGAAAAGGTACATGATATGAGTAGTGCATCGATGGCAATTTTGACCATTGGGGTAGTACCGGTGGCGGAGATGTTACCGCTTTTAACTGAACATATCAGGGAAGAACAGATCGACCACATTAGCCTGTTAGGCAAAATGGCGCGCGAAGAGGTGATGCGGGACTACGGCATTGAGCCCGGCGATGAGATGCTATTGACCTTGCTTAACGACAATGAAATCGCGCAGGTCTCGCGGCAGAAGGTTGAACGTGTTTTACGTAGCGTCATTGCGATGCTCGATAAACAAGATTACGACCTGATATTACTCATGAGTACCCATCCCTTTCGTGGATTTACGGCGAATAATGCGATCCTGCTTGAGCCGCAAAGGATTATCCCGCCGCTGGTTGCCTCGATTGTCGACGGTCATCAGGTGGGGGTCATTGTGCCGGTTGAAGAGATTTTGCCGATGCAGCGGGATAAATGGCAGGTGTTAGAAAACACCCCGCTGTATGCCATCTCCAACCCGGTTAGCGGTAGTAAAGAGAATTTACTGTCTGCGGGCAGGGAGCTGATTGAGCAAGGCGCGGATGTACTGATGCTGGATTGTCTTTGCTACCACCAGCAGCATCGCGACATATTACAAAAGGCGCTGGATATCCCGGTTCTGTTGTCAAATGTGCTGGTTTCGCGACTGGCGGCAGAACTATTAGTTTAACCTGATGTAACACGTTAATTTTACGTGACAGGGGCAAGGAGCGCCCCCTATATTGTGCCTTCAACACAAGATCATAAGGGCGAGTTTATGCTTCAAAGCAATGAATACTTTGACGGAAAAGTAAAATCTATCGGCTTCACCAGCAGCAGCACTGGCCGTGCGAGCGTGGGCGTGATGGCGGAAGGGGAATATACCTTTGGCACCGCGCAGCCAGAAGAGATGACCGTAGTCAGCGGCGCGCTGAACGTACTTCTGCCGGGGGAAACCGAGTGGAAAGTCTACGCCGCCGGGGAAGTATTCAACGTACCGGGGAATAGCGAGTTTCATTTGCAGGTGGCTGAGCCGACGTCTTATCTTTGCCGCTACCTGTAACGTCAGCTTCCTTCCTGCGCTGGCAGGAAGGAATTCACCACCCGATTAGCGCTGCGCTTCGCCGCCTAATCCTTCCACCAGATTCTGTATCAGCGCGGCCAGTTCGCCGGTCATCAGAATAAAGTCCGCGTCAAAACGCTGAGCAAAATCTTCCCGGTCGATATCTTCATTCTGGTCCCGCAGTTCGTCGCAGAACTTCAGGCGTTTAATCGAACCATCATCGCACATCAGGAACTGAATGCGCTGCTGCCAGTCGAGCGCCAGCTTGGTCACGACCTTACCGGCTTCAATGTGTACGGCGATCTCGTCGCTGACCAGATCCTGTTTTTTCGCGCGGATCACGCCGCCGTCTTCCAGCATCGCTTTTAGCTCAGCTTCGTCCAGCAGTTGGAAGCCCTGAGCAACGGTACCGGAGCGCACCCACTCGGTGAGCGTCAGTTCGATCGGGGTTTCCAGCGCTAGCGGGACTACCGGCAGCGAGCCGAGGGTTTTACGCAGCAGCGCCAGGGTATCTTCCGCTTTTTTGGCGCTCGCGCAGTCCACCATGATCAGTCCGTTGACGGTATCGATCCACATCATGGTCTGGCTGAAGCGGCTGAAGGCGCGCGGCAGCAAAGAGTGCAGGCCTTCATCTTTCAGCGAGTCTTTTTCGGTCTTTTTCAGCTTGCGGCCCTGCTCGGCTTCCAGCTTGAAGATCTTTGCTTCCAGCGCCTGTTTGATCACCGGAGACGGCAGGATCTTCTCTTCTTTACGCGCGCAGATAACGATCTGGCCGTTTGACGTATGCGTCAACGCGTCGCTGTGCGATCCCATCGGCGGTACCCAACCGGTTTTGGCCATATCCTGGCTGCCGCAAGGGGTAAAGGTCAGCTCGGCCAGCTGTTTTTCCATCTCCTCGGCGCGCAGGGAAATGTCGCGGCTGAGACGATAAACCATTAAATTTTTGAACCACAGCATGATAATTTCCACGGCTTAGTCGTTAAATCCAGCGGGCATGATAGCGAATTGTCGCTATGCTTGCATTGTTAATCGGGGGAGGAATTCACAGTGCGCATTGGCATTGATTTAGGCGGAACCAAAACGGAAGTCATCGCGCTGAGCGACCAGGGAGAGCAGCTATTTCGTCATCGCCTGCCTACGCCGGGGGGCGATTATCGCCAGACGATAGAGACGATTGCCTCGCTGGTAGAGATGGCCGAGCAGGCCACCGGGCAGAGCGGCACGGTCGGCATCGGCATCCCCGGGTCGATTTCGCCCTATACCGGCGTGGTCAAAAACGCTAACTCAACCTGGCTTAACGGTCAGCCGTTTGATAAAGATCTGAGCCAGCGTCTGCAACGGGAAGTGCGTCTGGCCAACGATGCCAACTGCCTCGCGGTGTCGGAAGCGGTAGACGGCGCGGCGGCCGGGGCGCAAACGGTATTTGCAGTGATTATCGGCACCGGCTGCGGTTCAGGGGTGGCGCTCAACGGTCGCGCCCATATTGGCGGCAACGGTACGGCGGGCGAGTGGGGGCATAATCCGCTGCCGTGGATGGATGAAGACGAACTACGCTATCGCGCTGAAGTGCCGTGCTACTGCGGCAAGCAGGGCTGCATTGAAACCTTTATCTCCGGCACCGGCTTTGCGACCGATTACCGTCGGTTGAGCGGGCATCCGCTGAAAGGCAGCGAGATTATGCAGCGCGTCGGCGAGCGGGATCCTGTGGCGGAACTGGCGCTGAGCCGCTATGAGACGCGGCTGGCGAAGTCGTTGGCGCACGTGATTAACATCCTCGACCCGGACGTTATTGTGCTTGGCGGGGGAATGAGCAACGTTGACCGACTGTATCAGACGGTGCCGAATCTGCTGAAACCGTGGGTCTTTGGCGGCGAATGCGAGACGCCGATTCGCAAAGCGGCGCATGGCGATTCCAGCGGCGTACGCGGCGCCGCCTGGTTATGGCCGCTGTAATCATCAACCCGCTGCGCGGCCTCAACGGCGCAGCGGGTTACCGCTCCGGGATCTCCTCAAGAGCAGAGTAAATCGCCAGCCCTCGTTTTTTGCCTTCCTCAATATCCAGGTCCGCTCCCCGGGATTCGCCCGGCATGCGCAAAATAGCGTCGCAGCGGCTAATTAAACGGTGAGCGACGGGGTAGAGATACTCTTCGCTAATCGCATCGCCAATTGCTTTGGAGCCCGCCGCTTTAGCGACGGGTAACGCCAGCCATTCGCCGACCACGGGAATATGCCCTTTCTGGTAAACGCGTAGCGCAACCTGGGCCATATTGTGCAGATTAGCCTCGATAAGTTCCGCGCGATTGTTGGTGCCGCTGCGTACCGGGCCGGCGATCAAAATAAGTAAACTTTGCATATTTATGACCTTCTTGATGCGTGAATGGGAATGCTATTGAAGGCTTCCTTCCCGTTGTCCGTTCCGTCATAGACTATTTTTATGCATGAATTTGCACGAAAGCAAATGAAAACGACCTTTGATAAGCTGATAGATAAAATATCATGCATATTCGTGCATAATCAAGATCAATCGTGAATGGGATGGCAATGAGTACTACGCCGGGCCGTTGGAAGCGCGTCATTTCTCAGGGTGCGGCGATCTCTCCCCGCGGGGAGAGATCTTCAGGGAAGGAGTGGAGGGGGAGAATTACTCAACGGCGAAAGCTTTATCGAGGCGGCTATAGCCCAGCCCGTTGATTTTTTTAACTTTAATTTGCACAGGGATGCGCTCTTTCATCGCTTCGACGTGGCTGATGACACCGATAATTTTGCCGCTGGCGTTAAGCGCGTCCAGCGCGTCCAGCGCGGTATCCAGGGTTTCGCTGTCCAGCGTGCCGAAACCCTCGTCGAGAAACAGCGAGTCTATCCGCGTTTTATGGCTGACCAGGTCGGAGAGCGCCAGCGCCAGGGCCAGGCTGACGAGGAAGCTCTCGCCGCCGGAAAGGGTCCGTGTATCGCGCACCGCGTCCGCCTGCCAGGTATCGACCACCTCCAGCTCCAGCGCATCGCTGGCTTTGCGTTGCAGCAGATAGCGGCCGTGCAGGCGGTTAAGCTGGTGGTTGGCCAGCCATACCAGGTTATCCAGCGTCAGGCCTTGCGCAAACTTACGGAATTTGTCGCCCTCTCGGGAGCCGATAAGCGAGTTCAGCCACCCCCAGTCTTCCACTTCCTGGGCCGCGCGTTCCATCTGCAGGCGTAACAACTGCTGGCGCTGCTGGTTTTCGGCATTCTGCTTCAGCTGCTGGCGAATCTCTCCCTGGCGGGCGCTGTTTTCCCGCAGCAGCGAGGTCAGCTGCTGAAGCTTTTCTTGTAGCTCTTCAGGTGGCTGGGCGATGTCCGCGTCCGCCGGCGGCTGCTGGCTATGGTTCACCAGCGCCTCGCGGGCCCGCAGCGCCAGCGCCTGATTCTGCTGGAGCGCGCTTTCCAGCGTCTGCTTCAGGCGTTCAAGGCGCTGGCGCGTTTCTTCATCAAGCAGCGCGGCGAGAAACGCCTGCCGATCGGCGAACGGGCTGGCGGCCAGCGCCGCGCTGAACTGCACTTCGCTCTCTTTCAACTGTGCCTGCTGCTGGCTCTCCTGCTGCCCCAGAGTTTGCCACTGGCTCTGGAGCGAGAGGCAGTCGTCATGCACCTGGCGCCAGCTGTCCAGCGGCGCGGGTTCCGCCGCTAAGTCCGTTTCCGGCAAAGCCTCCAGTAGCGGAGCCAGCTGTTGGATCTGTTCCTGCAGGGCGAGCCGTTCATTCTGTTTGGCCTGCCAGCCGCGGGTCTCTTCTTCCCGCTGCGCCAGCCAGCCGGCGGCCTGCCCGACAGCCGGTAAGTCCAGCGCAAATGCGCTCAGCTCCGCCGCCAGCGCAGCGCTGCGCTGCTCTTGTTCCCGCTGTAGCTGCTGGAGCTGCTGCTGGCACTCCTGCTGCTGAGCCTGCCAGGCCAGACGCTGCTGATGCTGATACAGCCGCTGTTCATGCTCCTGCTGCGCGTTTAGCCAGCCCGGAATATCATCCTTTGGCGTCAGGTCAATATTTAATCCGGCGATGGTCTCCTGCCAGCGTGATGTAAGCGCTTGCTCCTGCTGCAGAAGCGATGCTTTCTCGGCGGCCTCTTTTTGCTGCTGCTTGATCAGAGCGTCAAGCTCGCCGCGCGCCAGCGCTCCGGCCTCCGCCAGCTGCTTAACTTCGCGCTCCAGCGCATCGCGCCGCGCCTGGTTTACGCCGGGAACCAGCGCCTGATATTCGGCGACGGCCGGATGCTGCGCGGAACCGCAAAGCGGGCAGGGGGAGCCGGGCTGCAGGCGAGCACGTTCGGTCTCAAGACCGGCAATACGGGCTTCCATTTCGCAGAGGGCTTTCACATCGCTGAACTGCTGATGCTTTTCTTTATAGGCCTGACGGCGCTGAGCCAGCGTGGCTTCCAGCCGCTCCTGCTCCTGCTTACTGGCCTGCCCGGCGGCATCAAGCTGCAATAGCCGCTGGGCCAGCGGCTGCAGCTGACCATGCAGCGCAGCGAGCTGCTGACGCAGAGCGCGGGCCGCAGCGTGCTGCGCGAGCCCGGCGCTAACCTGTTCGGCATCCAGCGTCAGCCCGGCGGGCGGCAGTTCGCCCAGCCTGCGGTGGGTTTCCGCCAGGCGCAGTTGTACCGCGGATTGCTGCTGCGTATCGCGAGCCTGCTGCTGGAAAGCGGCACGCCAGCCGGCCAGCGCGTTGCCCCACAGCTGAAAGCGGTCATGCTCTTTAAGCCATACGGACAGCGTTTGCTGACGGCTGTGAAGTTGCTCATACTGCTGCCGGGCGGCGAGGCGAATACCCGCCCGCAGCCGCAATCGGTCATGTAAGCGAGTATTTACTTCTTCTCTCTGGCGGCGGGTTTGCGCCAGCGCGGCGGTTTGCTCCAGCTGACGCGTCCACTGCGGGCGCAAGCGCTCCGCGGGCTGCGCATTCAGCAGCGCGCTAAGCTGCGGCTGGGCCTGCTCCAGCGCAGATTGCGCTTCGCGTAGCGCGGTTTGAGCCCGCAGATCTTCTGCCGTCAGCTCTTCACGGCGTATCTGCCACTGACGGGCGTTTTGCAACCGGGTTTGTTCGCTAACCTGCTGTTTTTCTTCGGAAGTAAGCGCTTGCAAACTTTGCTGGAGCGCCTGCTGTTGCTCCTCGCTCAGCAGCAGGACGCCGGAGGCCTGCGCCTGGATTTTTTCCAGCTCGACGCGGGCCTGCTTATGTTTTTCAAAGACCTGGGCGGAAATCTGGCCGTAAATTTCGGTCCCGGTGAGCTCTTCCAGCAGCTCGGCGCGCTCCTTCGGTTTGGCGTTGAGGAAGGCGGCGAACTGCCCCTGCGACAGCAGCATTGAGCGGGTGAAGCGGCCATAGTCCAGGCCGGTGAGCGAGGCGGTCAGTTCCAGCTTATCTTTGACCTTATCGGCGAGGATTTTGCCGTCCTCGCAGCGCGCCAGCTCGACGCGCGGAACCTGTAAATTGCCGTCCGGCTGGTTCCGCGCCCGGTTCTGGCTCCAGAAGGCGCGGTAGGCGATGCCTTTGACTTCGAACTCCACTTCCGCCAGACATTCGGCGGTGTCGCGGGTCATCAGATCGTTTTGCGATTGCGACACGCTGCTCAGGCGCGGCGTTTCGTGATAAAGCGCGAGGCAGATAGCGTCCAGCAGGGTGGTCTTGCCGGCGCCGGTTGGCCCGGTAATCGCGAACAGTCCGTTGCTGGCAAAGGGCTCAGCGGAGAAATCGATTTTCCATTCGCCTTTGAGTGAGTTGAGGTTTTTCAGGCGTAAGCTGAGAATTTTCACAGGCGATCCTCACCGTTGAGACTATGCAGCGTTTCATTAAAGAGCTGTTCCAGGCGCTGCTGCTGCGCCTCTTCCAGGGTTTCCAGCGCCAGACGGCGGGCGAAAACGTCCTCCACCTGCAGTTCGCTGAGGGTGACTCGCTGAACGCCCGCCAGAATGCGATCGCGCTGGCTGCGGCTGCGGCGCACCAGCAGCACTTCTACCGGCAGCGTTTCGGTCTGGGCCTGGATTTTCCGTTGGATATCATGCATATATTCATCGCTGGTGATTTCGATATCTAGCCATGCCGCGGGCTGCTGGTCGTTATTCTGCCATTGGTTCAACTGGGCGCTAACGCTGGCGAAATCGCCCTTTAAGACCGCCAGAGGTTGGGTGATGGGCACGATCAGCGGCGTGACGTCCGTCAGGCGGCCAGCGCTAAAGGTCACCAGATTGACGCTTTTGCTTTTCCCTGTTTCGTCAAAGCTCAGCGCAATCGGGGAGCCACTGTAGCGAATATGCTCGCAGCCGCCGACCACCTGCGCCCGGTGAATATGGCCGAGCGCGATATAGTCGGCGGGCGGAAAGCGGTTCGCCGGGAAGGCGTCGAGGGTACCGATATAAATTTCGCGAACTGCGTCGCTTTTGCTGGCGCCGACGGTGGTTAAATGGCCGCTGGCGATAATCGGCAGCGCCCGGTCGCCGCGCAGTTCGCAGGCCTGCTGGTACTGCTGCTGGTAGTAGTCGCTGATGGCGTTGAGCAACTGCTGCTGCTTCTCGCCGCTGGAGTGCCCGGCCTGGCTGGTCACCAGTTCACGCGGACGCAGGAACGGTACCGGGCAAAAAACCGCCCCCGGCGTACCGTCGCGCAGCGGCAGAATAAAGGGCGCGTGGCCGGCATTGGCCACCACCGTGGTTTTCAGGAACGCAAGAATGTCGCGCGACTCGTTGAGGGTGGCGACCGAATCGTGGTTTCCCGCCAGCACCACCAGCCGACAGCCGGTCTGCTGCAGCAGAACGACAAAGCGGTTATACAGCTCGCGCGCGTAGCTCGGCGGCGAGCCGGTATCAAAAATATCGCCCGCGACAATAATGGCGTCAACATCATGCTCCTGCGCGCTGGCCAGCAGCCAGTCGAGAAACGCCTGATGTTCGGCGGCGCGACTTTTGCTGTAAAAATTTTGCCCAAGATGCCAGTCAGAGGTGTGAAGGATGCGCATAGTTGTTCCATAGCGAAAAAGCGTAAGCGGCATTATATACCCGTCATACTTCAAGTTGCTTATGTGTTGGCTACGCGCGCTCACCTCAACCATCTGGTTACCTGTGCTTGTGGGGCTGACGCTAAGCCACGTGAATTATTGAGGGGATAACGCCGCTCTTCGGTGAGTTAAGTCCGTGTCACAATGCGAAATCCGCGTTCATCTGGCGGTCATTTTTTTCATAAATCTGTCATAAATCTGACGCATAATGGCCGCGCACTTCTATACTGATGGCTAAAAAATACAGGGTAAATAATGGCGAGAAGAATTCTGGTCGTTGAAGATGAAGCTCCAATCCGCGAAATGGTTTGCTTTGTTCTGGAGCAAAACGGCTTTCAGCCCGTCGAGGCGGAAGATTTTGACAGCGCGGTCAATCAGCTCAATGAACCCTGGCCTGATTTAATCCTCCTTGACTGGATGCTGCCGGGTGGATCGGGTCTGCAGTTTATTAAACAGCTCAAGCGAGAAGCGATGACCCGTGACATTCCGGTGGTGATGCTGACCGCCCGCGGCGAAGAGGAAGATCGCGTCCGCGGCCTGGAGACCGGTGCGGATGATTACATCACCAAGCCGTTTTCCCCGAAAGAGCTGGTGGCGCGGATTAAAGCCGTGATGCGGCGCATTTCGCCGATGGCGGTGGAAGAGGTGATTGAAATGCAGGGGCTGAGCCTCGACCCTTCTTCGCATCGCGTGATGACCGGCGAAAATCCGCTGGATATGGGGCCGACGGAATTTAAATTATTACACTTCTTCATGACGCACCCTGAGCGGGTCTATAGCCGCGAACAGCTGCTGAATCACGTCTGGGGCACCAACGTATATGTAGAAGACAGAACGGTAGACGTGCATATTCGCCGTCTGCGCAAAGCGCTGGAACATAGCGGCCATGACCGGATGGTACAAACGGTTCGCGGTACGGGATATCGTTTCTCCGCCCGTTTCTGAATGCTGACAGGAGTGTGAACCGTGCTGGAACGGCTGTCATGGAAAAGGCTGGCGCTTGAGCTTTTCTTATGTTGTATCCCGGCCCTGATCCTCGGGGCGTTTTTAGGTCATCTGCCGTGGTTTTTATTGGCGGCAGTGACCGGTCTTCTTATCTGGCATTTCTGGAATCTGATGCGCCTGTCGTGGTGGCTGTGGGTCGACCGCAGCATGACGCCGCCGCCGGGTAGCGGCAGCTGGGAACCCCTGCTGTACGGTCTGCACCAGATGCAGATGCGTAATAAAAAGCGCCGCCGTGAGCTGGGAAGCCTGATTAAGCGCTTTCGCAGCGGGGCGGAGTCCCTGCCGGACGCGGTGGTGCTGACCACCGAAGAAGGCGCGATGTTCTGGTGTAACGGCCTGGCCCAGCAGATCCTTAATCTGCGCTGGCCCGACGATAACGGGCAGAATATCCTCAACCTCCTGCGCTATCCTGAATTTGCTAATTACATGAAATACCGCGACTTTTCCAAGCCGCTCAATCTGGTGCTGAATAATGGCCGCCATCTGGAAATTCGCATGATGCCCTATAGCGACAAACAGCTGCTGATGGTGGCGCGCGATGTCACGCAGATGCACCAGTTGGAAGGGGCGCGGCGTAACTTTTTCGCCAACGTCAGCCATGAACTTCGCACGCCGTTGACGGTGCTGCAGGGGTATCTGGAGATGATGCAGGAGCAGGTGCTGGAAGGGGGAACGCGCGAAAAAGCGTTACACACCATGCGCGAACAAACCCAGCGTATGGAAGGCCTGGTGAAGCAACTGCTGACGCTGTCGCGCATTGAAGCCGCGCCGGTACTGGCGATGAACGATAAAATCGACGTGCCGATGATGCTGCGGGTCGTCGAGCGCGAGGCGCAAACGCTAAGCCAGCAGAAGCACGAGCTGCATTTTTCGGTCGATGACTCGCTAAAAGTGCTGGGTAATGAGGAACAGCTGCGCAGCGCGATTTCCAACCTGGTGTATAACGCGGTCAACCATACGCCGGCGGGAACGGTGATTACCGTAACCTGGCAGCGGGCGCCGCACGGCGCGTTGTTCAGCGTCGAGGATAACGGGCCAGGCATCGCGCCGGAGCATATTCCGCGCCTGACCGAACGTTTCTACCGGGTGGATAAAGCGCGTTCGCGGCAAACCGGCGGCAGCGGGCTGGGGCTGGCGATTGTCAAACATGCCGTCAGCCATCACGATAGCCGCCTTGAGATCGAGAGCGTGGTCGGCAAAGGCACCCGCTTTAGCTTCTTATTACCGGAACGTTTAATTGCCAAAAATTAAACCCGGACGGGTGAGTGTCAGCATTCCTTGCCAATGACCAGCTTCGGCTGGTCATTTTCGTTTGCAGCGCCATCACAGCTGCGTAATTAACGAACGTAAGCTGCTTTTTTGTTCGCATGATAAGCCAGATGTTTTCTATCCTTCTGGCTAATGATGCTAATCATTAAAATAGAGTTAGCATAATCATCTGCTTTTGCGATCCCTCCTTGCTTTAAAACGTTATAAGCGTTTAAATTGCCCCCCTACGGTCGCAGACAGACTGTTTTTGCGTGGTAATTCAAAAAACTATTCTTTTCCACGCCGCTTTGGGAGCATATCCCGCTGAGTTTACTGACAATGGCCGCTGTATCATCCCCAGGGGAAAGGCGCGGTATAAATCCGTTTTTACAACACCACATCCACAGGCTGTAATGAATTTATGACCCATCAGTTAAAATCTCGCGACATCATTGCGTTGGGCTTTATGACCTTCGCGCTGTTCGTCGGCGCAGGCAATATTATCTTTCCTCCGATGGTTGGCTTACAGGCCGGCGAACACGTCTGGACCGCGGCTATTGGCTTTCTGATTACCGCCGTGGGTCTGCCGGTGCTAACGGTCGTGGCGCTGGCGAAGGTCGGCGGCGGCGTAGAGAGCCTGAGCACGCCGATTGGAAAAGTCGCCGGTATCCTGCTGGCGGTGGTCTGCTATCTTGCCGTTGGGCCGCTGTTCGCGACGCCGCGCACCGCCACCGTCTCTTTTGAAGTGGGGATTGCGCCGCTGACCGGTGACGGCGCGCTGCCGCTGCTGATTTACAGCGTTATCTATTTTGCGCTGGTGATCCTCGTTTCGCTCTACCCGGGCAAACTGCTGGATACCGTGGGGAATTTCCTCGCGCCGCTGAAAATTATCGCCCTGATTATTCTTTCCGTTGCGGCCATCGTCTGGCCCGCCGGTCCGCTGAGCCACGCGATGGAAGCCTACCGTACCGCGCCGTTCTCGAACGGTTTCGTCAACGGCTATCTGACTATGGATACCCTGGGCGCGATGGTCTTTGGTATCGTGATTGTCAACGCCGCGCGTTCCCGCGGGGTGACCGAAGCCCGCCTGCTGACCCGCTACACCGTGTGGGCTGGCCTGATGGCCGGCGTGGGCCTGACGCTGCTGTACCTGGCGCTGTTCCGTTTAGGTTCAGATAGCGGCACGCTGGTTGAGCAATCCGCTAACGGCGCGGCGATTCTCCATGCTTACGTCCAGCACACCTTCGGCGGCGCGGGAAGCTTTATGCTGGCGGCGCTGATCTTTATCGCCTGTCTGGTGACGGCGGTGGGCCTGACCTGCGCCTGCGCGGAGTTCTTCGCCCAGTACCTGCCGTTCTCCTATCGTACGCTGGTGTTTATCCTCGGCCTGTTTTCGATGGCGGTTTCCAACCTCGGTCTGAGCCACCTGATTCAGATTTCGATTCCGGTGCTGACGGCTATCTATCCGCCGTGTATCGCACTGGTTGTATTAAGCTTTACCCGCGGTTGGTGGCATAATTCGTCCCGCGTTATCGCCCCGGCAATGTTTATCAGTCTGATGTTTGGTATCATTGACGGCATTAAAGCGTCGGCGTTTGCAGATATTATGCCGTCCTGGACCGCGCGTCTGCCGCTGGCGGAGCAAGGTCTGGCCTGGCTGATGCCAACCGCCGTGATGGTGATTCTGGCCGTTATCTGGGATCGCGCAGCAGGACGTCAGATGACTTCCAGCGCGCACTAACCGACGCTTTACACAGGTGTTTAACCACGGGACTTCAGGTCCCGTGGTTTTTTGTTTTTTTGGTCACCCTCCTTTGTCCTTTGCCCCCGCGAAGTCCAGAGGAGAAAAACGGCATGGAACACGATGGAAAGTAGTAACAAGCTTAAGCGCGGGCTAAGTACCCGGCATATTCGCTTTATGGCGCTGGGGTCGGCAATCGGTACCGGCCTTTTCTATGGTTCGGCTGACGCGATTAAAATGGCGGGTCCGAGCGTTCTGTTGGCTTATATTATCGGCGGCGTCGCGGCCTACATTATTATGCGCGCGCTGGGCGAGATGTCGGTGCATAACCCGGCCGCCAGCTCGTTCTCGCGCTACGCGCAGGATTACCTTGGCCCGCTGGCGGGCTATATCACCGGCTGGACCTACTGTTTTGAAATTCTGATTGTCGCCATCGCCGACGTCACGGCCTTCGGCATCTATATGGGCGTCTGGTTTCCGGCGGTACCGCACTGGATTTGGGTGCTCAGCGTGGTCCTGATTATCTGCGCCGTCAACCTGATGAGCGTGAAGGTCTTCGGCGAGCTGGAGTTCTGGTTCTCCTTCTTCAAAGTCGCCACCATTATCATCATGATCCTCGCCGGTTTCGGCATCATTATCTGGGGTATTGGCAACGGCGGGCAGCCGACCGGCATCCACAACCTGTGGAGCAACGGCGGCTTCTTCAGCAACGGCTGGCTGGGGATGGTGATGTCGCTGCAGATGGTGATGTTCGCCTACGGCGGCATTGAGATTATCGGTATCACCGCCGGCGAAGCGAAAGATCCGGAGAAATCCATTCCGCGCGCCATTAACTCGGTGCCGATGCGTATCCTGGTGTTTTACGTGGGTACGCTGTTTGTGATTATGTCTATCTATCCGTGGAACCAGGTCGGGACCAACGGCAGCCCGTTCGTCTTAACTTTCCAGCATCTCGGCATCACTTTTGCCGCCAGCATCCTGAACTTTGTGGTGCTGACCGCTTCGCTGTCGGCGATTAACTCCGACGTCTTTGGCGTGGGGCGTATGCTGCACGGCATGGCGGAGCAGGGCAGCGCGCCGAAAATGTTCGCGAAAACTTCACGTCGCGGGGTGCCGTGGGTGACGGTGATGGTGATGACCATCGCGCTGCTGTTCGCGGTCTATCTTAACTATATTATGCCGGAGAACGTTTTCCTGGTGATCGCCTCGCTGGCCACTTTCGCCACCGTCTGGGTGTGGATTATGATCCTGCTGTCGCAGATCGCCTTCCGCCGCCGTCTGCCGCCGGAAGAGGCGAAGGCGCTTAAATTCAAGGTACCCGGAGGGGTAACGACCACGGTGATTGGCCTGCTGTTCCTGGTCTTTATTATCGGGCTGATTGGCTACCACCCCGATACCCGCATCTCGCTGTACGTCGGCTTTGCGTGGATTATCCTGCTGCTGATTGGCTGGCAGTTTAAAACCCGCCGCGAGCGAAAGCTGGCGAAAGCGTAGTCATTTACTTCTCTTTTTGCCGGATACGCTCAGGCTATCCGGCAAGCGATCCCTCCACCCCCGCCATCCTCCCCCAATAATTCTGCCGATGATGAGTCATACGCCAGTACGCTGTGGCAAGGTGTGCCCATTCTGCAAAGAGAGGAATAACAATGTTGAAGGCATGGCACCTCCCGGTTGCTCCGTTTATCAAGGAACAGCAGGAACGACTGATGATTACGCTATGGTTGAGCGGCGACGATCTGCCGCCGCGGGTGACCCTACGCGCGGAAGAGGATAACGAAGAGCTGTCTCTGCCGATGCACCGCCTGCGGCAGGCGCCGCATCCGGGCGTGGTAGCGTGGCGCGGGGAAATCAACCTCGTCAACGGACAGCCGCGTCGACGCTACAGCTTCAAGCTGCTGTGGGCCGATCGCCAGCTGTGGTTCACGCCGCAGGGATTCAACCGCTTTCCGCCGGCGAGGCTGGAGCAGTTTGCGGTCGATCTGCCGGACAGCGGACCGCAGTGGGTGGCCGATCAGGTGTTTTATCAAATTTTCCCTGACCGTTTTGCGCGCAGCCAGTCCCGCGAAGCGGAACAGGATGCGACTTACTACCATCACGCCGCCGGTCACGACATCGTGCGTAAAGCGTGGGATGAACCGTTAACCGCCGAGGCGGGCGGCTCCACCTTTTATGGCGGCGATCTTGATGGTATCAGCGAGAAGCTGCCGTATCTGAAGCAGCTTGGCGTCACGGCGCTGTACCTGAACCCGGTGTTTGTCGCCCCCAGCGTGCATAAATACGATACCGAAGATTACCGCCGCGTTGATCCGCAGTTTGGCGGCGATGCCGCGCTGCTGCGCCTGCGTCACAACACGCAAAAAGAGGGGATGCGTCTGATCCTCGATGGCGTGTTCAACCATAGCGGCGATTCGCATGCCTGGTTCGACCGCCACCAGCGCGGCAGCGGCGGTGCCTGCCATAACGCCGATTCGCCGTGGCGCGACTGGTATAATTTTTCCCCCGAGGGCGTTGCCCACGACTGGCTGGGATACGCCAGCCTGCCGAAGCTGGACTACCGTTCGTCGACGCTGATTGATGAAATCTACGGTGGGGAAGATAGCGTGGTGCGCCACTGGCTGAAAGCGCCGTGGAGCATGGACGGCTGGCGCCTGGACGTGGTGCACATGCTGGGCGAAGGGGGCGGGGCGCGCAATAACCTGCGTCATATCGCCGGCATTACCCAGGCGGCGAAGCTGGAGCGGCCGGACGCTTTCGTGTTCGGCGAGCATTTCGGCGACGCGCGCCAGTGGCTACAGGCCGACGTTGAAGACTCGGCGATGAACTACCGCGGCTTCACCTTCCCGCTGTGGGGCTTCCTCGCGAACACCGATATCTCCTACGATCCGCAGAAAATTGATGCGCAGACCTGCATGGCGTGGATGGACAACTATCGCGCCGGATTGTCGCACCAGCAGCAGCTGCGGATGTTTAACCAGCTTGATAGCCACGATACCGCCCGCTTTAAGTCTCTGCTGGGTAAAGATGTCGCGCGCCTGCCGCTGGCGGTGGTATGGCTATTTAGCTGGCCGGGCGTACCGTGCATTTACTACGGCGACGAAGTGGGCGTGGACGGCAATAACGATCCGTTCTGCCGCAAACCGTTCCCATGGGATCCGGCGTTGCAGGATGGCGATCTGCTCGACCTGTACAAGCGGATGAGCAAGCTGCGTAAGGCTCATCAGGCGCTGCGCTACGGCGGCTGCCAGGTGATTTATGCCGAAGATAATGTGGTGGTGTTCGTGCGCGTCTATAAGCAGCAGCGCGTGCTGGTGGCGATCAACCGCGGCGAAGCCTGCGAGGTGGTGATAGAGGATTCGCCGCTGCTCGACGTCAACGGCTGGCAGCTGAAAGAGGGCGCCGGCGCGCTGCACGGCGGCGTGCTGACGCTACCGGCAATCTCCGCCAGCGTCTGGTTTAGCCGCTAAGCATAGAGCTGGTTCAGACTTTCGCTCCGCAGAATGGCCTCGCGCCACCAGCGCTGGGCCAGCCCGTCATTGCCGCTGCGCCAGGCCATGTAGGTGATATCTTTCACGCGACAGGAGATGACGGGTTTTTCGACCAGCTCGCCCTTTTCCAGCCACGGCCGGGCAATATGGCGCGGTAAAAAGCCACAGCCCAGCCCGGCGCGCAAGAGTTCGACTTTACTGGCGAAATCATCCACGCGAATTTGCGGCTGCTCGTCGAGCAGGTTGCTGTTGAGCGGATGACAGTAGCGGGCGCTGTCGCTGATGACTACCGCGCGATGCAGGCTGAGCTGCTTGTTAGTCAGCGGTTGGGTGGTTTCCGCCAGCGGGTGCCCCGGCGCGATGACGAAAATATTGTCCATGGCGCCGAGCATTTTCCACGACCATTCGGCGGACGTAGGCGGTTCATTGATCGCCCCGAGAATAATATCCGCGCCGTTGTGGGTCAGTTCTTCCCACGAGCCCGCAAGGGTATGGTGAGTAAAGTTAAGCCGGGTTTGCGGGTGCTGGGCGTAGAACGCGTCGATCAGCGGCAGCAGCGCGCTGAACGGGAAAGAGTCATCCAGGGCGATAGCCAGATCCCGCTCCCAACCCGCGCTGAGCTGTACCGCCTGTTTTTCCAGATCTTTGGCGGCGTTCAGCAGCAACCGGCCCTTCTCCAGCATCATTCTGCCGGTATCGGTAAATTTTGCCCGGTGCCCGGAGCGATCCAGCAGGGTGATATTCAGATCGTTTTCCAGCTTTTGAATCATGTAGCTCAGCGCGGCAGGGGTTTTAAATAGCGATTCTGCGGCGCTGGCAAAAGATCCATGTTTGTCCAGCGCGTCGAGAATCAACAGGACCTCAAGGTTCAGGCGCATGCGTCAACTTCCGATAAAAAAGAGTGCTCCCGTTTTACCGGAGCGCCCTGTTCAATTCCAGTGAATAATTTAGAACGGTTAACCGTAAAAATTTGATAAACATAATTTCTCTGATCTTGTAATGGTTAATCGAATAGCCATAACTTTTCGCTTTGGAAATAAATAATAAAAAAATCTTTAATAACTCGTTAGAAATTACTGACTATACTCACCATACTTTATCAGTCAGGATCCAGACAGCACAACGGCAACAATAGTGTCTTTTTAACTCATTGATTAACAGGATAAGTTATGTCTATTCGTGAACTGATTGATCCCGCTAACTCGGCGCTTATTTTTATTGACCACCAGCCGCAAATGTCTTTTGGCGTGGCGAATATTGATCGTCAGACCCTCAAAAATAATACGGTGGCTTTAGCCAAAGCGGGCAAGATTTTTAATGTTCCGGTGATTTATACCTCCGTAGAAACTAAAAGCTTCAGCGGTTATATCTGGCCGGAACTGCTGGCCGTGCATCCTGATGTGAAACCCATTGAACGTACTTCGATGAACTCCTGGGAAGATGCGGCTTTTGTTGCCGCGGTAAAAGCCACCGGGCGTAAAAAATTGATTATTTCCGCGCTGTGGACGGAAGTCTGTCTGACCTTCCCGGCGCTGATGGCGCTAGATGCGGGCTATGAAGTTTACGTGGTGACAGATACCTCCGGCGGCACCTCGGTTGATGCCCACGAGCGCTCTATTGACCGCATGGTACAGGCCGGCGCGGTGCCGGTGACCTGGCAGCAGGTGCTGCTTGAGTACCAGCGCGACTGGTCGCGTAAAGAGACCTATGACGCGGTAATGGATCTGGTGCGCGAGCACAGCGGCGCCTACGGGATGGGCGTGGATTACGCTTATACCATGGTGCATGGCGCGCCAGAGCGTAAAGCTTAAATACACTTCATCCTTCACGCTGCCTCTTTGTTGGCTTGGTTTGTCCGCCCCGAAGCAGCATGAATGATTTTGTGTATGGTCATGTATAGCGAATGGCGGCGGACAACCCGCCATTCCCTGAAGCAAGGAACTGTTAATGGCGCAGCAGAAATCGGTGACCCTGGTGATCAGCCATGTGCTTGACCCCGAGCATGGCCAACGTTATGAGGCGTGGCTGGGCAAAATTATGCCGATTGCGGCAGAGTTTCCCGGCCATCTTGGCGCAAACGTCATCCGTCCAGCCCCTGGACAGAATTTATGGAGCGTGATTATTCGCTTCGACACCATTGAGCATCTTTACGCCTGGACCCAGTCGGAGACCCGCCGCCAGCTGGTGGCGGAAATCGCGCCGCTGCTGAGCGAAGGCGACCGAACCGAAGTCCGTACCGAACCGGCCTTCTGGTTTACGCCGCCGGCGGTGAACGTGCGCCAGCCGCGACGCTGGAAGCAATTTTTAATCACCCTGCTGGTGATTTTCCCCAGCACCAACCTGGTGCCGTCGATAACCGGAATACTGTTGCCCTCGCTGAAGGGAAGCCTGTTGCTGCATCTGATCAATGATGCCTGTGTGGTCGCGCTGGTGGTCTGGTTCTGGATGCCCATCGTGACCCGTCTGTTTGCTGGCTGGTTAAAGAAAAACTGAGCCAGCCTCCTGAAGGAGTGCGTTATGTCGCAAACTGCCACACTGATCCTGACCCACGGTCGGGTTCATACTCTCGATCGTCAAAATCCTCTGGCCGATGCGGTGGCGATCGCTGACGGTAAAATTCTCGCCGCCGGTAGCCACGATCGGATCATGAGCTTTGCCGCGGACGGGACGCAAATTATCGATCTTAAAGGCCATACGGTCATCCCGGGCCTGAACGACTCCCATCTGCACCTGATCCGCGGCGGTCTGAACTACAATCTGGAGCTGCGCTGGGAGGGGGTTCCCTCGCTGGCGGACGCGCTGCGGATGCTAAAAGATCAGGCCGATCGCACGCCGTCGCCGCAGTGGGTACGGGTGGTCGGCGGCTGGAGCGAATTCCAGTTCGCCGAACGGCGGATGCCGACGCTGGAGGAGCTTAACGATGCGGCGCCGGATACGCCGGTATTTGTCCTGCATCTGTACGATCGCGCATTGCTAAACCGCGCGGCGCTGAAGGCGGTGGGCTACACCAAAGAGACCCCGGATCCGGCGGGCGGCGAGATCGTTCGCGACGGCAACGGTAATCCGACCGGGATGCTGATCGCCAAACCCAACGCCATGATCCTCTACTCGACGCTGGCCAAAGGGCCGAAGCTGCCGCTGGAACTTCAGGTCAACTCAACGCGGCAGTTTATGCGCGAGCTGAATCGTCTGGGGCTGACCAGCGCCATTGATGCTGGGGGCGGTTTCCAGAACTACCCGGAAGATTATGAAATTATTGAACAGCTGCACGCCAAAGAGCAGATGACCGTACGTATCGCCTATAACCTGTTCACCCAGCGCCCTAAGCAGGAGCTGGAAGATTTTGAGCGCTGGACCGATATGCTCAAGCCGGGACAGGGCACCGATTTTTACCGCGCCAACGGCGCCGGGGAGATGCTGGTGTTCTCGGCGGCGGATTTCGAAGACTTCCTCCAGCCGCGTCCGGATCTGCCGGAAGGGATGGAAGATGAGCTGGAGCGGGTGGTGCGCCATCTGGTTGAACACCGCTGGCCGTTCCGCCTGCACGCCACCTATGATCAATCCATCAGCCGGATGCTCGACGTCTTCGAGAAGGTGAATCGCGATATTCCGTTCAACGGGCTGCACTGGTTCTTCGATCATGCGGAAACCATCACCGAGCGTAACATCGAACGCGTTAAAGCGCTGGGCGGCGGCATAGCGGTGCAGCATCGTATGGCTTTCCAGGGCGAATATTTTGTCGATCGCTACGGGAAAGATGCGGTCAAACATACGCCGCCGGTCGCCAAAATGCTCGAGCTGGAGGTTCCGGTGGGGCTGGGGACGGATGCCACCCGCGTGGCGAGCTACAACCCGTGGACCGCGCTCTACTGGCTGGTTTCCGGGCGTACCGTCGGCGGGATGGCGATGTACGACGACAGCAACCGCCTGCCGCGCGACGTGGCGCTGGAGCTGTGGACCGCGGGAAGCGCGTGGTTTTCCAGCGAGCAGGGTAAGAAAGGGCGCATTGAACAAGGCCAGCTTGCCGACCTGGTGGTGCTCTCTAAAGACTATTTCAGCGTCGCGGAAGAGGAAATTAAGGGGATCGAGTCGGTGCTGACGGTGGTTGACGGCAAAGTGGTGTACGCCGCCGGACACTTCTCGCCGCTGGCGCCGCCGCCCATTCCGGTGCTGCCCGAGTGGTCGCCGGTGGTGAAGGTTCCGGGTCATTACCGTTCCGCGCCGCCGACGGCCGCGAAAATCGGCGCGATCGTGCAAATGCACCAGTGCTGCGGCAGCTGCGGCGTGCACGGACATCAGCATGATATTGCGCGCAAATCGTCGATTCCGGTTGCCGATGAGCAGGCGTTCTGGGGCGTGCTTGGCTGCTCCTGCTTTGCGTTTTAAAACGCCAGGCGCTTACCCGGTGAGGACGTGACGCCCTCATTTGCGTTTTTCATCTGTCGCGGATAGCGCTGATAAGACAATTTATGTCATTCTGCTCCCTCTTCAACGAGTGAAGGTGGGAACATGGACGATCTGCTGATCTTTGGCGGTGTTATTTTATTCTGCGGGCTGGTGGTTGCGCCGATCGTCGCGATTGTCGCCCTCAGGCGCAGCGCGGCGGTCCGTTTTGAGCTGGCGGCTTTGCGACGTCGGGTTGAGGAGCTTGAGCGACGCGGCGTCGAACAGGCGCCTGCGGCAGAGGCCACCGCCGTCGCGCCGACGACGCCTGAGGCCGCTATCGCGGCTGACGCGATGATGGCGGAGCCCAGTGAGCCTCGGCCGGAGCCGGAGGCTGAAGCCATCGATCCGTGGCGCGCGCAGCCAACGCCGCAGCCAGAGCCAACGGTAAAATCTGCCCCCGAAAGCGAACCGCCTTCCGCGTTTGGCGGAATAATATCGTCACTGGTAGCCTGGTTTATGCAGGGTAACCCGCTGGCGAAGCTCGGGATCCTGCTGCTGTTTCTTGGCCTCTCCTTTCTGCTGCGCTATACCGTGGAACACGCTCTGTTCCCCCTCGAATTACGTCTGGTCGCGGCGGCGCTGTTCGCGGTCGTCCTGCTGGCTGTCGGATGGCGATTGCGGCATAAGCAACCGGTGTACGCCCTGATCTTGCAGGGTGGGGCAACGGGCGCGCTCTATCTCACGGTTTTTGGCGCCTTTCGCCTGTGGCAGATGCTGCCGATGACCCTGGCGTTTGCGCTGCTGGTGGCGATCTGCGCGGCGAGCGTAGGACTGGCGATTGTGCAAAAGGCGCTCAGCCTGGCCATGCTGGCGAGCCTCGGCGGTTATCTTGCGCCGCTGCTGCTCTCTACCGGCGGCGGCAGCCATGTGGCGCTGTTCTCCTTCTATCTTCTGCTGTCGGTCGGCATTCTTGCCATCAGCATCCGCCAGCACTGGCGCGAGCTTAATCTGCTTGGTCTGCTGTTTACCTTTGGCATCGGCGGCCTGTGGGGGCTGAATGAGTATCGGCCAGCGTTTTACCTGAGCTGCCAGCTGTTTTTAATCGCCAATACGCTTATTTTTGGCGTATTGAGCGTGGCGCTGTCGCTGCGGGCGCAGGAAAAAGGTCGTCAGATTATTGACGGCGTGCTGCTGTTTGCGCCACCGCTGGTCGGCTTTGGTATGCAGTACGCCATTACCCGGCACATGGCATACGGGCCGGCGCTCAGCGCGCTGGGCTACGGCGGTTTCTATCTGGCCCTGGCCTGGCTGGCGCTGCGTCGCTACCCCTCTTTAGGGAAGCCGCTGGTGCTGGCGGCGCTGGCGCTCGGCGGTGCCTTTACCACGCTGGCCATCCCGCTGGCGCTGTCGGCTCGCTGGACCGCGATGGCCTGGTCGCTGGAAGGTCTTGGCATCCTCTGGCTGGGGGTGCAACAGCAGCAGCGACGCATGAGCTACAGCGGTACGGCGTTACTGGTACTGGCGGTTGGCAGCGCGCTATGGGCGCAGGCGAATGGCGCTACGCCGCTCTCTTTGCTGCTGATTTTCGCCGTACTCAGCCTGAGCTGGCTGACGGCCGCATGGCTGTGGCGAACCGTCCAGGTGCAGGGCAGTTGGGGGCTGCTTATCGGCGGCCTGTTGTTCTGGATGGTGGCGCTTGTCGGCGCATCGCAGCTGGCGTTGAGTAAAGACGCGCAGATTGTCTTTGGCGTGCTGGCGGCGCTGGCGGCATCGGTGTGGTGCTGGCGCGCGGCCGCCGCGCGTTTGGCCTGGCAAGAGCTGGATGCGAGCAAATGGCTGCTGTGGCCAATGATGCTGATGGTGCTGTTTTACCAGCTCTCCCAGCAGCAGATTTTCGCTGCTGGCTGGCAAAATCTGGCCTGGTGCGCGGCGCTACCCGCGGCGGCGGCCCTGCTCTGGCGTGATGGGCATTCACTGCCGCCACGCCTGAATAAGCTGGCCCACCTGTCGCTGTTGTGGATGATTTTGCTGGCGCTGGCAATGGAGCTGTTTTGGTTTACCCAAGATTTGCCGTGGGGCATGTCGGCCTGGGCGAGCGGATTAATGATGGCGGCGGGCGGGATGCTGATTTTCCTCGTCTCGGAAGCCGTTCATCGGCAAGTATGGCCATTCCGGGTATGGCCTGCGCTGTATGCTTCTCAGGCGATGATACCGGTGGCGGTGGCGCTGGGATGCCTGTTAATGCTGACGAATGTGCAGGATGGCACGGTCTACGGTCAGACCTATTTGCCGCTGATTAACCCGCTGGAAGAGGGCGCCGCTTTCGCGCTGCTTGGGCTGACGATATTTTATCGCGTTTCGCGGCGTTATTTTCCGCTGCAGCTATCGGTATGCCGCCCCTGGCCCATCGTTGCTCTGCTGGCGCTCGGCTTCTGGTGGCTGAATGGCCTGCTGCTGCGCGCCCTGGCCTGGTACGGCGAGGTGGCCTGGAGTATCACGCCGCTGTGGCATTCGCGTTTAATTCAGACCACTTTCGCTCTGGTCTGGACGCTGGTGGCGCTGACGGTCATGCTGCGCGCGACGCGGCGACTTTCCCGCCGCGAATGGCTATGCGGCGCGGCGTTGTTAGGCATTGTTATTGTGAAACTCATGCTGGTGGATAGCGCAGGCGGCGGCGGGCTGGCGCGGGCTGTTGCGTTTATCGGCGTGGCGATTTTGGTGTTGATTGTCGGGTATTTTTCCCCGTTGCCGCCCAAAGCAGGAGAAAAGAAATGAAATGGATGAAAGCGGTGTTATGCGGCGTGCTGTTGGGCGCGGCGGGGACGGCAGCCAGTAGCGATGAGGCGCGAGAACAGCCTCTGGACTACAGGCAGGGCCTGATGCTGGAAACCAGCGGCGCGTCGCCCTGGTACCGCGTTGAGCTGCCGCCGACGATATATCAGGGGACGGCCTGGCCTGATTTGCGCGATGTGCGGGTATTCAACCATCAGGGAGAGACCGTACCGTTCGCTCTTCAGGCGCAGAAGGTCCAGCCAGCGATGCCTGAGACGATGGCGCTACGTCTATTCCCTCTGCAGATGTCGCTGGTTCCGCCGCGGGAGGAGAGTCGTCGCGGCGTAGAGTCGCTGCTTCTGCGCTCAACCACGGGGATCGAAATTCGCCTGGAAACAGAGGATGTAAAGGCGCTCGGGCAGAGCTATTTACTGACGCTGCCGGTGGATAAGACGGACGCTTTCGCGCTGGCTCAACTGCGGCTGAACTGGGAATCGTTGGCGGCTAACTGGCAGGGGAAAGCGTCGCTGTATTCCAGCCGCGATTTGAAGTACTGGCATCCGGTTCAGGAGGATGCGCCCCTCATGGATCTGGCGCGCGATAACGATCGTTTGAAAATGGACACCATTAGCGCCAGCCTGACCCTCTCGGCGCAAGGTAATCGTTACCTGCTGCTGATCCTCGATGCGCAAAGCAAGGCGCCGGCGTTAAATAGCGTGACGGCCCTGGCGGAACGCAGAGAACCGGAGTCTACGCGCATTGAGCTTAATGCTCAGGCGCACAGGGTTTCAGATGAGGAGGCCGTTTGGCGCTGGGCCCGGCCTCAGCCGCTGACTTCGCTCAGAATATCGTTGGCAGGCGAAGGGGTTCTACCGGTCGAGCTCGCCTGGCGCAGCGGCGAAAATGAGCCCTGGCAGCCGCTGACGAAAACCGTGCTGTATCAGCTGGACGGCAAGCGTTCGGACGATATTCCTCTGTCAGGTCAACCGGTTGAAGCGGTTCGCATCAAGACGATTAATGCCCGCTTATCGGCGTCGCTGCCGGCGATAAGCGGGGCGCGCGATAAATACCAACTGGTCTTTAATACCCAGGGAAAAGGGCCCTATATGCTGGCCTGGGGAAACCGGGCGGCGCAAAAGGCGGATGTCGCCCTGGACATGCTGATCCCGCCGTCGCTGCGTAAGACGCAGGCGGTGAACGATCTCCCTCTGGCGGTCGCGCAAGAAGACGTCACGCTGGGCGGCGAAGCGCGGTTGACGGCGACGACGGCTACCGAGCAGCAGAGCAGCTGGAAAACGCTGCTGGTATGGGGAGCGCTGATATTTGGCGTCGTTGTGCTGGCGCTGATGGCGTGGCGCATCTGGCGTGAAGTGAAAAAAAGCGGCGGCGTATAAAACAAAAAAGGCTCGCGTCTGCGAGCCTTTTGCCGAACGTATGCCGATTACAGGCTGGAAACGTTCTCGGTCAGGTATTTAGCCACGCCTTCCGGAGAAGCGGCCATCCCTTCTTTTCCTTTTTCCCACTGCGCCGGGCAAACTTCGCCGTGCTCTTCGTGGAACTGCAGCGCGTCAACCATACGCAGCATTTCGTCGATGTTACGGCCCAGCGGCAGATCGTTAACCACCTGGTGGCGAACAACGCCGTTGGCGTCGATCAGGAAGGAACCGCGCAGGGCAACGCCTTCGTCCGGGTGCTCAATACCGTACGCTTTCTGAATTTCGCGTTTGATGTCAGCAACCATCGCGTATTTAACCGGGCCGATGCCGCCCTGGTCTACCGGGGTGTTACGCCATGCGTTGTGGACGAACTCGGAGTCAAAAGAAACGCCAACCACTTCTACGCCGCGTTTCTGGAATTCTTCGTAGCGCTTGTCAAAAGCGATCAGTTCAGATGGGCAAACGAAGGTGAAGTCCATCGGCCAGAAGAACAGAACGGTGGCTTTACCGCTGGTGTGCTGTTTGAAGTTGAATTTCTCAACGATTTCGCCGTTACCTAAAACAGCTGCCGCGGTGAAGTCCGGAGCCTGACGAGTAACCAGAACCATATGATTCTCCTGTTAATACTAAGGTTAATTGGAACGCAACGCGGGCAAGTATAGGGAGCGGCGCGGAGGAACTCAACGTGACGCTGACAATCGATGAGATAGGTTTTGTCTATCAATCGTTATTTAAAAGCGCTTTTCAGAATAGCGTTTTCTGAAAAAAGCGCAATCTTTTACAGTTCGCGTTTTTTCGCCTGCGCCATCATCTGCGGGTAGAAGCGCCAGAACTGCTCCTGTAGCCGATCGTAATGGGTATCCAGATCCTGCCAGGAGTCGCGCAGGGCATCCAGCCGCGGGCGGCGGCTGGCCATCCCGTTCAGCACGCGCTGAATAAACTCCATGTCCCGGTAGCGTTCGAGCCAGCGCTCTGACCACAGGTATTCGTTGAGATTGACAAAACGCGGCGGAGAAGCGGGCAAAATAAATGTGACCTGGGTGTGGGCATAGCGGACAAACTCCGGCAGCGGCAGTTCGGGCGACAGCTGCGCCCAGTGGCGTGACAAGAAATGGTCCCACATCACGTCCAGGGTAATGGGCGCGACCCGGCGCGTTTCGGGGCGAAACCACCCTTTGGCTTCGGCGACTTCGGGCAAGTTATCCGTCAGGACATCGATCCGGCGGTGCATAAAGATGCCCTCCACAACGTCAGCCGGCCAGTCGCCGGCGGGGTCGCCGCGAACGAAATCGGCCAGCAAATTACCGGGCAGCGAACTGTCGGCGAGATGAGCAAGGTGCAGGTGTGCAAGAAAATTCATCGTTTAATCTTTGTCCTGAGGTGGTAACGGTTGCAGGGAGAACCTCCCGGCACTAGACTACCCGCCTCTTTATTAAGTCTGAGTTACCGTCATGCGCGTTGCCGATTTTTCCTTTGAATTACCCGAATCCCTGATTGCCCACTATCCCATGCCCGAGCGCAGCAGTTGCCGCTTGCTGTCATTAGACGGGCCGACGGGCGCGCTGACGCATGGTACTTTCACCGATTTACTCGACAAGCTCAACCCTGGCGATCTGCTGGTTTTTAATAATACCCGCGTGATCCCGGCCCGCCTGTTTGGCCGTAAAGCCAGCGGCGGCAAGATTGAGGTGCTGGTCGAGCGCATGCTGGATGATAAACGTATTCTGGCACATATTCGCGCCTCTAAAGCGCCGAAACCCGGCGCTGAGCTGCTGCTTGGCGACGATGAAAGCATTAAAGCGACCATGGTGGCACGCCACGACGCGCTGTTTGAAGTGGCGTTCGACGACGCGCGCAGCGTACTGGAGATTCTCAACGCTATCGGCCATATGCCGCTGCCGCCGTACATTGAGCGTCCGGACGAAGAGGCCGACCGCGAGCTGTACCAGACCGTGTATAGCGAAAAACCGGGCGCCGTGGCTGCGCCCACCGCTGGCCTGCACTTTGACGAGCCGCTGCTGGCGAAGCTGCGCGAAAAAGGCGTTGAGATGGCGTTTGTTACGCTGCACGTCGGAGCGGGGACCTTCCAGCCGGTGCGCGTAGACAGCATTGAAGACCACATTATGCACTCTGAATATGCGGAAGTGCCGCAGGAGGTGGTCGATGCGGTGCTGGCGGCAAAAGCGCGCGGTAGTCGGGTGATTGCGGTCGGTACGACCTCGGTGCGTTCGCTGGAAAGCGCGGCGCAGGCGGCGAAAAATGACCTGATTGAGCCTTTCTTCGGCGATACGCAGATTTTTATCTATCCAGGCTATCAGTACAAAGTCATTGATGCGCTGGTGACCAACTTCCATCTGCCTGAATCCACGCTGATTATGCTGGTTTCCGCGTTTGCCGGCTATCAGCACACCATGAACGCCTATAAGGCTGCGGTAGAACAAAAATATCGCTTTTTTAGCTACGGGGACGCGATGTTTATCACGTACAATCCGCAGGCTATTTTTGAACGTGTCGGGGAATAAGTCCGCGATGCGCGTGTTTAACGTCAGACTGTTTTTCTGACGCAGGAGTGATAATGAAATTTGAGTTAGATACCACCGATGGTCGCGCGCGTCGCGGCCGTCTTGTGTTTGAGCGCGGCGTCGTTGAAACGCCAGCGTTTATGCCGGTCGGCACCTACGGTACCGTAAAAGGAATGACGCCGGAGGAAGTTGAAGCGACCGGCGCGCAAATCATTCTCGGCAACACCTTCCACCTGTGGCTGCGTCCGGGCCAGGAGATCATGAAGCTGCACGGCGACCTGCACGACTTTATGCAGTGGAAAGGGCCGATCCTCACCGACTCCGGCGGCTTCCAGGTCTTCAGCCTCGGCGATATTCGCAAGATCACCGAGCAGGGCGTGCACTTCCGCAACCCGATCAACGGCGATCCGATTTTCCTCGATCCGGAAAAATCGATGGAGATTCAGTACGATCTCGGTTCCGATATCGTGATGATCTTCGACGAATGCACGCCATACCCGGCGGACTGGGATTACGCTAAGCGCTCGATGGAAATGTCCCTGCGCTGGGCGAAGCGCAGCCGCGACCGTTTTGACGGTCTGGGCAATAAAAATGCGCTGTTTGGCATTATTCAGGGCAGCGTTTACGAAGATTTACGTGATATCTCTGTTAAAGGTCTGGTAGAGATTGGCTTTGATGGCTACGCTGTCGGCGGTTTGGCTGTCGGCGAGCCGAAAGAAGATATGCATCGTATTCTGGAGCACGTCTGCCCGCAGATCCCGGCCGACAAGCCGCGATATCTGATGGGCGTCGGTAAGCCGGAAGATCTGGTCGAAGGGGTGCGCCGCGGGATCGATATGTTCGACTGCGTCATGCCGACGCGCAATGCGCGCAACGGCCACCTGTTCGTCACCGACGGCGTGGTGAAAATCCGCAACGCGAAGCACAAGAGCGATACTTCGCCGCTGGATGCAGAATGTGATTGCTACACCTGTCGCAACTATTCACGCGCTTACTTGCATCATCTGGACCGTTGCAACGAAATATTGGGCGCGCGCCTCAATACCATTCATAACCTGCGTTACTATCAGCGCTTAATGGCTGGTTTACGCAAGGCTATCGAAGAGGGTAAATTAGAGAGCTTCGTGACCGATTTTTACCAACGTCAGGGTCGAACCGTTCCACCTTTGAACGTTGACTAATTTTAATAATGAGGGAATTTCAATGAGCTTTTTTATTTCTGATGCGGTAGCAGCAACCGGTGGCGCGGCGCAGGGCAGCCCGATGTCTCTGATCCTGATGCTGGTGGTGTTTGGTCTGATTTTTTACTTCATGATCCTGCGTCCACAGCAGAAACGCACCAAGGAACATAAAAACCTGATGAGCTCCATTGCCAAAGGCGATGAAGTTCTGACCAACGGCGGCCTGGTAGGGCGCGTCACTAAAGTTGCGGAAAGCGGATATATCGCTATCGCGCTGAACGATACCACTGAAGTGGTTATCAAACGTGACTTCGTAGCTGCCGTTCTGCCGAAAGGCACCATGAAGGCGCTGTAATTACCCATTTTCCCTAAGGGAACTGCCGTGTTAAACCGTTATCCTTTGTGGAAGTACGTCATGCTGGTCGTCGTTATTGTCGTCGGCTTAGTGTATGCGCTTCCCAACCTGTATGGTGAGGATCCGGCCGTTCAAATCACTGGCGCGCGCGGCGTCGCCGCCAGTGAGCAAACGCTGATCCAGGTCCAGAAAACACTACAAGAAGAAAAAATTACCGCGAAGTCTGTGGCACTGGAAGAGGGCGCAATTCTTGCGCGCTTCGACACCACCGATATCCAGCTGCGCGCGCGCGAAGCGCTGATGGGCGTGCTGGGTGACAAATACGTCGTGGCGCTTAACCTTGCTCCGGCAACCCCGCGCTGGCTGGCGGCCCTTTATGCCGAGCCGATGAAGCTGGGTCTTGACCTGCGCGGCGGCGTGCACTTCCTGATGGAAGTCGACATGGACACCGCGCTGGGCAAACTGCAGGAACAAAATATCGACAGCCTGCGCAGCGAACTGCGTGATAAAGGCATTCCTTACACCACCGTGCGTAAAGAAGACAACTACGGTCTGAGCATCGCCTTCCGCGATAGCGCCGCGCGCGACCAGGCTATCTCCTACCTTAGCCCTCGCCACCGCGATCTGGTTATCTCCACTCAGGGCAGCACTGGCCTGAAAGCCGTGATGACCGACGACCGTCTGAAAGAAGCCCGCGAATATGCCGTTCAGCAGAACATTACTATCCTGCGTAACCGTGTAAACCAGCTGGGCGTTGCCGAACCTCTGGTTCAGCGCCAGGGCGCCGACCGTATTGTGGTCGAACTGCCGGGTATTCAGGATACGGCGCGTGCGAAAGAGATTCTCGGCGCGACCGCGACGCTGGAGTTCCGTCTGGTTAACACCAACGTTGATAGCTCCGCAGCCGCTTCCGGCCGCGTACCGGGCGACTCTGAAGTGAAATTTACCCGCGAAGGCCAGCCGGTTGTGCTGTACAAGCGCGTTATCCTCACCGGCGATCACATCACCGACTCGACGTCGAGCATGGATGAGTACAACCAGGCGCAGGTTAACATCTCCCTTGATAGCGCTGGCGGCAACATCATGTCTAACTTCACCAAGGACAACATCGGCAAACCGATGGCGACCCTGTTCGTGGAGTACAAAGACAGCGGTAAGAAAGATGCCAACGGTCGTGCGATTCTGGCGAAAGAGGAAGAGGTGATTAACATCGCCAATATTCAGTCTCGTCTGGGTAACAGCTTCCGCATTACCGGTATCAGCAACGCAACCGAAGCGCGTCAGCTCTCTCTGCTGCTGCGCGCAGGCGCGCTGATTGCGCCGATTCAGATTGTTGAAGAACGGACTATCGGTCCAACCCTCGGGATGCAGAACATTAAGCAGGGCCTGGAAGCGTGTCTGGCCGGACTGGTGGTCTCAATTCTGTTTATGATCTTCTTCTACAAGAAGTTCGGCCTGATTGCGACCTCGGCGCTGGTGGCGAACCTGGTGCTGATCGTCGGCATTATGTCCCTGATTCCGGGGGCGACGCTGACTATGCCGGGGATTGCGGGGATCGTCTTAACCCTTGCGGTGGCGGTCGATGCGAACGTTCTGATTAACGAACGTATTAAAGAAGAGCTGAGCAACGGGCGTTCCGTGCAGCAGGCGATTGACGAAGGTTATCGCGGCGCGTTCAGCTCCATCTTTGATGCCAACATTACGACGCTTATCAAAGTCATTATCCTGTACGCGGTCGGTACCGGTGCCATTAAAGGGTTTGCGATTACCACCGGTATTGGTATTGCGACCTCAATGTTTACCGCTATCGTCGGCACCCGTGCCATCGTGAACCTGCTGTACGGCGGCAAGCGCGTTAAAAAGCTGTCTATCTGAGGAGTGCGTTGTGGCACAGGAATATACTGTTGAACAATTGAACCACGGCCGTAAAGTCTGGGACTTTATGCGCTGGGACTACTGGGCCTTCGGCATTTCAGGTTTTTTGCTGATTCTGTCCATTATTATTATTGGCGTGCGCGGGTTTAACTGGGGTCTGGATTTCACCGGCGGTACGGTGATTGAGATTACCCTCGAAAAACCTGTCGATATGGACCAGGTGCGCCAGTCGCTGCAGAAGGCGGGCTTTGAAGAGCCGCAGCTGCAAAACTTCGGCAGCAGCCGCGACATCATGGTGCGTATGCCGCCGGTGCATGACGCCAACGGCAGCCAGGAGCTGGGCAGTAAAGTCGTTAGCGTCATTAACGAATCGACCAGCCAGAACGCCACGGTCAAGCGTATTGAGTTTGTCGGGCCGAGCGTCGGCGCCGATCTTGCGCAAACCGGCGCGCTGGCGCTGATCGCCGCGCTGGTATGTATCCTGATCTACGTCGGTTTCCGCTTTGAGTGGCGCCTGGCGGCTGGGGTGGTTATCGCGCTGGCGCACGACGTGGTGATCACCATGGGCGTGCTGTCGTTACTGCATATCGAGATTGACCTGACCATCGTGGCCTCGTTGATGTCGGTTATCGGCTACTCGCTGAACGACAGTATCGTGGTATCTGACCGTATTCGTGAAAACTTCCGTAAGATTCGCCGCGGTACGCCGTACGAAATCTTTAACGTGTCGTTGACGCAGACGCTGCACCGTACCTTGATCACCTCCGGGACAACCTTGATGGTTATCCTGATGCTGTATCTCTTCGGCGGTCCGATTCTGGCTGGCTTCTCGCTGACTATGCTGATCGGCGTCTCCATCGGTACGGCTTCTTCTATCTACGTCGCGTCCGCGCTGGCGCTGAAGCTGGGCATGAAGCGCGAGCACATGCTGCAGCAGAAAGTCGAGAAAGAAGGGGCGGATCAGCCGTCAATTCTGCCGTAAGGCAATGGCGTGTTGATAAACGAATCCCGGTCGCAAGGCCGGGATTTTTTTATTACAGCCGTTCGGATTTTGGTTACTCTCCGGTATTAGCACTCAATGACATGGAGAAATGCCGATGGCTGTCGTAACGCTTTCCACCGTTCCTCATCCCCCACTCTGGCGTGATGTGCCCTCCGTCACCCTTGACCACGACACGCTGCGGTTGCGCAAGGCCAAAGTGCTGGCGAATATGCTTCAGCGCGGCTTAGACACGCTTATCGTCTATGCCGATAAAGAGCATGGCGGCAATTTTGAGTATCTCACCGGCTTTATTCCCCGCTTCGAAGAGGCGCTGCTGGTGCTGCATCGGGACGGCGAGGCGGCGCTGGTGCTGGGCAACGAGAATCTCAAACTCGCAGGCTATGCCCGGCTGGAAAATCGGGTCATTCACGCTCCGTGGTTTTCACTGCCTAATCAGCCGATGGATACCCGCAAAACCCTGGCTCAGCTGCTCCAGGAGGCCGGCGTTGCGGCGGAAAAAAGTATCGGCCTGGCGGGCTGGAAGCTCTTTACCGGCGCGGCGGATAACCGCTCGCAGATGTTCGATCTGCCGGCATTTATCGTTGACGCTCTTCGCCAGGCCGCCGGGCCGCAGGCGAAATTAAGCAATGCCACCGGTATTTTTATCGACCCGGCAGAGGGGGCGCGAATCACTAATAATGCCAATGAGCTGGCGCACTATGAGTACGGCGCTAATCTGGCTTCCACCGCGATTTTGACCGCGCTTAACGCCATTGCGCCGGGTAAAACAGAAAAGCAAATCGGCGCGCTGCTGGCGGCGGAAGGGCAGCCTAATAGCGTGGTGATGATTGCCGCCACGGGCGATCGCTTTGCCAATGCAGGGCTTTATCCGGGCGATAAGGTCATTCAGCGCGGAGATAAATTCTCGCTGACCACCAGCTTTAAAGGCGGCCTGAGCAGCCGCGCCGCTTACGTGGTGGCCGATGAGCGCGAGCTGGCGCCGGAAGTCGCCGATTATCTTGAGGTGGTGGCGAAGCCCTATTTTAAGGCGGTGGTTAACTGGCTGGAAAATCTGCGCATCGGCATGCGCGGTGGCGATATGTATGCGCTGATAGAACAGGTGTTGCCGAAGGCGGAATATCACTGGCACCTCAATCCCGGGCATCTGGTCGCGGATGAGGAGTGGCTCTGCTCGCCCATCGGACCCCATTCCGCCGCCTGCCTGCAAAGCGGGATGATACTGCAGATCGACATCATTCCTTCCCGCGCCGGCTACGGCGGCGCAAGCATTGAAGATACCGTGGCGCTTGCCGATGGCCCTCTGCGCCAGGCGCTGGCGCAGCGCTACCCTCAGCTCTGGCAGCGTATCGTCGCCCGACGCTTGTACATCGGCGAGCAGCTTGGCATTGTGCTTCCTGAAGAGGTGCTGCCGTTTTCCAGTACCGTGGGGTATCTGCGCCCGTGGCTGCTGAGTCCCGAGCGCGCGCTGGTGTGCGCACCCTACTGACACAATGCTGTCAGTAGGCCTGTCATACACTCCTCCTGAACCCAAACAATGGACAGGAGGATGTATGAACAATGTCATTAACTGGTTTGAGATCCCGGTTGTGGAGATGGATCGTGCCGTGGCGTTTTACGAGCTGGTGATGCAGGTGACGCTGCGTCGGGAAAAAATGGATTGCATCGAGATGGCCGTTTTCCCGTATGAGGACCCGGCTTCCGGCGGCGCGCTGGCAAAGCTCGACGGGGTTAAGCCTTCCGATCAGGGATGTATTATCTATCTGCATACTGACAATCTGGCGGCCGCGCTCGAACGCGTGAACTCGGCGGGCGGAAGCTGCGTTTTTGGCCCGCTTGAGCTGACGGACGATATCGGCACGATTGCCCTGTTTATCGATAGCGAGGGTAACCGGATTGGTCTGCATCAACCTAAGAACCTGACCCATTAATGCTATTTTGCTTGCCATTTGAACCCGGGCAGCGCTCGCAATCCTCACGTACTACGTGTACGCTCCGGTTGCTGTGCGCTATCCGGGTCCAGACTGACTCCGCCAATGACGCATACTGGGACAGGCCCTGACAAATGAGATAACCGAAATGAGCCGACGCGCCGACCGCCTTTTTCAAATCGTTCAGATTCTGCGCGGAAGGCGATTAACTACCGCCGGACTGCTGGCCGAGCGGCTCGGCGTATCGGAGCGCACGATTTACCGCGATATTCGCGACCTTTCGCTCTCCGGCGTCCCGGTTGAGGGGGCGGCCGGAAGCGGCTACCGGCTGCTGGCGGGCTATGACCTACCGCCGCTGATGCTGACAACCCAGGAATCGGAAGCGCTGGTGGCCGCTATTCGGCTCCTGCAAACCTGGGGCGGCGCGTCGCTATCCCTGGCGCTGGAATCGGCGCAGGAAAAAGTGCTGGCTATTTTGCCTGCCGAGAGCCGGCGCAAGGCGGAGCAGTCGCGGCTGTTTGCTCCCGACTTTGGCGCTCAGGGCTATAGCAAAGATCAGTTTGATTTAGTGCATCGGGCAGTCTCCGCCCAGCAGGCGCTGGCGCTGCACTATCGCGATGAAGCGGGGAAGGTGTCGCAGCGTGAAGTGCTGCCGCTGGGGCTTTTTTTCTGGGGCGAGCGCTGGCTGCTGGTGACCTGGTGCGAGCTGCGGGAAGATTATCGCTGTTTTCGCCTCGACCGCTGCCTGGAAATATCCGCCACCGGGCGTCATTTTAGCGAACGAGCCGATCGCTCATTGAGTGATTTTTTACGTAAGGTGAGATGCGAGGAGCGTTAGCTTTTTTACTTTCCCCGGCTGTTCGCCGGGGAAAATCGATGCCGATTAGAAGTTGTAACCGACCACGAAGTAACCACCCCAGCCGGTCGCGCGAACGTTAAAGTCGCCGTCGCCGAAGTTCAGCTTCGCATCGTCAGCCCACTGGCCGCCGTTGTGGAAATAACGCGCCACGACGGAGTAGTGCCAGTGATCGTAGTTCAGCGCCAGGATATGGCTGGAAGCAATGGAGTTGCTGGTGCGTGAATGCTTACCGTTCAAATCATAAGAGTTGTCATCGCCCAGATCGGAGCCCCAGTCAAAGTTGGTGAAGCCGATATAGCTCAGTGAACCGCCCCACAGGTCGGTCAGCGGCACAAAGTATTTTACTTTGAAGCGGTAGCCGTCCCACTCGTTCTCGTTAGACGCGCCATAGTTTTGCCACTGGTATTTCGCATAGACGTTCAGCGACAGGCTCATTGGCAGCCCGGTATCGATATCGGTACCCAGACCCATATACCAGGTGCTCTGACGACCGGACTTGTTGCGGCCCATGTCGTAGATGTAGTTGTTGGCGAAATACCACTCTTTGAACGGGCCGAAGCTGAGGTCGGTACCGGTCAGTTTGTCGATAGAGAAGCGCGGCTCAATTTCCATAAACAGCGGCGAACCGTGGTTCCAGATACCTTTCGCGTTGGTGTTACCGCCGAAGAAGACCGGCGCATCCATATAGCCATAGAAATCAAACCAGTCTTTCTTGGCGAACGCTTCATATTCCAGATAAGTATCGTTACGGATCTGTGGCCCAAAACGAGTGTGGTAGCTACCCACCACGTTCACACTCTGGTGCCACCAATCAGACAGATATTGCGGTTTGTCGTTTTCTGCCGCGCTGGCAGAGAAAGATGCGGACAGCGCCAGAGCTGCGCCGGCTGCCAGTAATGTTTTTTTCATAATGATGCCACTGTTTAAATTAAGCCTGAAGGCGTTAAAAGAAGCGCCGAAGCGTTTCTAAATATTTCGTATTTCTGTGGCGTCTATTATAGGAATCATTGCTCACAAAAATATGTGTTGTTTCACATAACGAACATTAAAGTAATCGATTGCGTTCACGATTTTATGCATTTCTTGACGGAATGCCACCGAAATTCATAAATCCTGTCAATTTTTAGTGAACTGAATGGAAAATCTGTAAGTGGATTGGCGCGAGGGGGGAAGCCGGATGTCCGCGACACCCGGCTGAGGGGAGTTACGGCAGGTTTGCGGGCTGGATATCGTGGATGCGGACAAAGCCAACCTGCTCGGGCGTTACGCCATTCAGGCGCAGCGGAATATCGACGTCGCTCGGCGCCAGAACGCTTGCCGGGGCGCTAATTAGCTGATTTTGGACGTTAACTTCCTGATAGCTCTCGGTGGTGCCGCTGATTTGCCCCGAGGCCACCGTCGCGCTAAAGGCCGGCAGCGGATCGTTTGATTCACCCTGGATGCGCAGCGTCAGGCGGGTACCGTCGCCATCCGCAGTGATATTGAGCAGAGACATGCGCAGGGTACCGATCTGGCTTTTCAGGCGGGCCGGCGTTTTCGCCGCCGGCAGCAGGTAAACCCCGCTGCTCGATTTTGCATTCAGCACGTTTTGCTGGGTGATTTTGACCGTCTGCTGATTGAGCTGGGTCATCTCTTTGCTCAGCGTGCTCACGCTCTGGTTCATCTGGCGGATTTCGCTTTGCTGCGCGCAGGCGCTGAGGGTGAAAATGCTACCCACAATGGCCAGTTTTAAATAACGTCTTGTCATAGTTGGGATTCCGTTAACAGAGGATGCTTAATGGTAGATCGTTCGGATAATCGCACTATAGATCCTTTGTCTCAAAAGCTCTTTCTTTGTTGTCGGGTCACTTCGCGGTAAACTACCCGTTAGTTTAACTACATGTCAGGACGCGCTATGCATTGCCCTTTCTGTTTCGCCGTAGATACCAAAGTTATCGACTCTCGTCTGGTGGGCGAGGGCTCTTCCGTGCGTCGTCGTCGTCAGTGTCTGGTTTGTAATGAACGTTTTACGACGTTTGAAGTGGCGGAACTGGTGATGCCGCGGGTCGTAAAAAGCAACGACGTGCGCGAGCCTTTTAATGAGGACAAACTGCGCAGCGGAATGCTGAAAGCGCTGGAGAAGCGTCCGGTTAGCTCGGACGACGTCGAGATGGCGCTTAACCACATAAAAACCCATCTGCGTGGGACCGGCGAGCGCGAAGTGCCGAGCAAAATGATCGGCAACCTGGTGATGGAGCAGCTGAAAAAGCTCGATAAAGTCGCCTACATCCGCTTTGCTTCCGTTTACCGCAGCTTCGAAGATATCAAAGAGTTTGGCGAAGAGATCGCCCGCTTACAGGACTGAGCCCATGCAGGACGAATTGTACATGGCGCGAGCGCTGAAGCTGGCGGCGCGCGGACGCTTCACCACTCACCCCAATCCGAATGTCGGCTGCGTGATCGTTAAAGATGGCGAGATCGTCGGCGAAGGTTTTCACTATCGCGCCGGTGAACCGCACGCGGAAGTGCACGCGCTGCGCATGGCGGGCGAAAAAGCGCAAGGCGCGACGGCGTACGTCACGCTGGAACCCTGTAGCCATCACGGTCGCACGCCGCCGTGCTGCGAAGCGCTGATTGCCGCGGGGGTGAGCCGCGTGGTCGCGGCGATGCAGGACCCGAACCCGCAGGTCGCGGGGCGCGGTTTGTACCGTTTGCAGCAGGAAGGGGTCGACGTCAGCCATGGGCTGATGATGAACGAAGCCGAAGCGCTGAATAAAGGCTTTCTTAAGCGGATGCGCACCGGCTTTCCCTGGATCCAGTTAAAAATGGGCGCATCGCTGGATGGGCGTACGGCGATGGCCAGCGGGGAGAGCCAGTGGATCACCTCGCCGCAGGCGCGGCGCGATGTGCAGCGCCTGCGCGCGCAAAGCCACGCCATCCTGACCAGCAGCGCGACGGTGCTGGCGGATGACCCGGCGCTAACCGTACGCTGGGACGAGCTCAACGCCGACACCCAGGCGCTGTACCCGCAGGAAAACCTGCGTCAGCCTTTACGCATCGTTATCGATAGTCAGAATCGCGTCACGCCGCAGCATCGTATCGTGGAGCAGGCGGGTGAAACGCTATTTGCCCGTACCCGTGAAGATGAACGCCAGTGGCCGGAGAACGTACGCACGCTGCTGGTGCCGGAGCATAATGGTCGCCTCGATCTGGTGGTACTGATGATGCTGCTGGGCAAACAGCAAATTAATTCGATTTGGGTGGAAGCAGGCTCCACCCTTGCCGGCGCGCTGCTGGAGGCCGGGCTGGTGGACGAGCTTATCGTTTATATTGCGCCTAAACTGTTAGGCAGCGATGCGCGCGGATTATGTGTACTGCCGGGGCTTGAGAAACTTGAGCAAGCCCCCCATTTCAAATTCAATGAGATACGTCATGTAGGCCCGGATATTTGCCTGCATTTAGTGAACGCTTGATTTCCCCGGACAAAAGGGAAAGCAGTGCGCCGATTATTATGATAGAATCCGCCCCCCTTGCGGGGCCAAATGAACTGAACCCGAAGGAAGAGTATGAACATTATTGAAGCTAACGTTGCTACCCCGGACGCTCGCGTCGCCATCACCATTGCGCGTTTCAACAACTTTATCAACGACAGCCTGCTGGATGGCGCGATTGACGCCCTGAAGCGTATTGGCCAGGTCAAAGATGAAAACATTACCGTTGTTTGGGTTCCCGGCGCGTATGAGCTGCCGCTGGCGGCTAACGCACTGGCGAAAACCGGTAAGTATGACGCGGTGATCGCGCTGGGTACCGTTATCCGTGGCGGCACTGCGCACTTTGAATATGTGGCTGGCGGTGCAAGCAATGGCCTGGCGCACGTCGCTCAGGACAGCGGAATCCCGGTAGCCTTCGGTGTTCTGACCACAGAAAGTATTGAACAAGCCATCGAACGCGCTGGCACCAAAGCCGGTAACAAAGGCGCTGAAGCAGCGCTGACCGCGCTGGAAATGATTAACGTATTGAAAGCCATCAAGGCCTGATTTTTGTAAGGGGAATTCCGTGAAACCTGCTGCTCGTCGCCGCGCCCGTGAGTGTGCTGTCCAGGCGCTTTACTCCTGGCAGTTGTCCAAAAACGACATCGCTGATGTCGAATACCAGTTCCTGGCGGAACAGGATGTGAAAGATGTAGACGTTCTGTATTTCCGCGAACTGCTGTCCGGAGTGGCGACTAACAGCGCGTATCTCGACGGCCTGATGAAGCCGTATCTTTCTCGTCTGCTGGACGAGCTGGGTCAGGTGGAAAAAGCGGTGCTGCGTATCGCACTGTTTGAGCTGTCAAAGCGTAGCGATGTCCCGTACAAAGTTGCGATTAACGAAGCCATCGAACTGGCGAAAACCTTTGGCGCTGAAGATAGCCATAAGTTTGTCAACGGCGTGCTGGACAAAGCTGCCCCGGTAATTCGTCCTAACAAAAAGTAAACTCCAGGGCCGGTTTTTGTAGAGTCTCACTCTTGCAAACCGGCCTTATTCTTTTCTTTTTCTGAGGCATAACGTATGGCATGCGGCGAATTTTCCCTGATTGCCCGTTATTTTGATCGCGTAAAAAGCGCTCGTCTTGATGTTGAAACCGGCATTGGCGACGACTGCGCGCTCCTGAACATCCCCGAGAAAAAAACGCTGGCAATCAGCACCGACACCCTGGTGGCGGGAAACCATTTTTTACCCGATATCGACCCTGCAGACCTCGCCTATAAAGCGCTGGCGGTCAACCTGAGCGACCTGGCGGCAATGGGCGCTGAACCGGCGTGGTTAACCCTGGCCCTGACCCTGCCGGAAGCGGACGAAGCCTGGCTTGAAGCCTTTAGCGACAGCCTGTTCGTGCAGCTCAACTATTATGATATGCAACTCATTGGCGGCGATACCACGCGTGGACCGCTGTCGATGACGCTGGGTATCCATGGCTTTGTGCCGACGGGACGCGGTCTGAAGCGTTCCGGGGCGAAGCCGGGAGACTGGATTTACGTCACCGGCACGCCCGGAGACAGCGCCGCGGGTCTGGCGATTTTGCAGGATCGGCTGCACGTTCAAGATAACGCCGACGCGGATTATCTCCTGGCGCGCCATCTGCGTCCGCTGCCGCGGGTTCTACAGGGGCAGGCGCTGCGCGATTTGGCGAACTCCGCCATCGATCTCTCCGACGGTCTGATTTCCGACCTCGGGCATATTCTTAACGCCAGCGGCTGCGGCGCGCGCGTCGATCTCGATGCGATGCCGTTCTCGGATGCGATGCTGCGCCAGGTTGAGACGGAACAGGCGCTGCGCTGGGCGCTCTCCGGCGGTGAGGATTATGAGCTGTGCTTTACCGTGCCTGAACTCAATCGCGGGGCGCTGGACGTGGCCCTTGCCAATCTCGGCGCGCGCTTTACCTGTATTGGACAGATACTTCCGCAATCGGAAGGTCTGCAGTTCATGCGCGAAGGTAAGCCCGTTACGTTCGATTTTAAGGGATACGATCATTTTGGCGCGGAGTAGAGATGTGGCGAAAAGTCGCCTGAAGATGAGTAACCCCTGGCATCTGCTGGCGACGGGATTCGGCAGCGGCCTTAGCCCCGTCGTCCCCGGTACGATGGGGTCGCTGGCGTCGATCCCCTTCTGGTATCTGCTCACCTTACTCCCCTGGCAGCTCTATTCGCTGGCGGTGATGATGAGCATCTGCATTGGCGTCTATATTTGCCACCGTACGGCGAAAGATATGGGCACCCACGATCACGGCAGCATCGTCTGGGATGAGTTCGTGGGGATGTGGATTACCCTGATGGCTTTACCGACGATGGACTGGCAGTGGGTCGCCGCCGGCTTTGTGATTTTCCGTCTCTTTGATATGTGGAAGCCGTGGCCTATCCGCTGGTTCGACCGCAATATTCACGGCGGGATGGGGATCATGGTCGACGATATTGTCGCCGGGGTGATTTCCGCCGGGGTGCTGTATGTGATTGGCCACCACTGGCCGATTGGACTTTTCTAAATAAAATCCGGCCCGCCCCTGGGAAATCGAGCAGGCAGGCATTTCCCGGAGGCGGTGCTGGCGCACCTGTTCGGGCTACCGGCCTGCAGGCGTGGGTGAACCCGTCGTCCGCAGAGGTTGGTGTACCTGTAGCCCGGCTAAGCGCAGCGCGAGCCGGGAATCTGGTAGGGAACCGCGCGTTACTTGAACCCGACGATCGGGTGCGGTTTATACGGCGTCTCCAGCTTTTCAATCTGCTCCGGCGTCAGCGTTAAATCGACCGCATGCAGCAGCTCATCCAGCTGATCCTGCCGTGAGGCGCCGATAATCGGCGCGGCCACGCCGGGTTTGCTCAATAGCCAGGCCAGCGCCACCTGGGCGCGGTTGGCATCAAGCTCTTCCGCGACTTCGGCCAGGTTTGTCGCAATCTGTTCATCATTCTCATCCATGGCGTTGTAGAGCGATTTACCGACTTCATCTGATACCAGACGGGCGGTAGTTTCCCCCCACGGGCGAGTCAGGCGGCCACGCGCCAGCGGGCTCCACGGCATCACCGCGACGCCTTCCCGGCTGCACAGCGGCAGCATCTCATTTTCTTCTTCGCGATAAATCAGATTGTAATGATCCTGCATGGTGACGAAGCGGGCCCAGTTATTCTGCGTCTGCAGCGCTAACGCCTGGGCAAACTGGCGGGCGTGCATCGACGATGCGCCTATATAGCGGGCTTTACCCGCCTTGACGACGTCGTTTAAGGCTTCGAGGGTTTCTTCAATGGGCGTGGCGTAATCCCAACGATGGATCTGCAGCAGATCGACATACTCCATGCCGAGGCGACGCAGGCTGTCGTCGATGGAACGCAGGATCTGCGCGCGCGACAGCCCCTGCGGCAGATCGTCCACCTGATGGTAAACCTTGGTGGCGACGATCACGGAATCGCGGCGGGCGTACTCGCGCAGCGCGCGCCCGAGGATCTCTTCGCTGCTGCCGTCAGAGTAGTTATTCGAGGTGTCGAAGAAGTTAATGCCGCCTTCGAGAGCGTATTTTATCAGCGGGCGGCTGCTCTCTTCCGGTAAGGTCCAGGCATGGTTACCGCGGTCCGGTTCGCCAAAGGTCATGCAGCCCAGACAGAGACGGGAAACGCGGAGATCGGTATCGCCAAGAGGGATGTAGTGCATAGTGCGCTCCTGCTACGAATAAAGGGTATCCTTTAAGCATAGCAGGAGCGGTGGCGGCAATTATGCCAGCCAGGCGTGGATTTTAGCTTCGATGCCGGCGGCGTCCAGGCCGAGGTCGGCATGCGCTTCTTCCTGGGTTCCCTGCGGGATGAAGAAATCAGGCAGGCCGAGATTCAGTACCGGAACCGCGCGGCGGCGCGACATCAGCAGCTCGTTTACGCCGCTGCCGGCACCGCCCATGATGGCGTTCTCTTCCAGGGTGACCAGCACCTCGTGTTCTGCGGCCAGCTGTAGTACCAGCGCCTCATCCAGCGGTTTGGCAAAGCGCATATCCACCAGGGTGGCGTTAAGCTTTTCCGCGACTTTTGCGGCCTGCGGCAGCAGCGTACCGAAATTCAGAATCGCGATTTTTTCACCTTCGCGCTTCACCACGCCTTTACCGATAGGCAGCGAAGCCAGCGGTTCAAACGGCGCGCCGGTACCGGAGCCGCGCGGATAGCGCACCGCGCACGGGCCGTCGTTATAGTGATAACCGGTATACAGCATCTGGCGGCATTCGTTCTCGTCGCTCGGGGTCATGATAACCATATCCGGGATGCAGCGCAGGAAGGAGATATCAAACGCGCCCTGGTGAGTTTGCCCATCGGCGCCGACGATACCCGCGCGGTCGATAGCGAACAGCACCGGCAGCTTCTGGATGGCGACATCGTGAATCACCTGGTCATAGGCGCGCTGCAGGAAGGTGGAGTAAATCGCCACCACCGGCTTATAGCCGCCAATCGCCAGCCCGGCGGCAAAGGTTACCGCGTGCTGCTCGGCAATGGCCACGTCGAAATACTGGTCGGGATATTTTTTTGAGAACTCGACCATCCCCGAGCCTTCGCGCATCGCTGGCGTAACGGCCATCAGCTTGTCATCTTTCGCGGCGGTTTCGCACAGCCAGTCGCCGAAGATTTTCGAGTAAGAGGGCAGGCCACCGCTGCTTTTCGGCAGCACGCCGCTGGTATGATCGAATTTCGGCACCGCGTGGAAGGTGATCGGGTCTTTTTCGGCGGGCTCATAGCCGCGGCCTTTTTTAGTCATAATATGCAGGAACTGCGGCCCTTTGAGGTCGCGCATGTTCTTCAGCGTATTAACCAGACCGATAACGTCGTGGCCGTCCACCGGCCCAATGTAGTTAAAGCCCAGCTCTTCAAACAGCGTCCCCGGAACCACCATCCCTTTGATATGTTCCTCGGTGCGTTTGAGCAGCTCTTTAATCGGCGGCACGCCGGAGAAGACCTTTTTGCCGCCTTCGCGCAGCGTGGAGTAGAGTTTTCCGGAAAGCAGCTGTGCCAGGTGATTGTTTAGCGCGCCGACGTTCTCGGAGATCGACATTTCGTTGTCGTTGAGCACTACCAGCAGATCGGGTTTGATATCGCCAGCGTGGTTCATCGCTTCAAACGCCATTCCCGCGGTTATCGCCCCGTCGCCGATCACGCAGACCGCGCGGCGCTGCTTATCTTCTTTGGCAGCGGCGATGGCTATCCCGATGCCGGCGGAGATGGAGGTAGACGAGTGGCCGACGCTCAGGACGTCATACTCGCTTTCTCCGCGCCACGGGAAGGGGTGCAGACCACCTTTCTGGCGGATAGTGCCGATCCGATCGCGGCGTCCGGTCAGAATTTTATGTGGGTAAGCCTGGTGGCCGACGTCCCAGATTAGGCGATCGAAAGGCGTGTTATAGACGTAGTGCAGCGCCACGGTCAGTTCTACCGTGCCGAGGCCGGAGGCAAAGTGCCCGCTGGAACGGCTGACGCTGTCCAGCAGGTAACGCCGCAGTTCGTCGCACAGTTTCGGCAGGCTATCTTTCGGCAACAAACGCAACTCCTGGGTGGAATCCACCAGCGCCAGGGTCGGGTATTTGGCAATATCAAAACTCATCAGAGACTCATTTATTGTTTATTTATCACGCTGAATTATGTAATTCGCGAGCGCTTCCAGTGCCGTGGTATCCAGAGATTGCGCGGCCAGCTCAGTTAACGACCGGCGGGCGTCGGTAATCAGGTCATGGGCCTTTTTCCGGGCTTGCTCAAGTCCCAGAAGGGCGGGGTAGGTACTTTTGCCCAGCTGCTGGTCGGCTCCCTGACGTTTGCCAAGGGTGGCAGTATCCCCTACCACGTCGAGAATGTCATCCTGGACCTGGAAGGCGAGACCGATATTCTCAGCGTATCGATCGAGAGCGGGTAGCGCCCTGCGCCCGGCTTCACCTGCGCTCAGCGCGCCCATCCGTACCGCGGCGCGAATCAACGCGCCGGTTTTATGGCGATGAATACGCTCCAGCGACGCCAGGTCAACCTGATGGCCTTCCGCTTCCAGATCCAGCGCCTGACCGCCGCACATGCCGGCGATGCCGCTGGCCTGCGCCAGTTCGGAAATCATCGCCAGGCGATCGCGATCCGGCACTTCAGCCATGGGCGCATCGCTTAGTATAGAAAACGCCAGCGTTTGTAGAGCGTCTCCGGCAAGAATTGCGTTCGCTTCGCCGAATTTTATATGGCAGGTCGGCTGGCCGCGGCGTAAATCGTCATCGTCCATCGCCGGGAGGTCGTCGTGCATCAGCGAATAAGCATGAATGCATTCAACGGCGGCGGCAGGGGCGTCCAGCGTAGCGCGGCTGACGCCAAACATGTCGCCGGTGGCGTAAACCAGGAACGGGCGCAGGCGTTTGCCGCCTAATAATGCGCCATACTGCATGGCTTCAACCAGCGGAGTGTTCTGAAAAGGCTGCGGGGCGATAAAACGGCGCAGCGCTGCGTTAGCCTGCTCAACGCACGCCTGTAGCTGTTGCGGGAAGTCCATTTATTCAGCGTCCGGCGTGAAAGGCGTAAGCGGCGCGTCTTCGCTATCCGCCAGCAGAATTTGTACGCGCTGCTCGGCCTGCTGCAGCTTTGCCTGCCCCTGGCGCGCCAGCTGGATCCCGCGCTCAAATTCGCCGAGCGCTTCTTCTAACGGCAGCGCGCCGCTTTCCAGACGATTAACAATTTGCTCCAGCTCGCCCAGGGCGGTTTCGAAGCTGGCCGGGGCCTCATTTTTCTTTGGCATAGTGAATATAGACTCTTTTAATGTCTCGATGGCTATCAATATGGTAACGAAGTCGCGCGGTTAATCAAATAACGCGCAATGCCAGGTGAAAAGCGCCCAATAGTGGTATACTCCGCGCCCTGGATGCAGACGCCGGTTGCGCCTGTACAACTTTTTATGCTTAAAGCCCTGTCGGGCTTGCCAACGAATAGTGTCGCCATGAAGTTTATCATTAAATTGTTCCCGGAAATCACCATCAAAAGCCAATCTGTGCGATTGCGCTTCATTAAAATTTTAACCGGGAACATTCGTAACGTTCTCAAAAACTATGATGAGACGCTTGCCGTCGTTCGTCACTGGGATCATATCGAGGTCCGGGCGAAGGATGAAAATCAGCGCCCGGCCATTCGTGACGCCCTGACCCGTATCCCGGGTATCCACCATATTCTGGAAGTCGAAGACGTTCCTTATACCTCCCTGCACGATATTTTCGAGCAGACGCTGCCGCTGTGGCGTGAAGCGCTGGAAGGTAAAACCTTCTGCGTGCGCGTTAAGCGTCGCGGTAAGCATGAGTTTACCTCCATCGAAGTGGAGCGCTACGTCGGCGGCGGCTTGAACCAGCATATTGAAACGGCGCGCGTAAAGCTGACCGACCCCGATGTGACGGTTAACCTCGAGATTGAAAACGATCGTCTGCTGCTGGTGAAAGGGCGCTACGAAGGTATCGGTGGTTTCCCGATCGGTACCCAGGAAGACGTGCTGTCGCTGATTTCCGGCGGGTTCGACTCCGGCGTCTCCAGCTATATGCTGATGCGCCGCGGCTGCCGCGTGCATTACTGCTTCTTTAACCTTGGCGGCGCGGCCCATGAAATCGGCGTGCGTCAGGTTGCGCACTATCTGTGGAACCGCTTCGGCAGCTCGCACCGCGTGCGCTTCGTGGCGATCAACTTCGAGCCGGTGGTGGGCGAGATTCTTGAGAAAGTCGACGACGGCCAGATGGGCGTGGTGCTCAAGCGCATGATGGTGCGCGCAGCGTCAAAAGTCGCCGAGCGCTACGGCGTTCAGGCGCTGGTCACCGGCGAAGCGTTAGGCCAGGTGTCCAGCCAGACGCTGACCAACCTGCGCCTGATTGACAACGTCTCTGATACCCTGATTCTGCGTCCGCTGATTTCGCACGATAAAGAGCACATTATTGACCTCGCGCGTGAAATCGGCACCGAAGATTTTGCCCGCACCATGCCGGAATACTGCGGCGTTATCTCGAAGAGCCCGACCGTGAAAGCGGTGAAGGCGAAGATCGAGGCGGAAGAAGAGCACTTCGATTTTAGCATCCTTGAGAAAGTGGTAGCGGAAGCGAGCAATATTGATATCCGCGATATCGCTCAGCAGACCGAGCAGGACGTGGTGGAAGTGGAAACCGTCAGCGGTTTTGGCCCTAACGACGTTATCCTCGATATCCGCTCTATCGACGAGCAGGACGATAAGCCGCTGAAGGTGGAGGGCGTGGACGTGGTTTCGCTACCTTTCTATAAGCTGAGCACCAAATTTGGCGATCTCGACCAGAATAAAACCTGGCTGCTGTGGTGTGAACGCGGGGTGATGAGCCGCCTGCAGGCGCTGTATCTGCGCGAGCAGGGCTTTGAAAACGTGAAGGTTTATCGCCCCTAGTTCCTCAGGAGCAAGGCGCAATCATTAAAAACGGCAACCTTGGGTTGCCGTTTTGCGTTTATTCGTAGTAGTTATAAATTCCTGCCGCCATCACCAGTTGGGAAGCGACTTCGTGCGCTTTTTCGCGTCCAACCAGCAGATCGATCATCTTCAAGGCGAAATCAATAGAGGTTCCCGGCCCCTGACTGGTGAGCAGCTTGACGCGAGCATCCCAGACGACGCGCTTATCCTGCCACTGCTCGGCGGGGATCTGCTCTTTCAGCGCCGGAAATCCGGTCATATTGCCGATGGGGAAAAGGTTGTGCGGTACCAGCACGGTCGCCGCCGCGGCGCAAATCGCCGCAACGATGCGCCCGGAAAGATGAAACTGGCGTACCGTTTCAACCAGCAGCGGGCTGTCGCGAAAGTACTCCGCGCCTTTAATGCCGCCGGGCAGAATAAGGATATCGAAATCGCCGTCGGCCACTTCCACCAGCGGCGCATCGGCCAGCAGCTTAACGCCGCGCGAGCAGACGATGGTCAGGCTGCCATCGCCGGCGACGCTGGCGGTGGTGACCTTTATGCCGCCGCGAACGAGTAAATCAATGGTGGTGACCGCTTCGGTCTCTTCGCTACCAGGGGCGAGGCAAATCAGTGCCGACGCGCTCATATTCATTCTCCTTACGCTTTACCAGTTCAAACAGGCGGGTATTCTCGGGTACGGCGATACCGTGGGCTCGGGCGCGTTTTAACAGAAAACCGGTGATATAGTCGATTTCCGTATGGCGCTGGGCGAGAATGTCCTGCAGCATTGAGGAGGTATTTTCTGCCGTACTTTCAATAACCTGATGCACATAGAATAACAGGTTTTCCGGCGAGGTATGCATCCCCTCGCGATCCATCACCGCCGCAACTTCATAACAAATAGCGGCAACCTCCTGCGGGTATTCGCGCAAGTCGCCGTTCTGACAGTTTTTCAGCGCCGTCAGCGGGTTAATCACACAGTTGACCGCCAGCTTGCTCCAGATCGCGGGGTAGATATTGTTATGCCAGGCGACGTCGGGCAGCACGCCCTGCAGCACATCGGCAAGATAGCTATAATCCTGAGGGTAATCCTTCGCCGGGCCAATATGACTGGTGCCGTTGGCGACGTGGACGATAACGTTGCCGTCGCGGCGGGCCGCCTGCGTTGTCGAAGCCAGCAGCAGCGGCTGTTTGAGGGTCTTCAGCTCGTCAATGGTACCCATGCCGTTGTGCATGAGCAGAACAGGTACTGACGAGGGCAGGATGGCGCTCAGGTTTTTCACCGCGTTCGAGACTTGCCAGGCTTTTAGGGTGACCAGCAGCAGGTCGCTGCTGGCAAGAAAGTCAGGATCGTTAGCGGTAAATGATTCATTAAACACGCTGCCGTCGGTATCAATGACATTGACGCTACAGAACGGCTGGGGGACGCGTAACCAGCCCTGGACTTCATGTCCCTGTTTGTACAGCGCAGTTAGCCATAACTGTCCCAGCGCACCGCATCCGAGTACGGTTACTTTCATTATTCCTCCTCACCTGTGAGTGCTGCATCAGGTGCTCATGGCTAAAGTATAGCGTTATCAGTTATCCTTTCGGGATAACAAGTTGAGTTATGTCGCGTTGCGGGTATTATGCAACGCAAAAGAAACGGAAGGAGAGGAAAAGATGCCATCTTTCGATATTGTCTCTGAAGTCGATCTTCAGGAAGTTCGAAACGCCGTAGAGAACGCGACCCGTGAAGTTGAATCGCGTTTTGATTTTCGTAACGTCGAAGCGAGCTTTGAGCTGAACGAAAAAAACGAGACCATCAAGGTCCTCAGCGAGTCTGATTTCCAGATTAACCAGTTGCTGGATATTCTGCGCGCGAAGCTGCTGAAACGCGGAATCGAAGGCAGTTCTATCGAGGTGCCGGATGAGTTCGTGCACAGTGGTAAGACCTGGTTCGTCGATGCCAAGCTGAAGCAGGGCATTGAGAGCGCGACGCAGAAAAAAATCGTCAAGCTTATTAAGGACAGCAAGCTGAAGGTACAGGCGCAGATTCAGGGCGAAGAGATTCGCGTCACCGGTAAGTCTCGCGACGACCTGCAGGCGGTTATGGCGCTGGTGCGCGGCGGTGATTTAGGTCAGCCGTTCCAGTTCAAAAACTTCCGCGATTAAAATAGCGCTATCGCTGTTTTTGTCTGCCGGGTAAGGCGTTAACCGCCGCCCGGCAGAAGACAAACTTATCGCTTAAAACGTTTTTTGGCCTGCGTAAAGCAGGTTATTTCGCGTTTAGATTCCTTTGATCGCCTGCTCAATCTCGAAGCGGTTGGTGATCTTGCTGTCGATTTTGATATACACCGAACGCTCTTCGGCGATCACCAGAGCTTCTTTTACGCCCTCTTTAGCCTGTAAACGTTCCTCTAGCATTTTATCCGCCGCGATATCCTCCGGGATCTCGACCCGCAGGCTGCTGACGTACGGCGGTTCGCTCATGGTGCTGGCCACCAGTAGCCACAGCATCGCCAGCAGGGCGCCGAGCAGGAAGACGGTTTGCGAGTCAAAAAAGCCGTCCACCCAGCCGCCGAGCGCTCCGCCGATGGCCACGCCGAGGAACTGGCTGGTGGAATAAATTCCCATCGCGGTGCCTTTATAGCCGGCCGGTGATTCTTTGCTGATTAACGACGGAAGTAGAGCTTCCAGCAGGTTAAACGCGAGGAAAAATAGCTGAACGCCGGCAACCAGTTCCCAGAAATAGCCCCCGGCGCCCCAAAGTACGATCTCAGCGATCAGCAGGATGGCGACGCACAGCAGGAAGACGCGTTTCATTTTGCGCTTCACTTCGGCGTAGATAATAAATGGTACCACCGCAACAAATGAGACCAGCATGGTGACCAGATAGATTTTCCAGTGCTCGGCGGCGGGGAAACCGGCGGCTTCCAGCTGGCCCGGCAGGGCGACAAAAGTCGACATCAGCATGATATGCAGGCACATAATACCGAAATTGAGCTTCAGTAGTTTTGGCTCAGCAAGGACTTTGCTGAAGCAGCCCTTCACCATACCGGACTCACGGTTCAGCACGTGATTCTGGCTGTTTGGCACTACCCACAGCGTCAGCAGAATCCCGAGCGTCGCCAGGAAGGCGATCATCCAGAACAGGGCGTGCAGGCCTAACTGATGGGTAACGATAGGCCCGAGAACCATTGCAATAGCAAAGGTGACGCCAAAGCTTACGCCGATAAACGCCATGGCTTTAGTGCGGTTCTGCTCGCGGGTTAAATCGGAAAGCAGTGCCATCACCGCAGCGGCAATCGCCCCGGAACCCTGCAGCGCGCGGCCAAGAATAATCCCCCAGATCGAGTCGGAAAGCGCCGCGATAACGCTGCCAACGACGAAGATTAACAGGCCGCCGACGATCAGCGGTTTACGCCCAATGCGGTCGGAAAGCAGTCCGAAAGGAATCTGGAATATCGCCTGGGCCAGCCCGTAAATGCCGATTGCCAGGCCGATAAGGGCCTCGCTTGCGCCCTGTAACACCATGCCGTAAGTGGTCAGAACCGGCAGGACCATAAACATGCCGAGCATGCGCAAAGAGAATACGGTCCCCAAACCCCAGGTCGCGCGCAGTTCGCCTGGCGTCATTTTATTATCGTTCATTACCACCTCAATATAAAAACTGCGCCTAGTGTAGTGGGGGGAAACAGAAGCGTAAATAAATGTTTGTTTAACAGATATTACGACTGTGTTGCATGATGAGGTGAGTACGGTAGGCAAAAAAAACCAGTGGAGGAGCCTCCACTGGAGTGCAGAGATTAATGGCAGTTAAAGTCAACCCACTGGCCGCCCGCGTCGGCGGATTTAACGCACTGCTCAACCCAGTAAACGCCGTGCAGCCCGGCTTCCACGTCCGGATACCAGAAGGTCTCGAGGAATGCCCGGTCACCGCGATCCATGGCGTCGATGGCGATGGCGTAGCGGCGATAGAGGTTGGCCCACGCTTCGAACAGCCCTTCAGGGTGACCGCCGCCAATGCGGTCATCCGCCAGCGCCTGCTGGCTGAGATAGGGCATCCCGCGCTCCAGTACGCGCGCCGGTTCGCCCTGCACCTCGTAGCTCAGCTGATTTGGGCGTTCATCCCACCATTCGATGCTGGCTTTTTCGCCAATGACGCGGACTTTTTGTGAATGCATCGCGCCGCTGTTGACCGCGCTGGTCCACAGTGAACCGACGGCGCCGTTGTTATATTCCATCAGCACAAAGGCGTTATCTTCCAGCGGCGCGCGGGATTTGACGAAGCTTTGACGTGCGCACATCAGGCGGGTGATGTTCAGATTCGGCACCATCGTCTCGGCAATAAATAGCGGGTGGGTCGCCAGATCCCCCAGCACATAGCTAGGGCCAGCATATTTGGGTGTGACCCGCCAGCGGGTGGATTCCGCTTGCAGCTCAACGGCTTCATTATGAAAACCGTGGGCAAACTGCATATTGATAATGCGGATCTCGCCGAGCATCCCCTCGGCTATCATCTGCCGTGCCTGCTGGATCATCTGGTGCCCGGCATAACCGTAGGTGACGCCGATAATTTTATTCTGCTTTTTACTCAGCGCGAGCAGTTCGCGCGCTTCGTCGGCGGTAAAGCACAGCGGTTTTTCGCAGATAACGTGCAGCCCGGCTTCCAGCGCCGCTTTAGTGATAGCGAAGTGAGTATTATTCGGCGTCGTCACCGATACGGCTTCAATCCCGTCGGGGCGTTTGGCCTCCTCCGCGAACAGCGTTTTATAATCGGCGTAGCAGCGCTCAGGAGCGATGCCGAGCTGCTCGCCGAATTGACGGCCGCGCTCGGCATCGATATCAAGCGCGCCGGCCAGCAAAGTAAAGACGTTATCACGCAGCGCCGCGCAACGGTGGCTGTAGCCAATCTGGCTGGTACCGCCGCCGCCGACCATGCCCCAGCGCAGGGAGCGGGATAAGGGTTTCATGCCGTTTAACATGATGGTGCTCTCCTCAATGATAGAGATACTACGGATTTCAGATGTTGTTCTGTATACCCGCGCTCGCCGAGCGCGGATGTGGCAGCCGGGTTTTACATCTCTCCACGCGCTTCGCGTTCTTTCAGTTCATGCATAATCTGCGGGTATTGCTTATCCAGCCGGTAAAACAGCAGGGTGATAATGACAACGATCCACAGGAAGAAAGAGCCGTAGAGATAAACGTGGTTAATCATGTCGATAGCGCTTTGCGGCTGAACGCCGGATCCGCTGCTGGAGCTGACGTAACCCGCCATGCTCAGCAGGCCGGAGATAACTGCGGCGGCAATACCTGCGCCGAGTTTCGTCCCAACGGAACCGGCGGAGAAGATCATCCCTTCCTGCCTGACGCGCGTTTTCCACTGGCCGAATTCGACGGCATCACCGCAGAAGCCAAACAGCACGGCGTTCAGCGGGGCGAAGCCAATACCGCGAATAATCGCGTTTGCCAGCGCCCAGTGATAATCATCAGAGTTAAACATAAACAGCACCTGGCCGATGGTCGCCAGCACGATGCCGCAGAGGGCAACGTTGCGTTTACCGTATTTTCGAATGGGCACCGAGCTCAGGAAGGTGAAAATAATAATGCAGGCGGTTTCGGCAACGAAAATGGAGCTATAGAAGGTATCGTCGCCGAGCACGTAGCGGCAGTAGTAAGGCAGCGCGATCCCCACCACGGTGTAGTACACGCTTTGCGCGGCCCACAGGATTGCGCTGGCCCAGAAGTACTGGTTACGAAAAAGCGCGGAAAGCTGGGTCTTTACCGGTACGTTTCCCTGTTTCTCTCGCGCTTTGATGACGACGTTCTCTTCGCATTTATAAAAGCAAAACAGCAGCAACAGCAGCGCCAGAAAAGCCCAAATCGACATGGTTTTAATCCACGCCGCCTGATCGTCGCCAAAGTACTTCACCAGCGGCAGCGTGCAGGCAACGGCGAGGATACGACCAAAAGGCGACATCGACATGCGGGTGATGCTGAGCATATCCCTTTCCCAGGAGGCGCGGGTCATCATCGCAGAAAGGCTGCCGTAGGGGAGGTTGATGGCGGTATAGCACACGGTGGTGCAGAAGTTATAGGCCACCAGCAGATAGAGAAACTGCAGCGTGCCGGTGGTCTGCGGGACGGTGAACAGTAAAATCGCCGATACGGCGTAGGGCACGCTCATCCATAGCAGCCAGGGGCGTGATTTCCCCCAGCGAGAGTTCGTGCGTTCCACCATCAGGCCCATGATGACATCGGAAACGCCGTCAAACAGACGGGAGATCAGCATTACCAGGCCAACGGTGGCGATGCTGATGCCGACATAGTCGGTATAAAACAGGGTTAAAACCGTGCCGATCATGCCGAAAACGACGTTACAGGCGGTATCGCCGCCGCCGTAAGCGATTCGGGTGGCCCAGCTTAGCTTATCGCCGCGTGCCGCAGCCGGAGAGAGAAGAATCTGCTGTTCACTCATGGTCAATTCCTTTGTCTGGGAGGACAAGTCAGGACCTCTGCGCCAGTTCCACCGGCACGACCTTATCCTGAATATCAGCCAGAACATAAGGAAATGTTTATTTCGTTTCAATGGTTGTTTGGAATTTAATTTCTGTATATGCGAGGTGGATCGAAAAATCGTAAAAATTGAGCCGTAATTTCCTGGCTACAGCTATCAAGACATTCTGATTGATAAGGTTATTAATTGTTTTTATGAACGATATTTCATTTGTTTTTTGTATGAATTTGATGATTTTTCGCTGTGACTTTTGAGGTGAATCGATACTTCACGGTATTTTTTATTTTTCATTATTCATTTAAATGAAATTAATTTTTCTTTTTTTGGCGGGCGTTTTTTTGAAGCACGCCCGCCTTAACGTCAACGTTTTAAAATGTACTTCTGACGGGCGCGGTTGAAGCGGTGGGTTTTGGCTCCGGGTCAGCCGCAAAAACACCTTTGGCCGCCAGCCCGGCGACGGTAATCGCCGCCGGAATGCCAAGGATCAGGAATACGCTTTCGAAGCTGATATTCAGCGCCAGCATTTCCGCCCCGGCGAAGGCGCTGAGGATGGCGCCCAGGCGGCCAACGCCGTGCATCCAGCTGGAGCCGGTGGCCCGCGCCTCGGTAGGATAGTAGCGGGCGGAGAGCGCGTTCATGCCGGTATTGGCGCCGTTTAAGCAGGCTCCGCTGATAAACGCCAGCAGGCAGATGAGCGCAAAGCTTGCCGCGGCATAGCCCATCGCCATCGTAAACAGGCCGCCAACCGCGTATATCAGCCCGAGCGCCCGATGGGGGTTGATCCGGTCCATTAGCCAGCCCGCAAACAGCGAGCCGAGGGTTCCTCCCGCCTGGTACATGGCGGTCATCACCGCCGCCTGGCTGACCGTTAAGCCCACCTCTTTTACCAGCGTCGGTAGCCAGCTGCCGAGGAGGTAGACCAAAAAAAGCCCCATAAAGTAGACCAGCCAGAGCATCATTGAGCCGAAGCGATACTGGCGGGAGAGGACGATGCGCATGGCATTTGCCTGGACGGGCTGCGTCGGCAGGCTGAACTCGGCCTCATCGGGGATTTGTCCCGGATAAAGGCGCTGCAAAATTCGCCGAATACGTTCGGCTGGCGCGCGCTTAACCACCAGAAAACGCACTGATTCCGGTAACAGCCAGATCAGGACCGGCGCGAACAGCAGCGGGAGGATCCCGCCAAGCAGCATCAGCGAATGCCAGCCAAACTGCGGGATCAGCCAGGAGGCGGAGAAACCGCCCGCTGCCGCGCCAAAGGTGAAGCCGCAAAAAATAATCGTAATCAGAAACGAGCGCTGGCGCTCCGGCGCGTACTCGGACACCAGGGTGCCGATATTCGGCATCGCGGCGCCTAACCCCAGTCCGGTCAGAAAACGAAAGACCATCATCTGCTCAATGTTTTGTGACAGGGCGGTGGCGATGGTCCAGAAGCCGAAGAAGAAGACGCTATTGATAATAATTTTCTTCCGTCCCAGCCAGTCGGCGAGGGGGCCGGAGAAAATAGCGCCCAGCGCCAGGCCTATCAGCGCGGCGCTAATGACGAAACCGAGCTCGTGGTTGCTTACTCCCCATTCCTGCTTCAGCGTTGGGGCGATAAATCCCATGATGGCGATATCAAAACCGTCGAGCGCGATAACGCAGAAGCCCAATAATACCACCAGCTTCTGAAAGCGGCTGAGCGGATTGGCGTTGATTAACTCCCTGACGTCCAGGCGTTGAGTCTGAGTCATGGGGCTCTCCTTATGCGCAAGGGCGCAGGTAGGACTGCGCGGCGTTAAACAGCAGCTGAGCGCGAGCGAGCGCAGGCAGAGCGCCCCGGGCGCCGCTGAGCGGAACCTCGACAGAGACCGGCAGCGTGGCCGGAAGCGCCGCCATCAGGCCGTGCAGGTCGAGTCCGCCTTCGCCGGGCACCTGGCGCGCGGCGCGGGCCTGGTAAATCAGCTCCTGCTCGTCAGCGGGGGCTTGCGGCGAAGCGTCGCAAAGCTGCATATAGTTGAGGTAATTTTGCGGGAGCGTGGCGAGGGTCGAAAGGGATTCGCCTGCCCGCCAGAAGTGAATGGCATCAATTAAAATACCGATATCGCTGCGGCCGCTGGCGGCGATCAGCGCCTGGGCTTCGGCGATGGTGCGCAGGTGGGTCCATGGCATAGGCTCCAGGTTCATGGTTAAACCATACTCCTGGCCGGCTTCGGCCAGCCGAGCGAGATTTTCCGCGCTGCGGGCCCGGTTATCATCGTTGCCGGCGACTAAAACCTGCTTCGCACCAAGGCGCGCGGCGGTATCAAGGAACAGCCGCAATCGGGCGTTCAGTGCAAAATCCGGCGTCAGGCGGACAATCTCAACGTCCGAGACGCGAACGCCGGTTGCCATCAGCGCCGCCAGGGTATCGCGAACGGCGGGGGTATCGCCGAGCATAGCGTAATCTGGATCCGACGGGGTTGCGGGAAGCAGGCGCAGGCCTACGTGAGTGAAGCCGGCCTGGGCCGCAATGCGTACCTGTTCCGGTGGTGGGACATCAAGTAGGGTAAGCGCGGCGAGTGACAGGGTTCGCATGTTCATAAAGGACTCCAGTACAGTTGCAGGTTGTTGTTGTTATGCGTATTGCCGTCCCTGGTGAAATGCTTTTACTGCGTTGTTTTATTTATATTTGCTGCCAGGTTTTTTCCGACCAGATAACCAAAGGTCATCGCCGGACCCAGCGTGATACCGCCGCTGGGATAGAATCCCCGCATCACGCTCGACATGTCGTTGCCGATGGCGAAAAGCCCCTGAATCGGCTGCTGCTGCGCGTTGAGAACCCGCGCATTTTCATCGGTGATTAATCCGCTGAAGGAGCCCAGCGAGCCGGGCAAAATGCGTACCGCATAAAAAGGCGCATGGCTGAGTTTCCCAAGCGTTGGGTGCGGAGAGCGGCTGGCATCGCCCTGCGCGCGGTTGTATGCCGACGCGCCGCGCTGAAAATCCTTATCCTCGCCCTGGTCTACAAAGTCGTTAAACCGGGCGATTGTTTCCGTTAGCTGCTGCGGATTAATGGCGCAGGCTTTTGCCAGCGCTTCCGGCGTTTCGCCCGTCTGCAGATATCCGGTCCTGCGCCAGGCCTCTGGGGTAAACGGGAAGGGGCGAGCATGGCCCAATCCGTAGCGCCGGAGCGCCCGGCTGTCGGCAATCAGCCACGCCTGCGGCGTTTCGCCCGGCGGCGTCGAGTCCAGCAGCGCGGCAATAAAATCATGATAAGAGTCGGCCTCATTGGTGAAGCGTTTGCCGTTGGGCAAAACGGCAATAAAGCCAGGCTTCGCGCGTTCAACCAGATGCGGAAAGGGGAGCTGCACTCCGCTGGCGAGGGTAACGCGCGACACCGGCGCCCAGGCCATCGGGTGTCTGAGCGAATGATCAAACTGACCGCCGACCGTTTCGCCGAGCCGAATGCCATCACCCTGGTTCCCCGGAGGCGCGGCGGAAAAGTGGCCGTAGCCGCTGGCGGCGTGCGGAACCTGTTCGGCCAGACGCTGTCTGTCGTGGGGAAAGCCTCCGCAGGCGAGGATCACCGCGCCGGCGCGAACCTCCAGCGCGCCGCTGTCGCTACGTAATATCGCGCCCGTCACGCCGTTGTTGTCGGCGAGCAGACGTTCTACCGGCGCGTTAAGCTGAAAATTCACCCCCGCATCCAGCGCCGAACGCAGGAGGCGGGCGACCAGCGCATTGCCGTTAACCAGATGCTGTCCGCGACCGGCGCGCAGCCGCTGCCAGCCGTGGCGAAGCAGGCGACAGGTGGCGTACAGCGCCGAGCGCGATGAGCGGGTGGCGTTAAAAAAGTGCGCCATATCCGTGCCGCCGGCAATGCCCATCCCCGCGAGGCTGATGGTCTCCAGCGGAGGCCGCAGGCGATGCAGCCAGTCGCCCAACAGCCGTCCGTCAAAAGGCTGCGCCGTGACCGAGCGGCCGCCCAGCGCAGCGCCCGGTGAAGCGTGAAAATCGGGCATTTTGCTGCCGGAAAGAAACTGCACGGCGGTGCGGCGGCGGAAAAAGTCGATCATCTCCGGTCCGTACTGTAAGTAGGCGAGCAGACGCGCATCGGCAGGCTCGCCGTCCATTTCATGGCGTAAATAAGTGAGCGGTGAACCGGGTTCTTCTTCAATACCCTCCTCTCGCGCCAGCGGATTACGCGGGATCCATAGCCAGCCGCCGGACCAGGCGCTGGTGCCGCCAATAACCGACTCCTTCTCCGCAACCAGCACGCTGGCGCCGCCGAGCGCGGCGGTGACGGCGGCAGAGAGCCCCGCCGCGCCGGAGCCGACCACCAGAACATCCACGTTTATCTGCCCGCCCATGACCGACTCCTTATTGCAGAGGTGAAAAATCAGTGGGGCGCAGAAGAACCGACTCCAGGCGCTCGACGGCAGCCAGCTCGCGGTTTTTGCGCGAGAACGTCAGCCAGCGTTCGTCCTGCGCCATACGCGCCCGACGCGCCAGGCGATCGTCGAGGCTCTCGTAGGCCCAGATGTGCACCACCTGATTGACCACGCCAATTTCGGTAAAGAAGAAGCCGATGAGCTTACCGAGATGCTCGGTTTGCACGGCGTAAGCATCGCTTTTGTACAGCGCCAGCCAGTCGGCCATTTTCAGCGGATTGATGGTGTAGGTGCGTTTTTCATAGATCATGATTTTCTCCTGTTTACAGTGCGTGTTGTTGCGCCATATGGCTGGCTGAGAGATAGCCGAAGGTCAGCGCCGGGCCGAGCGTAATGCCGGGGCCGGGATAGGTTCCGGCCATCATCGAATTCATATCGTTACCCACGGCGTAGAGGCCTTTAATCGGTTCACCCTGCTGGTTAATCACCTGAGCATCGGCGGTAGTCACCAGACCGCGCGAGGTACCGAGATCGCCGGTATAGAGGGTGACGGCATAAAACGGCGCGCGGGTCAGCGGGGCGTTACAGGCGTTTGGCCGGTGGCCGGGGTCGCCCATCGCGCGGTTATAGCTGTTGCCGCCTTTAGCGAATTCCGCATCCTGGCCCTGAGCGGCGTCGCGGTTATAGCGCGCCACCGTTTCCCCGAGGGTTTGCGGATCGAGTCCGAGGCGCTGCGCCAGCTCTGACAGCGTATCGGCCTTGTGCAGATAGCCCGCTTTCACCAGCGCGTCATTATTTACCGGGGCAGGGCGCGCCAGGCCGAGGCCGTAGCGCTTCATGGCAAGGGCGTCGCAAATCAGAAAGCAGGGGGCGTTTTCTGCCCGGCTTTGCATGGCGCTGGCGAAGTGGTGATAAGAGTTGGATTCATTTACGAAGCGCACCGCGCGCTGGTTGACGGCAATCACGCCGGGTTTGGCGCGATCGGTGACCAGGTGAGGGAAGCGCTCCTGCGTGCCATCGGCATGGTGTAAAACGGAGACCGGCGCCCAGAAAAAGTTAGACGGCAGGTCAGCGCCTTCGCGGGCATTGAGCGCGGCGGCAAGGCGCAGCGCGGCGCCGTCGTTGGCAGCGGGGGACATGGTATAGTGCTCGCGGGTCTGGGGGCGATAGCGTTCAGCCAGCTTGCCTGCGGCAAAACCTCCGGCTGCCAGCACCACGCCGCAGCGGGCTTCAAGAGCCTGCTTTTGACCCTCGTGCTCAATTTCTACGCCGGTCACCTCGCCATTGCGTTCGCTCAGTGAAAGCACGTTGACGTTGAGTCTGAGCTGCATGCCTTTGCGGAAAGCGAGCGTCGCCATGCGGGCGATCAGCGCGTTGCCCATCGCCAGGCGAGTGCCCCGATGGTGCCGGAGACGATCGCGACCATAGCGCAGCAGCAGTCTGCCGCAGTGCGCGAACGAGCTAAGGGAGCGGCGCATATCAAGAAAGTGTTGGATATCGATGCGATTGACCATCATCCCGCCAAACAGCAGCATCCCCGGTGGAGGAGAGCGGAGGTCGCGAAAATGCTCACCCAGTTCTCGCCCGTCAAACTCCACCACCTCCAGCGCCCGCCCGACGTCGACGGCACCGGGTTCATCCGGGTAATAATCCGGAGAAAGCGGACGCAGGCTATATTTCACCGCCTCCTCTTTTTCCAGAAACGCCAGCGCCTCGCGTCCCGAAGCGATAAAGGCTTCGATCAGATCCTGACGATAGTTGGGCTCACCGATGATGGTCCGCAGATAGGTTTCGATTTCCTGCGGGCTGCCGCCTGCGGCCATTTTCCGCGCCTGATCGCTATCGTGGATCCACACCGCGCCGCCGGAAATGGCGGAGGTGCCGCCGAACTGCGGGGCTTTTTCCAGCATCAGCACCGACAGCCCCTTACAGCAGGCGGTCACCGCCGCGGCAAAGCCTGCGGCGCCGCTGCCGATAACGATGACGTCCCAGCTTTTCATGCCGCCGCTCCCTGTTCCTGCGCAATGGCGCCAATGAACTGCCCCATTAATTTCATCTGCGCCAGCGCCATTTCCGGCCCGGTCTGAATCGCGCAGCCGCGATCCCGGGCGAAGGCCAGAAGCGGGGTGATAACCGGGGCGGTTACCACGTCCGCGACATGCGCTGATACCGGCAGCGTTTCCAGCAGCGTTTGCGGCAGCGGTAATGGATCGAAACCGGCCATTCCCGCCGGAGAACCGTTCACCAGCACATCCAGACCGTTGAGCGTCGCGGGCAGATCGGTTAGGTGAACGTGCGGAAAATGGGTGGCCAGCCGGTTATGCAGCAGCTGAAGCGTGGCGGGATTCGGGTCATAAAGCGCCAGTTGACGGAGGCCCGCTTCGCAAAGCCCCCACGCGATGGCGCTGCCGACGCCGCCGCAGCCTGAGAGCAGCGCTTTTTTACCTGCGGCGTTAAAGCCGTGCGCCTCTGCGGCAAGCTGGAAGCCGACGCCGTCGAGCATGTCGCCCTGTAAACGGCCATCGGCCAGCTTACGGATGACGTTGACGGCATTGAGATGCTGCGCTCGCGGGGTTAACTCATCGACCAGGGCGGCGGCGCGCTGTTTGTGCGGAACGGTGACCAGCACGCCGCTCATGTTATGCCAGCCGCGTAGCGCCTGCAGATAGTCAGCAACGGCTTGCGGGGCGATATCCACCGGGATCATGACGCTGTCCATCTGCTGGTCGGCAAAGTAGCGGTTGAAATTCTCCGGCGATTTAACCTGGGTAATCGGGTGACCGATGACGGCGACGACCTGAGTGAATCCACTGACCATTTCAAACCTCATTTTGTTAAATGAATGTTGTGAAAGTATTTCAGCGGAAGCTGAGAGCGACAACGCAGAATTCGGCCATACTGGTTGTTAATCGCACCACCACTGCGATAATCGCGCTAAACCGATCTTATTGTTGCGAAAGTGTGAACAAGTATGCAAAACCAGATTCATCCCCGCGATCTGATCGTCGGCCTGCAAAAGGGGCTGGCGCTGATCCAGCTATTTTCAAAAGAGCACCCGCGACTCACCGTGCCGCAGGCGGCGAAAATGAGCGGCCTGACGCAAAGCGCCGCGCGGCGGTTTTTCCTTACTCTGCTGCACGAGCGCTACCTGCAAACCGACGGACGCTACTACTGGCTGACGCCCAAAGCGTTAAGGCTGGGGCAGGCGTATGTTGACTCGGCGCAGTTCCCGCGCATGGTACGGCCGATCGTTGAGTACATCGCCAGCCGGACGGAAGAGCACGCTTCGGTGGGGGTGATAGATGATGATGAGCTGGTGTATATCGCGCGCAGTAAGCACACGCCGTTTAATTCGACCTCAGTGCGTCTGGGTGAGAGGGTGCCGATTTACTGTACCGCCGGCGGGCGGCTCTGGCTGGCGTCATTAGCGGAAGCCGAGTGCGAAACCGTTTTGCAACGGATCAAACGCGAACAGCGCACGCCCTATACGGTAACCGACGTTACGGCCCTGATGGAGAAGATCGCCCAGGTGCGCCGCCAGGGATATGCCGCAATTGAGCAAGAGTTTGAAATTGGCATGCTGGTACTGGCCGTACCGCTGTCAGACCGGGAAGGGATCTACTGGGGAGCGCTGAGCTTAACCAGCCATCAGTCAAGAACCTCGATTGAAGCCCTGTGCCGCGAGCATCTGGATTTGCTCTATAGCGCCCAGGCGATGTTGGTTGGATAGCCGCGGAAGAGGCAGGCAGGTTCTGAACGGAACCTGCCCGATATATCAGGCTTTCGCGCCGTCGATAAAGCTATTCCAGTCCGCTCCAGCGTTGTTCACGAAGGTTGACCAGCTATTGGCGGCAGTGTTCACAAAGCCATTCCAGTTATCCAACCCCGCAGACACAAAGGTGTTCCAGTTCGACTGACCGATAACGAACTTGCCAAATTCTACGGCGCTATCAATCACAAAATTCGCGAAAGAGGCTCCTGAGGTGGCGACAAAAGATCCGAAGCCAAGCCCGGAGTTGACGACAAAGCTGGTAAAGCCAGTAGCCGCATTCAGCAGATTAAAACCACCGGAAATATATTCCATTTCATTAAAAGTTAACTCTTTCATTTTTATTCCTTTATTCAACGGATTGTCATCAGTGAGCACCGTACTCACCGCGAAAGGCTAACACCGCTAAATAGAGGTAAACCAGATGGCAACCTCCCCCGGATGCTGATTTCTTTATCATTTTTATATGAACATCATCATTGAATGATTGATAACGCTGGACTGGAGATGAACCGATAAAGATGATTTTTATCTGAAGAGAACCTGGGGGAGGGGAGGGACAATAGGTTGCGTGATAAAAAAACAGCCCCCGGTCTTGCGAGCGGAGGCTGCTGAGCGTTTGCAGAAGGTGGTCTTATCTGACCATCGTCAGCAGGTTATGTGAATCCGGCACCATAAAGTCGACGGACATCATCACCGACAGCGCGGTAATGGCGACGATGGAAAAGACGAACAGCTTACGCGCCCAAACTTTATCATCCGCCACTTTGTATCCGCGCAGCGCCATCCCCAGCCACCAGACGCTCACTGCCGCAGCGACAACCAGATATTTATATCCGGCGTAGCCGCCCAGAGAGAGCATCAGCGTCGCAACGGTAAAGGCGATGATGTAGACGGTAATATGGTTTTTAGCCACTGAAATACCTTTCACTACCGGCAGTACCGGAATGTTCGCCGCCTGATAATCCTTGAAGCGGAAAATCGCGATAGCGTAAGAGTGAGGCATCTGCCACAGGCTAAAAATAGCCAGCAGAATAGCGGCGCCGCTGTCAAAATCACCGGTCACCGCACAGTAGCCAATCACCGGCGGCGCAGCGCCGGAGAGAGAACCAATCAGCGTGCCGTAGACGGAGTGGCGCTTCATGTACAGGCTGTAAACGCCGACATAAACCACAAACCCCATCACCCCCAGCCAGCAGGCGAGGGGATTAGCGCCAAACCACAGCAGCATGAAGCCAGCAATACCCAGCAGGGTGGCGTATACCAGCGAAGCTTCTGGCGAGATCAGCCCTTTGACCAGCACCCGGTTTTTCGTCCGTTCCATCTTACGATCGATATCACGGTCGATATAGTTGTTGAAAACACAACCCGAGGCGACCACCAGGGATACTCCGAGGAGCGTCCAGATGAAAAGCGGATAGTCTATGTGGCCCTTTGAGGCCAGCAGGAAACCGCCAATCACGGAGATCAGGTTGCCAAAAATAATGCCTGGTTTCGTTACTTGCAGGTATTGCTTAAACATACTCGCCGCTCTTAGTGCATCATCATGTTGTAGTTCAGGTTCCACATAATCCAGATGGAACCGACAACTACGATAGCAATGATGATTACGGTGAAGATAAATGCGGTCAGGTTCCAACCTTCGTCCGATTTACTGTTCATGTGCAGGAAGTACACGAGGTGTACGACAATCTGCACAACTGCAGTGACCAGGATGGTTCCCAGAATAGCCGCATGCGATGCGGAGCCACTCATCACCATTGCAAACGGGATAACCGTCAGAATGATCGACAGGATGAAACCTGTCATGTAGCTCTTCACGCTGCCGTGAGAAGCGCCGCTATGATCGGTAGAATGACTCATTACATCGCCCCCATCAGATAAACAACAGAGAACACGCAGATCCACACGACGTCCAGGAAGTGCCAGAACAGACTCAGGCACATGATACGGGTGCGGTTAGTGTTGGTCAGGCCGCGACGAGAAACCTGTACCATCAGCACCGCCATCCAGATCAGACCAGAGGTCACGTGCAGACCGTGGGTACCGACCAGCGCGAAGAACGCTGACAGGAAGCCGCTGCGATCCGGACCCATACCTTCAACAATCAGGTGATGGAATTCATAGAGTTCCATCGCGATGAACCCTGCCCCGAAGAGGAAGGTCAGCGCAAGCCAGGAAACCACCTGGCTCTTGTTGTTTTTGTACATGGCGATAGCCGCCATGCCGTAGGTGATGGAGCTGAACAGCAGCAGCGCGGTTTCAACCAGAACGAACGGCAGTTCAAAGATATCTTTACCGGTCGGTCCGCCCGCCGTGCCGTTCACCAGAACGGCATAGGTCGCGAACAGAGTGGCGAAGATAATGCAGTCGCTCATCAGGTAGATCCAGAAACCGAATACCTTCATCGGTCCTGTATCATGGTGCCCGTGTTCGTGCGCGTGGGCGTTATGCGCAAGAGTATCAGTTGCCATTTTTCAGCCCTGCTTTGTTAATCTCATCGAAATGCTGATTTTCCAGTTTTTCGACTACTGCAACCGGCACGTAGTAATCCACGTCCTCGTCAAAGCTCTTAATAATCCAGGTCGCCAGGATACCGACGAAGCTTGCAATTGCCAGCCACCAGATGTGCCAGATCATTGCGAAACCAAACACCGTTGCGAAAGCAGCAATAACGATGCCCGCGCCGCTGTTTTTCGGCATATGAATCTCTTCATAGCCAGCCGGTTTCTTGTACGCGTCGCCTTTCTCTTTCATTTCCCAGAACGCGTCACGCTCGTGAACCACAGGAACGATAGCGAAGTTGTAGAACGGTGGAGGAGAAGAGGTTGCCCACTCCAGCGTACGGCCGCCCCACGGGTCGCCGGTCAGGTCACGGTTCTGCTCGCGATCGCGGATAGACACGTAGAACTGAATCAGCTGGCAGAGGATACCGCAGGCGATCAGCGCCGCGCCGCAGGCTGCAACAACCAGCATCGGGTGGAACTGCGGGTCAATCTGCTGGCTCAGGCGACGGGTCATACCCATGAAGCCCAGCACGTACAGCGGCATAAACGCGACGAAGAAGCCGATGATCCAGAACCAGAAAGCGCGTTTGCCCCAGGTTTCGTTCAGGGTGAAGCCAAAGGCTTTCGGCCACCAGTAGGTCAGACCTGCGAAGCAACCGAACACCACGCCGCCGATGATGACGTTATGGAAGTGCGCGATCAGGAACAGGCTGTTGTGCAGCACGAAGTCTGCGCCCGGTACCGCCAGCAGAACGCCGGTCATACCACCTACGGAGAAGGTCACGATAAAGCCAATCGTCCACAGCATTGCTGAGTTGAAGACGATGCGGCCCTGGTACATGGTAAACAGCCAGTTGAAGATCTTAACCCCGGTCGGGATAGCGATGATCATGGTCGTAATACCGAAGAAGGCGTTTACGTTCGCGCCCGCACCCATAGTAAAGAAGTGGTGCAGCCAAACGATGAACGACAGAACGGTAATACACACTGTTGCCCATACCAGCGAGGTGTAGCCAAACAGACGCTTACGCGAGAAGGTCGCGGCGATTTCGGAGAAGACGCCGAATACCGGCAGAACCAGAATGTACACTTCCGGGTGACCCCAGGCCCAAATCAGGTTGATGTACATCATCATGTTGCCACCCATATCGTTGGTAAAGAAATGGGTGCCCAGGTAGCGGTCCAGGGTCAGCAGCGCGACGGTGACGGTCAGAATTGGGAAGGAGGCGATAATCAGGATGTTGGCGCACAGAGATGCCCAGCTAAACACCGGCATCTTGAACATGGTCATGCCAGGGGCACGCATCTTGATAATCGTTACGAAGAAGTTAATACCGGTAAGCGTTGTACCAATACCGGATAGCTGGAGAGCCCAGATCCAGTAATCGACCCCGACGCCCGGACTGTACTCGATTCCCGACAGCGGCGGATAGGCCAGCCAACCGGTCTGCGCGAATTCACCGACGCCCAGAGAGAGGTTAACCAGAATCACGCCCACAACGGTGAACCAGAAGCTCAGGTTGTTAAGGAAGGGGAAAGCAACGTCGCGTGCGCCGATCTGCAGCGGAACCACCAGGTTCATCAGACCGATAACAAACGGCATCGCTACGAAGAAGATCATGATAACGCCGTGGGCGGTAAAGATCTGATCGTAGTGGTGAGGCGGCAGGAAACCTGCTTCCCCGGCCGAGGCCAGCACCTGCTGGCTACGCATCATAACGGCGTCAGCAAAGCCACGCAGCAACATAACGATTGCTACGATAACGTACATGATACCGAGACGTTTGTGGTCAACCGAAGTCAGCCACTCGTTCCAAAGGTAGGACCACTTACCGAAGTAAGTGATGGCTGCCAGAAGCGCCAGTCCCCCAATGATAATTGCAGCCACCGTAACCACAATAATGGGTTCATGGTAGGGCACTGCATCCAGTGTAAGTTTTCCGAACATCGTTTTCTTCCTCGGCCCCTTAGTGAGCGGTTTCCGCGTGGCTCATGTCCATGCCTTCCATTCCTTCGTGCGCTGCGTGCTCGCCCTCGGGTTGGGTCATATCCATGCTCTTACCGTGAGACATAAATTTGTTAACAACATCTTTAAACAAATCCGGTTTCACGTTAGAGAAGTATTCCACTTTGTTGTATTCGCTAGGCGCAGCCAGTTTGTCGAATGTTTCCATGGAATCCATGGTATTCGCAGACTGTTTGGCTTTCGCTACCCACTGATCGAAGGTTGCACGATCCGGCGTGGCGATAGCTTTGAACTTCATTCCAGAGAAGCCCGGGCCGCTATAGCTGGCGGAGATACCGTCGTAAGTACCAGCTTCATTCGCGATGAGGTGCAGCTGAGTCTGCATCCCGGCCATTGCGTAAATCTGGCTACCTAAACGTGGGATAAAGAACGAGTTCATCACGGAATTGGAGGTCACTTTGAAGTGTACCGGTACGTTCGCCGGGAAGGCGATTTCGTTGACGGTAGCAATACCTTGTTCCGGATAGATGAAGAACCATTTCCAGTCCATCGAAACGACTTCGATAGTGATAGGTTTTTCATCGTGAGCAAGCGGTTTGCTCGGCTCTAATGCGTGAGTTGTTTTCCAGGTCAGAACGGCCAGGAACAGGATGATCAGGATAGGAACCGTCCAGACCACAGCTTCAACTTTGTTGGAGTGTGACCAGTTCGGGCTATACTTCGCATCTTTATTGCTCGCACGATACTTCCAGGCAAATCCTACTGCCATCAAGACGGCTGGAATAACGACGATCATCATCAGGCCGAAGGCCGTCAGAATCAGAGAGCGTTGCTCCAGTCCAATCTGTCCTTTTGGGTCGAGGAGTGCAGAATCACAACCACTGAGTAATACAGTGCCTGCGATTAATGACATCCATCCCAAACTTTTATTGTATTTCCTAAGTCTCATTGAACGACCTCAATTCCACGGAATCTGGTGGCGCTTAAAGTGTACGGGCATTTTACGGGAAGGTTGCATTACTGTAAACATAGTTGGAGCTGTGTCTGTTCTATGTTAGTGGCTTCTGCTTGCCTTGTCACATATGTTACGGAGTGTGACATTATCCCTTGCAAAGCTTGATTTACGCGGGATTGATAACGAAAGGGATAAGAACCAAGGGGTTTATAAGAGAATGAGCATAACCACCTGCAAAACAAAACAAATAATTAACAATTAATTATCAAATAAAAGACATCATAAAAGCGGAAAATAAAAACAGTAAAGCTGAATCGTTTAAATTATTTAAAGATTCGCATAAAAATTGTCAATAATTTCCAGAAATCTAAAACGCACAAAACAACAAACTCAGCGCCATGAATATAAAATCGTTAATAAGACGTTATAATTACGCTTGGTAATTACAACGTCCACTAACGTTTCTGTAACGATTAAATCAGCTCGGTTTTGCGTAATGCCAGGTAGTCAAGGAAAGCGCCGAGTAAAATACCCGCAACGGCGGTGAGTACGGCGATCTCCAGCAGGCCCGCGAGGAAGGAGAAATTGGTGTAATCCAGCGCGTTGAACACCAGCAGCACCAGCCATACCGCCAGCATCAGGCAGCCAACCGCCAGAATCATTAAAGCCAGCCCGTAGATCTGAGGAAAGAACGTACGCGGCATAAAGCTCGCTGACCGCTGGGTGTGTTCCAGGGTACGCCGACAAATTAACAGCAGCAAAATACCCGGCACAGCGGCAACGACGGAAAAAAGATAGAAGGCAGGCCAGCCGTGAGCCTCGACGAACCAGCCGGCGATAGGGCCGACGTAAACGCGCCCGACGGCGGAAAGCGCCGAGAGCAGGGCAAACTGGGTGGCTGAAAAGGATTTGTTGCACAGCGTCATCAGCAGCGCGACGAATGCCGCAGTGCCCATCCCGCCGCACAGGTTTTCGAAAAATACCGCCGTCGCCATGGAGAAAAGGTGTTTATCGGTAATAGATAGCAGCCAATATCCGGCGTTGGATACCCCTTGCAGCACGCCGAAAATCAGTAGCGCGCGGAATAAGGTCAGGCGCTGCATAAGCACGCCGCCGTACAGGGCGCCGACAATGGTGGCGAACAGGCCGAGCGTTTTATTGACCATCCCCACTTCGCCAGCATCGAAACCGACGCCGCGAATCAGGAATGTGGTGGTCAGGCTCATGGCAAACGCATCGCCAAGCTTATAAAGGACGATAAGCAGCAGGATTAGCCAGGCGTTATTGCGACCGAAGAAGTCGCGAAGCGGTGCGGCAACCGCCTGTTCCAGCGTTTTCGGCACAGGAATGACGTCGCTGGGATCCGGGGCCAGCAGCGTGGCGATAATGCAGGGGATCAGCAGCGCGGCCATCAGCCAGTACATTCCCTGCCATCCTAGCCAGCGGTCGGCCAGCCATAGCGCCAGTCCGCCGGAGACCAGCATCCCCAGACGATAGCCCAGCACGCTGATTGCCGCGCCGGTGCCTCGCTCTTCCGCGGCCAGCACGTCAGTTTTCCACGCGTCAAACACGATATCCTGAGACGCGGAGCAAAAGGCGATGACGACCGCCAGCGCCGCCATCCAGCGCAGCTGCGTGGAGGGTTCAAGGAATCCCATCGCCGCAATGGCAATCAGTAACAGAAATTGGGTAGCCAGCAGCCAGCCGCGACGACGGCCAAGAAACGGCGGCGTGTAGCGGTCCATCAGCGGCGACCAGAGGAACTTAAAGACGTAGGCCTGGCCGACGAGAGAGAAAAAACCGATGGTTTTCAGATCGATATTTTCAACGGTCATCCACGCCTGCAGCGTGCCTGAGGTCAGGGCGAGCGGTAATCCAGACGCAAAACCAAGAATCAGCAGGATCGCTGATTTTGGCTGCGTAAAAATGCGTAAGTAATGATTGGACATGTCTTGTCGTGCAGACCCGACGCGGGGCCGGGTCTGCCGCTTAAATTAACGAGCGTTTTGCTTGATGAAATCGTGAATGCTGGTGTCCTGCGCCATATCGCTAATGGTATCGGTCATCACGCTATTAACCGCATCGGCGATATTCTTGTTTGAGGCCTGAAATGCGCCTTCAACAGAGTAGCTGGCACGATAGTTTTTGGTCATCTTGTTGCCGTTGGCGGCGGTGGCGATAATGGCGATATCGGCTTTGGTGGCGATGTTGTAACGCACGTTACCCTGAGAAACGTCGGCGTACAGTTTATTGACGATGATTTGCAGGTCAACGGCGCCGTTCGGACCAATCATATAGCCACGCGAGGTCATCTGTTTTTCAAGGACTTCCTGCAGTAAGAAACGCAGGTCGCGGGAAGCGGTCAGCGTAACCTGTTGGTTATCGCGAGTGACTTTCGCCAGCGCCTGATCCGGGCGCTGATCGGCGCCGTTAATGCTGACGGTCACGCCCATCAGGCTGGGATCCTGCTGCGGCAGGGTGATTTTCGGTGATACATCAATAGTGGTCGGCGGAGTGGCGCATCCGGCCAGCATAAACAGCGCGACCAAAGGCAAAAGAATTTTCTTAAACATGTTCAGGGTCTCAACGCATGGGAGTAGTAATGAGGACAATTCCCGCCATCATAACATCGCCAACGGCAAGGGGAAGTGGCAACGCATGTAAATTCATCGTCTTGTGCGTTTTCTGTCCTTGCGGCATCGCATATCGCAACTCAGGCGGGGCTTTCAGGATACCGAACCAGTAAAGCCGATACTTTTGCGTGAAAATATCAGAGGAATGCCAATTTTTTGTTGTTTTCGCCCAATGGAAGCGGTAAAAGCGGCTAACATTTAAAGGGAATGGCGGCAATACAGCGTTGTCGGAGGAGAAAATTCATGATGATACGTGAACAGATCGAAGCAAAACTTAGGGCAGCGTTCGACCCGGTGTATCTTGAAGTCGTGGATGAAAGTTATCGCCACAACGTTCCTGCGGGCTCTGAAAGTCATTTTAAAGTGGTGTTGGTGAGCGATCGCTTCCTTGGCGAGCGTTTTCTTAATCGTCACCGTATGATTTACGGAACGTTGACTGAGGAACTATCAAGCACCGTGCACGCTCTGGCGTTGCATACCTACACAATCAAAGAGTGGGAAGGGCTACAGGATACCGTCTTTGCTTCTCCTCCGTGTCGCGGGGCTGGAAGTATCGCGTAGAAATCGCATTTGCAACCGCTGGAGCTTTTCCAGTATGTTGCGTGAAGATTTATGAGAAAACGGCCTGCGGGCCGTTTTGTTTTGCCTGGAAAATGTGCAGTTTGCGCCTTTTTACAGGCAAATTTGCTCGGGAAATGTGAAAAAAGCCGCAGCAGTGGGCGACAACCGTTCTCGACTCACAAAAGTGATGCCGCTATAATGCCGCGTCTTTTATTATGAATGTCTTCGGGATGATTCTGACGACAGGGAATGTGTTTCTGATTTGAAGAGGGCATCCCGGTTCTGCGAAGCAACCTGTTCGCGCTTCCAGAGTTGACCGAGCACTGTGATTTTTTTGAGGTAACAAGATGCAAGTTTCAGTTGAAACCACTCAGGGCCTTGGGCGCCGTGTAACGATTACTATCGCCGCTGACAGCATCGAGAATGCTGTCAAAAGCGAGCTGGTCAACGTAGCGAAAAAAGTTCGCATTGACGGCTTCCGTAAAGGCAAAGTGCCGATGAATGTTGTTGCTCAGCGTTATGGCGCATCTGTTCGCCAGGACGTGCTGGGTGACCTGATGAGCCGTAACTTCGTTGACGCGATCATCAAAGAAAAAATTAATCCGGCCGGCGCGCCGAACTATGTTCCGGGCGAATACAAGCTGGGTGAAGATTTCACCTACGCGGTCGAGTTCGAAGTTTATCCGGAAGTTGAACTGCAGGGTCTGGAAGCGATCGAAGTTGAAAAACCGGTTGTTGAAGTGACCGACGCTGACGTTGACACCATGCTGGATACTCTGCGCAAGCAGCAGGCTAACTGGAAAGATAAAGACGGCGCTGTTGATGCCGAAGATCGCGTTACCGTTGATTTCACCGGTTCCGTTGACGGCGAAGAGTTCGAAGGCGGCAAAGCTTCTGACTTCGTACTGGCGATGGGCCAGGGTCGTATGATCCCGGGCTTTGAAGACGGTATCAAAGGTCACAAAGCTGGCGAAGAGTTCACCATCGACGTAACCTTCCCGGAAGAGTACCACGCTGAAAACCTGAAAGGTAAAGCGGCTAAGTTCGTTATCAACCTGAAGAAAGTTGAAGAACGTGAACTGCCGGAGCTGACTGAAGAATTCATCAAGCGTTTCGGCGTTGAAGATGGTTCCGTCGCCGGTCTGCGCGCTGAAGTGCGTAAAAACATGGAGCGCGAGCTGAAAGGCGCCGTGCGTAACCGCGTGAAATCTCAGGCTATCGAAGGTCTGGTTAAAGCGAACGATATCGACGTTCCAGCCGCGCTGATTGACAGCGAAATCGACGTTCTGCGCCGCCAGGCTGCTCAGCGTTTCGGCGGTAACGAACAACAGGCTCTGGAACTGCCGCGTGAGCTGTTCGAAGAGCAGGCTAAACGCCGCGTTGTTGTTGGCCTGCTGCTGGGCGAAGTGATTCGCACCAACGAGCTGAAAGCTGACGAAGATCGCGTGAAAGGCCTGATCGAAGAGATGGCTTCTGCTTACGAAGATCCGAAAGAAGTGGTTGAGTTCTACAGCAAAAACAAAGAGCTGATGGACAACATGCGCAACGTCGCGCTGGAAGAGCAGGCTGTTGAAGCCGTGCTGGCGAAAGCGAAAGTGTCTGAAAAAGCCACTTCCTTCAGCGAACTGATGAACCAGCAGGCGTAATTTCGCCCCAAGGTTTAAGGTTTGAGTAAAAACCCGTTGCCGAAAGGCCGCGGGTTTTTTTATTGCAATGATAGCCTTAGGATACGTGCGAAAAGGCGATTTCAGTGATAGCGTTACGACAAAAGATTGTTATGCTTGAATTAAGGCAACGTCATCCCCATAACCGGGAGACGTAACTGCAGTGGCATAACCATGCGCCGTAATGAAGCGTGCATCTATGCACTTCTGCCCAACGGCAGAAATTCTGGCTGATAATCCGTCCGTAAGGTTACAATCAGTGCAGCGGTTTTTTTCAAATTAATCCAGGAGACGGAAATGTCATACAGTGGCGAACGAGACAACTTTGCACCCCATATGGCCCTGGTGCCGATGGTCATTGAACAGACCTCACGCGGCGAACGTTCATTTGATATTTACTCCCGTCTGCTCAAGGAGCGCGTCATTTTTCTGACCGGCCAGGTAGAAGATCACATGGCTAACCTGATCGTGGCGCAGATGCTGTTTCTGGAAGCGGAAAACCCGGAAAAAGATATCTATCTGTACATTAACTCTCCGGGCGGCGTGATTACCGCCGGGATGTCGATTTACGACACGATGCAGTTCATCAAACCGGACGTCAGCACCATTTGTATGGGGCAGGCGGCTTCGATGGGCGCCTTCCTGCTGACCGCAGGGGCTAAAGGTAAGCGTTTCTGCCTGCCGAACTCCCGCGTGATGATTCACCAGCCGCTGGGCGGCTATCAGGGCCAGGCGACGGATATCGAAATCCACGCCCGCGAAATCCTGAAAGTGAAAGGCCGCATGAATGAACTGATGGCACATCATACGGGTCAATCCCTTGAGCAGATCGAGCGTGATACCGAGCGCGATCGTTTCCTGTCTGCCTCAGAAGCAGTGGAATACGGCCTCGTCGACTCCATTTTGACTCATCGTAATTGATGCCCCGGGCGCAAGGGGGCCGCTATACTTGTTTGTAAGAGGGCGGCACAACGCTTACCAGCGGTTTGCGCCTGAGAATGGCATTTGCGTCGTCGTGTGCGGCACAAAGAACTTAATAAGAGGTTTGGACTCATGACAGATAAACGCAAAGATGGTTCGGGCAAACTGTTGTACTGCTCTTTTTGCGGCAAAAGCCAGCATGAAGTGCGTAAGCTAATCGCCGGGCCGTCCGTGTATATCTGCGACGAATGCGTTGATTTATGTAACGACATCATTCGCGAAGAAATTAAAGAAGTCGCGCCGCATCGCGAGCGCAGTGCATTGCCGACTCCCCACGAAATTCGCCACCATCTGGACGATTACGTTATCGGCCAGGAGCCGGCGAAAAAAGTGCTGGCGGTGGCGGTATACAATCACTACAAACGTCTGCGCAATGGCGACACCAGCAACGGCGTTGAACTGGGTAAAAGCAACATTCTGCTGATCGGGCCGACCGGCTCCGGTAAAACGCTGCTGGCGGAAACCCTGGCGCGTCTGCTGGATGTGCCTTTCACCATGGCGGATGCCACCACCCTGACCGAAGCCGGTTACGTGGGTGAGGACGTGGAGAACATCATCCAGAAACTGCTGCAGAAGTGCGACTACGACGTACAGAAAGCCCAGCGCGGTATCGTCTACATTGATGAGATTGACAAAATTTCCCGTAAATCGGATAACCCGTCGATCACCCGCGATGTTTCCGGCGAAGGCGTGCAGCAGGCGCTGCTGAAGCTTATTGAAGGTACCGTGGCCGCGGTTCCGCCGCAGGGCGGGCGTAAGCATCCGCAGCAGGAGTTCCTGCAGGTTGATACCTCTAAAATCCTGTTTATCTGCGGCGGCGCGTTTGCCGGTCTGGATAAGGTCATTTCCCACCGTGTAGAAACCGGCTCCGGCATTGGTTTCGGCGCGACGGTGAAGGCGAAGTCCGATAAAGCCAGCGAAGGTGAACTGCTGTCTCAGGTTGAACCGGAAGATCTGATCAAGTTTGGTCTGATTCCTGAGTTCATTGGCCGTCTGCCGGTCGTGGCGACCCTGAGCGAGCTGAGCGAAGAAGCACTGATTCAGATCCTCAAAGAGCCGAAAAACGCCCTGACTAAGCAGTATCAGGCGTTGTTCAGCCTTGAAGGCGCTGAGCTGGAGTTCCGCGACGAAGCGCTGGACGCTATCGCGAAGAAAGCGATGGCGCGTAAAACCGGCGCTCGTGGCCTGCGTTCTATCGTTGAAGCCGCGCTGCTCGATACCATGTACGATCTTCCGTCAATGGAAGACGTGGAAAAAGTGGTTATCGACGCTTCGGTTATCGATGGTCAGAGCAAGCCGCTGCTGATTTACGGCAAACCGGAAGCACAGCAGGCGTCTGGTGAATAATTAACCAGTTTGCTCAAGCAGTTAACAAAAAGGGGGGATTTTATCTCCCCTTTTATTTTTCCTGCATTCCCGCCGTTGAATGTATGGAATACATCCCCATATACTGGTTTACATATTAACGGCGACGCGTCGTTGAGTTGCGTCGTCGGCTACCTGGCGGACTTTAAACTAAGAGAGAGCTCTATGAATCCTGAGCGTTCTGAACGCATTGAAATCCCCGTATTGCCGTTGCGCGATGTGGTGGTTTATCCGCACATGGTCATACCCCTGTTTGTAGGGCGGGAAAAATCTATCCGTTGTCTCGAAGCAGCCATGGACCATGATAAAAAAATCATGCTGGTTGCGCAGAAAGAAGCCTCGACGGATGAGCCGGGTGTAAACGATCTTTTCACCGTCGGGACCGTGGCGTCTATTTTGCAAATGCTGAAGCTACCGGACGGTACTGTTAAAGTGCTGGTCGAAGGTTTGCAGCGCGCGCGCATCTCTGCGCTGTCTGATAACGGCGAGCATTTTTCGGCGAAAGCGGAATATCTTGAATCGCCGGCGATTGACGAACGCGAGCAGGAAGTGCTGGTTCGTACCGCTATCAGCCAGTTTGAAGGCTACATCAAGCTGAACAAAAAAATCCCTCCGGAAGTGCTGACGTCGCTCAATAGCATCGACGATCCGGCGCGTCTGGCGGATACCATCGCTGCGCATATGCCGCTGAAGCTGGCGGACAAACAGTCCGTGCTGGAGATGTCCGACGTTAACGAGCGTCTGGAATATCTGATGGCGATGATGGAGTCGGAAATCGATCTGCTGCAGGTGGAGAAGCGTATTCGCAACCGCGTGAAAAAGCAGATGGAGAAATCTCAGCGCGAGTACTATCTGAATGAGCAAATGAAAGCCATTCAAAAAGAGCTCGGCGAGATGGACGACGCCCCGGACGAGAACGAAGCGCTGAAGCGTAAGATCGACGCGGCGAAAATGCCGAAAGAGGCAAAAGAGAAAACCGAAGCGGAACTGCAAAAACTGAAAATGATGTCCCCGATGTCGGCGGAAGCGACCGTCGTTCGCGGCTACATCGACTGGATGGTGCAGGTACCGTGGAACGCTCGCAGCAAGGTTAAAAAAGACCTGCGTCAGGCTCAGGAGATCCTCGATACCGATCACTACGGCCTTGAGCGCGTGAAGGATCGCATTCTTGAGTACCTCGCGGTGCAGAGCCGTGTTAACAAGCTCAAAGGGCCGATCCTGTGCCTGGTTGGGCCTCCGGGGGTAGGTAAAACCTCTCTCGGCCAATCCATCGCCAAAGCAACTGGACGCAAATATGTGCGTATGGCGCTGGGCGGCGTGCGTGATGAAGCGGAAATCCGCGGTCACCGCCGTACCTATATTGGCTCAATGCCGGGCAAACTGATCCAGAAAATGGCTAAAGTGGGCGTTAAAAACCCGCTGTTCTTGCTGGATGAGATCGACAAGATGTCTTCTGACATGCGCGGCGATCCGGCCTCGGCGCTGCTGGAGGTGTTGGATCCGGAACAGAACGTGGCCTTTAACGACCACTATCTGGAAGTGGATTACGATCTCAGCGACGTGATGTTCGTTGCGACCTCTAACTCCATGAACATCCCGGCGCCGCTGCTGGATCGTATGGAAGTGATCCGCCTCTCCGGCTATACCGAAGATGAGAAGCTAAACATCGCCAAACGCCATCTGCTGTCAAAACAGATTGAGCGTAACGCGCTCAAGAAAGGCGAGCTGACGGTGGATGACAGCGCGATTATCGGCATCATTCGCTACTACACCCGTGAAGCGGGCGTGCGTGGTCTGGAGCGTGAAATCTCGAAACTGTGCCGCAAAGCGGTGAAACAGCTGCTGCTGGATAAGTCGCTGAAACACATCGAGATTAACGGCGACAACCTGCACGATTTCCTTGGCGTGCAGCGCTACGACTATGGTCGTGCGGATAGCGAAAACCGCGTAGGTCAGGTGACCGGACTGGCGTGGACGGAAGTGGGCGGCGATCTGCTGACCATTGAAACCGCCTGCGTTCCGGGTAAAGGCAAACTGACCTACACCGGTTCACTGGGTGAAGTCATGCAGGAATCCATCCAGGCGGCGCTGACGGTGGTTCGTTCACGTGCGGATAAGCTGGGTATTAACTCAGACTTTTACGAAAAACGTGATATTCACGTTCACGTGCCGGAAGGCGCTACGCCGAAGGATGGTCCAAGCGCCGGTATCGCGATGTGCACCGCGCTGGTTTCCTGCCTGACGGGTAATCCGGTACGCGCCGACGTGGCGATGACCGGTGAGATTACCCTCCGTGGCCAGGTATTGCCGATTGGTGGTCTGAAGGAAAAACTGTTGGCCGCGCATCGCGGCGGCATTAAGACTGTTCTGATTCCTGATGAAAATAAACGCGACCTTGAAGAAATTCCGGATAACGTTATCGCCGATTTAGATATCCATCCGGTGAAACGAATCGAGGAAGTTCTGGCACTTGCGCTGCAGAACGAACCGTTTGGAATGGAAGTCGTCACGGCAAAATAGTGATTTCGCGCAAATAGCGCTAAGAAAAATAGGGCTGGTAAGTAAATTCGTACTTGCCAGCCTTTTTTTGTGTAGCTAACTTAGATCGCTGGCAGGGGGGTCAATTACAACTCTGTTGTAAGGGCATGACAGTCCTGATATAACTGCTGCGCGGTCGCGCCACGAAGGATTCTGGTGCGATATAAATTATAAAGAGAGGAAGAGAACAGTGAATAAATCTCAACTGATTGACAAAATTGCTGCCGGTGCGGACATTTCTAAAGCCGCAGCTGGACGTGCGTTAGATGCTTTAATCGCTTCTGTTACTGAATCTCTGCAGGCTGGAGATGACGTTGCGCTGGTAGGGTTTGGTACTTTTGCTGTTAAAGAGCGCGCTGCCCGTACTGGTCGCAATCCGCAAACAGGCAAAGAAATCACCATTGCTGCTGCTAAAGTTCCGGGTTTCCGCGCAGGTAAAGCGCTGAAAGACGCGGTAAACTGATCGACTTCCCCACTGGGGTCTGTGACGAAGTACAAGGGCGCATCGCAAGATGTGCCTTTTTTATTTGCCAGAATGCGACTTAATGTGAGTTTATACGCACTTGTGGGCTGACAATCACCCCGTTTTCTTGTCAAAATACGTCCTCACGCGCGGCGGCCATCACATGCTATGCTGCGCGAGCTAAAGTCATCTACAGCGGAGCGTTGTTACACCATGATGGACAACCTACGCACGGCCGCCAACAGCGTCGTGCTCAAGATTATTTTCGGTATCATTATCGTCTCGTTCATTTTGACCGGGGTGAGTGGTTACCTGATTGGCGGTGGCAACAACTATGCCGCAAAAGTTAATGACCAGGAGATTGGTCGCACACAGTTTGAGAATGCCGTTGCCAGCGAGCGTAATCGCATGCAGCAGCAGCTTGGCGACCAGTTCTCAGAGCTGGCGGCTAATGAAAATTACATGAAGACCATGCGTCAGCAGGTGCTGAACCGTCTGATTGACGAAGCGCTGCTCGATCAGTACGCCCGTGAGCTCGGTCTCAATATCAGCGATGACCAGGTCAAGCAGGCGATCTTCCAGACCCAGGCTTTCCAGGCGGATGGCAAATTTGATAACGAGCGCTTCAGCCGTATCGTTAATCAGATGGGGATGACGACGGATCAGTACGCGCAGGCGCTTCGTAATCAGCTGACGACTCAGCAGTTGATCAACGCCGTAGCCGGTACCGACTTTATGCTGCCGGGCGAATCCGACCAGCTGGCGGCGCTGGTTTCTCAACAGCGCGTCGTCCGTGAAGCGACTATCGACGTGAATGCGCTGGCGGCGAAGCAAACCGCTACCGACGATGAAATCAACGCCTTCTACCAGCAGAATCAGGCGCGTTTTATGGCCCCGGAGCAGTTCCGCGTAAGCTATATCAAGATGGACGCTGCGAGCATGCAGGAAAACGCCTCTGACGAAGAAATTCAGTCATGGTACGACCAGCATCAGGATCAGTTCACACAGCCGCAGCGTAACCGCTACAGCATCATCCAGACCAAAACCGAAGCGGATGCTCAGGCGGTGCTTGATGAGCTGAAGAAAGGCGCAGACTTCGCCGCGCTGGCCAAAGAAAAATCAACCGATATCATCTCTGCCCGCAACGGTGGTGATATGGGCTGGCTGGAAGATGCGGCTACCGTGCCGGAGCTGAAAGAGGCCGGTCTGAAAGAAAAAGGCCAGCTATCAGGCGTAATTAAATCTTCCGTCGGTTTCCTGGTGGCGCGTCTGGATGACGTTCAGGCCGCGCAGGTTAAACCGCTGGCTGAGGTTCGCGATGATATCGCGGCGAAAGTGAAGCAGGAAAAAGCGCTGGATGCGTACTACGCGCTGCAGCAGAAAGTGAGCGACGCGGCGAGCAACGATAATGAGTCGCTGGCGGGCGCCGCCCAGGTTGCCGGTCTGAAAGTGGTTGAAACCGGCTGGTTTGGCCGCGACAACCTGCCGCAAGAGCTGAACTTCAAGCCGGTCTCTGAAGCCATCTTCAACGGCGGTCTGGTTGGCGACAACGGCACGCCGGGCAGCAACTCCGATATCATCACCGTTGACGGCGATCGCGCGTTTGTTCTGCGCATCAGCGAGCATAAAGCGGAGGCGGTTAAGCCACTGGCGGATGTGAAAGCGCAGGTGAGCGATATCGTTAAGCGCAACAAAGCGGAACAGCAGGCGAAGCTGGACGCCGATAAGCTGCTGACGGCCCTGAAAGAGGGTAAAGGCGATGAAGCGATGAAAGCCGCGGGCCTGAGCTTTGGCGCGCCGCAGACGCTGTCACGCACCGGTCAGGAAGCGCTGAGCCAGTCAGTCTTTGCGCTACCGCTGCCGCAGTCGGGTAAGCCAAGCTACGGCGTGGGCTCCGATCTGCAGGGCAACGTGGTGCTGCTGGCGCTGGAGGAAGTGAAAGCGGGTACGATGCCGGAAGAGCAGAAAAAAGCGATGATTCAGGGGATCACCCAGAATAACGCCCAGATCGCTTTCGAAGCGCTGATGAGCAACCTGCGTAAAGCGGCCAAAATTAAGGTCGGCGACATTATCGACCAGCAACAATAATTTCGCGCTGCTTCGCAAAAGCAAGTAACGTAATGTAATCCTCAAAGGCTGCTTTCGCGGCCTTTTCCATTTCTGCATTTTGCCTTTTGTACTCTTTTTCCCTCGTCGTTATCGTGCTCTTGCTGTCAACAAACAAGGAGATAACAGCATGAAACGAGGAATGAAATCGCTTATTGCCGCGGTACTGGTTTGCGCGGCGGGGAGTCAGATAGCGCAGGCGGCGCCCTCTGCGGGTAAAGCGTCGGCGACGGTAAAGGAGAGCGTGCAGTCGCCGCAGGCAAAAGCGCCGGATGGGTTAAACGCGGCCGATAGTGAAGGCACCAGGGTGAGTATTAATCACGCCAGCGCGGAGGAGTTGGCTAAGGCGTTGAATGGCGTCGGTCTGAAGAAAGCGCAGGCTATCGTGAGCTATCGCGAAGAGTACGGGCCGTTTAAAACCGTTGACGACCTTAAGCAGGTCCCCGGTATGGGCAACTCGCTGGTAGAGAGAAACCTGTCACATCTGAAGCTGTAAATTTTCAGCGGAAGTTTGCACAGTCGTTATTATTTGCCAGAATGAAGAGGTCACACAAGTGGTGTGACCTCTGACCTCAAAACAACAATTAAAGATAAGGCATTCGCGCTATGCAGACTCAAATCAAAGTTCGCGGCTATCATCTGGATGTATATCAGCACGTCAACAATGCGCGTTATCTGGAGTTTCTCGAAGAGGCGCGCTGGGATGGTCTGGAAAGCAGCCCGGCTTTCCAGTGGATGACCGCGCGCAACATCGCCTTTGTGGTGGTGAATATCAATATCAACTATCGCCGACCGGCGGTTCTGGGCGATGTGTTAACCGTCACCAGCAAGCTCGAAAAGCTCAATGGAAAAAGCGGGACGTTAAGCCAGGTGGTCACCCTCAATCCTAACGGCGAAGTGGTCGCCGATGCGCTTATCACGTTTGTCTGTATCGATCTAAAAACGCAGAAAGCGCTGCCGCTGGAGGGCGAACTGCGGGAGAAGCTGGAGCAGCTTGAGCCTCGTTAACCGGCCAGCCGGAGGGGGATGTCCCGGAGGCGGTGCTGCGCACCTGTCCGGGCTACACGTCCCCAGTAGCCTGCGCTCCGGTAGCCCGGGCAGGCGCATTGCGCCGCCCCCGGGGCGAGGGCGCAGAAAGTTGCACAATTTCCCCGAAGGCGCTGCTGCGTATCTGACCGGGCTCAGCGCCTTCTGCCGCCTGCGATGCCGGGAAATAACCGCTTACTGGAGCCCGGTTTTCTGCTTCATCACCGTTATCACGCCAACCTTATCGCCAAGATAGTGGTTCAGGCCGTTGGCGCGTAGATTACAGGCGGCGCACTGCCCGCAGCCGTCGCCTTTAATGCCGTTATAGCAGGTCAGGGTTTCATGGCGCACCAGCGCTAACTGGCCCCAGTAATCGGCTAAGGCCCAGGTCTCGGCTTTGTTAAGCCACATCAGCGGCGTCTCGAAGCGAATATCTTTCGCCATTCCGAGGCTGACGGCATGGTGCAGCGCTTTCACGAACTCGTCGCGGCAGTCCGGGTAGCCCGAAAAATCGGTCTCGCAAACGCCGGTGATAATCGCTTCCGCCTTAACCTGATACGCGTAAATCGCCGTCAGGGTTAAAAACAGAATGTTGCGGCCGGGGACAAAAGTATTGGGGATACCGCTGGCGTCCGGCTCGTAATCCGGAACCGGAATGCTATCGCGGGTCAGGCTGCTGACCGCCAGTTCGTTAAGCAGCGTGACATCAAGGATCTTATGGGCGACGGCCCCCAGCTTCAGCGCCAGTTCGCGAGCAACGTCAATCTCCGCGCGGTGGCGTTGGCCATAATCAAAAGTGACGCAATGCACTTCATCATACTGTTGCAGAGCCTGCACCAGGCAGGTCGTCGAATCTTGTCCTCCGCTGAAGACAACTACGGCGCGTTTCATGATAATTCCTGACAATCGAAGTGAAGCGCATATGGTAGCGCCTGATGGGCGCGACCACCAGCTCTGTCACGGCGCTGAGGCCGGTAGCCAGGCGCTGGCGAAGTCAAACCAGCCTCGAGCGTTGAGGCGTAGCCCGTTAACCCCCGGCGGCGCGCTGATGCGATAATTATAATTGAACAGCGGCGTCATGATGGCATCATCCATCAGTCTGTTAAAGACGTTGCGCAAAGCTTCGCTGCGGCTGCGTTCGTCCGGTAGGGCCTGAACGGCATCCAGCGTCGCCTGAAGATGCGCATATTGCGCCCCGGTCAACAAATTAGGCCACAGCGCGTCGCAGCGTAGCCACTGCTCCAGAGCATAGACCGGCGCTTCGCCGATCAGGCGGTCACCCATCATCAGGTCTGCCTTCGCAAAGTGCCCGCAGCCATCCCAGTTTTTTGCATCATGAAAAATAATCGTCAGCTCGCAGCCCAGCTCTGCCAGTCGTTGCCGAAGCTGCTCCGCCATGGCGTGTAGCTCTACGGGAAGGTGATAGAGCAGGGTAAGCCGTTCAGGCAGAGGGGTATCATAATTTTCAGGCCCCTGCGGAATAGACCAGCCCGGCAATATTTCATTGCTTGGCGCGATCAGATCCTCATCCAGCGGCAGGGTTTCTAACAGGGTGGAGCGATGAATCAGCGAGACCAGCCTTTGCGCCTGCGCTTTGTTAAGACGAGGGCTCTGGCGCAGCGTCAGATAGCAAAAACCGAGGCTAATACTGTTGCTGACCTGACGTAGCCTGGTCAGCTCGTCAGGATCGCCAATGGTTATCTGTACCGGATGACGACAGCTGGTGCCCAGATCCTGCTCGAACAGCTGCGGCGTTATCCAGTATTCCACGGCCTGCAGCAGCGGGTGAGTGAGATGATAGCGCTGATGGTTTTCCAGCCGCACCAGTTCCGGGGTAAATAACTTTAGCCGAAAGGGTCCGCTACCGATCGCCGGATCGTCCGGATGCGCCAGCACGCTGCAGTAGCTGGCAAGGCGGAACGGTAGCCAGTAATCCGCGCGGTGCAGGGTGATGGTCAGACATTGCGAGTGGGTGACGTTAATCTCGCTAATACTGGCGAACAGCGTACGCAGCGCGGGTAGCTGCAGCAGCATCAAAAGCCGCTGCTGCAGCTGTGAGGTCTTAATTGGATCGCCGTTATGCCAGAACAGGGTTGAACGAATATAAAAATGCCAGCGCAGACCGTCCGGCGATACTTCCCAGTGATGGGCTAAATCGCCTATCGGACAGGTACTGTGCGCATCGAATCGGGTCAGGCCGGAAAATATCTCCCCGGCCAGGTGCTGCTCCGCGCGTCCCGGCATAAAACCCGGGCGCAGCGGCTCCAGCGGACGGTAGTAAGGAATACGCAGGGTAGGCGTATCGTTCTGCCATTGGCCGCCGAGAAAGGGGGAAAGCAGCGCTTTAAGCTCTACAGGCGCCAGCTGCGCCAGTTCGAGGGCGTTCTGCTGCTGTCCTTTACTTAGCGCCTGCTCCATCATTTCATTGCGCAGCGTTTCCGGTGCTTTGTAAAACTGGAGTAGCCCGCGCTTTCCGCGACCGGAGCTGGCCTGCCAGCGTAGCCAGCCGGATTCTTGCGCCTGGCGCAGCAGGGTACGGATATGGCGTTCGCTGCAAAAGCAGCGCTCCGCCAGCTCGCCGACGGTAACCTGCTGCGGCTCGCCCGAGGAGGGTTCCCAGAGCCGCTGGTACTGATGGAGACGGTTTAATAGCCTCATATCTGTTTAATCCTGCGCTATATCCGTAAACCCGGAACAATAAAATTCATCTATTCACTATTACTTCCGTATATCTCAGGCAATACTGCAACACAAGCAAAATCCACCACCACTGGGGAGCAGGAGATGGCAAGACTGGCTGCATTTGATATGGACGGTACGCTACTGATGCCGGACCATCGTCTGGGAGAAAAAACGCTGTCGACGCTAAAACGTCTGCGCGATCGCGATATCACCCTGACTTTCGCCACCGGTCGCCATGCTCTGGAGATGCGCCACGTTATTGGCGAGTTTTCTCTGGACGCGTTTTTAATTACCGGCAACGGGACGCGCATTCACTCTCTGGAAGGCGAAGAGCTGTATCGCCGCGATCTGGCCCCCGATGTGGCGGAAGAGGTGCTGCACAGCGCATGGGAAACCTCAGCCAGTATGCATTTTTTCAACGACGGCGGCTGGTACACCGGGCAGGAGATTCCCGAAATATTGAAAGCGCATGTTTTTAGCGGTTTTCGCTACCAGTTGTACGATCCTAAGCGGATGCCGGCGCATCAGGTTACGAAAATCTGCTTCTGCGGCGATCATGACGATCTGCGGCGGCTGCGGATCCAGCTGAATGAAGCGCTCGGCGGCCGGGCGGATCTCTGTTTTTCAGCGATGGATTGTCTCGAAGTTTTGCCCGGCGGCTGTAACAAAGGCGCGGCGCTGGCGGTACTAAGCCAGCATCTTGGCCTGACGTTACAGGATTGCATGGCGTTCGGTGACGCCATGAACGACCGGGAAATGCTCGGCAGCGTTGGCCGTGGGGTGATTATGGGCAATGCGATGCCTCAGCTGAAAATTGAACTTCCGCATCTACCGGTTATTGGCGACTGCCGTCATCAGGCCGTTTCCCACTTTTTGACTCATTGGCTGGATAATCCTGATCTTCCTTATTCCCCCGAATAAAGAGACCCTGCCAGCAAGCCAGATATCCCGTGATATTCTGGCTTTTTTTATTTTGCGCGCAGCATTTCGGCGATCTGCGCCTGCCACGGGGAAATATCGCCGATATTGGCCGCAACCCACTGCGGGTTGTAGTAGGTCTCCAGATAACGTTCACCGCTGTCGCACAGCAGCGTGACAATAGAGCCGGAGCGCCCCTCTTCGCGCATCCGCACGGCCAGCTGCAGTACGCCCCACATATTGGTGCCGGTTGATGCGCCGACCTTACGCCCGAGCAGCGTTTCCAGCCATAGGGCGGTGGCGACGCTGGCGGCATCCGGTACCCGCAGCATCTCATCGACCACATCGGGAATAAATGAAGGTTCGACGCGCGGGCGGCCAATGCCCTCAATTTTGCTACCGACCGGGCTGCGCAGGCTGGCGTCGCGGCTTTGCCAGTAGTCCAAAAATACTGAGTTTTGTGGGTCAACCACCAGCAGCTGCGTATCGTAACCCTGACTGCGAATATAGCGGCCGATGGTTGCTGAGGTACCGCCGGTGCCCGCGCTCATCACGATATGCGACGGCTGCGGGTGCGGCTCATGGCTCATCTGGCGGAAGATACTGTCGGCGATATTATTGTTTCCCCGCCAGTCGGTCGCCCGTTCGGCAAAGGTAAACTGATCCATATAATGCCCGTTCAGCTCGCGCGCCAGGGTTTCGGAGGCGGCATAGATTTCGCAGGCGCTATCGACAAAATGACAGCGGCCGCCGTAGAACTCAATTTGTTCAATTTTACGTTTTGCCGTACAGGAAGGCATCACGGCGATAAACGGCAGGCCTAACAGACGGGCGAAGTAGGCTTCAGAGACGGCGGTTGAACCCGAAGAGGATTCAATAATCGTCGTCCCTTCTTTAATCCAGCCGTTGCACAGACCATAGAGGAACAGCGAGCGGGCCAGGCGATGCTTCAGGCTACCGGTTGGATGGGTGCTTTCATCTTTCAGATAGAGCTGGATCCCAGGGAACTCCGGGAGCGCCAGACGAATCAGGTGCGTATCGGCGGAACGCTGATAATCGGCATTAATTTCACTAATCGCGTGTTTTATCCAGGCGCTGTTCATCTCTGTTTCCTGTTTGTCATTTTGTGCCCAGCTTAGCGGAATTCGAAGGAAAAATTGTTGCCATTTAGCCTTTCAATTACAATGAATGGAGTAAATTTTTCTCCTGAGGTGAGTAATGTTAGATAAAATTGACCGTAAGCTGCTTTCTTTACTGCAAACCGACTGTACCCTCTCTTTGCAGGCGCTGGCTGATGCCGTTAATCTGACCACCACGCCCTGCTGGAAGCGCCTGAAGCGTCTGGAAGACGAAGGTATCCTGCGCGGGCGAGTCGCTCTGCTGGATGCGGAAAAGGTCGGACTTGGGCTGACGGCGTTTGTGCTGATTAAGACTCAGCACCACAGTAGCGACTGGTATTGCCGCTTCGTCAGCGAGGTCACCCAGATGGCGGAGGTTCTCGGTTTCTGGCGTATGGCGGGGGAGTATGACTACCTGCTGCGGGTCCAGGTTGCGGATATGAAAAACTACGATGATTTTTATAAACGCCTGGTAAACAGCGTACCGGGGCTCTCGGATGTCACTTCGAGTTTTGCCATGGAACAGATAAAATACACGACAGCCTTGCCGATTGATTAACGGCATCAGCCGCTACGAATTACACACTCAGGATTTAACTGCTTGCGATTATTTGCTCAACTTAGCTGGTATTTCCGCCGGGAGTGGCGCCGTTACCTCGGCGCTATTGCTCTGCTGATTGTCATTGCCATCCTGCAACTGGTGCCGCCAAAGGTGGTGGGCATCGTGGTTGATGGCGTCACAAAACAACATTACACCGCGGAAAAGGTGTGGATGTGGATTGGCCTGCTGGTCGTTATTGCGGTGATGGTCTATCTGCTGCGCTATGTCTGGCGCGTGCTGCTTTTCGGCGCCTCTTATCAGCTAGCCGTCGAACTGCGTGAGGATTTCTATCGCCAGCTCAGCCGCCAGCATCCGGCCTTTTACCTGCGCCACCGTACCGGCGATCTGATCGCGCGGGCGACCAACGACGTGGATCGGGTGGTGTTCGCCGCTGGCGAAGGGGTGTTAACGCTGGTGGACTCCCTGGTGATGGGCTGCGCGGTGCTGATTGTTATGTCGACGCAAATCAGCTGGCAGTTAACCCTGCTGGCGCTGCTGCCGATGCCGCTGATGGCGCTGGCGATCAAGCGTAACGGCGATGCATTACATGAGCGTTTTCGCGTCGCTCAGGCGGCGTTCTCCAGCCTCAACGACCGCACCCAGGAGAGCCTCACCAGCATCCGCATGATCAAAGCCTTTGGTCTCGAAGATCGACAGTCGGCGCTTTTTGCCGCCGATGCCGCGGATACCGGCGCAAAAAATATGCGCGTGGCGCGCATCGACGCGCGCTTCGACCCGACGATTTATATCGCCATCGGTACTGCTAACCTGCTGGCCATCGGCGGCGGCAGCTGGATGGTGATCCAGGGCAGCCTGACCCTGGGGCAGCTCACCAGCTTTGTGATGTACCTCGGCCTGATGATTTGGCCGATGCTGGCGTTGGCGTGGATGTTTAACATCGTTGAGCGCGGTAGCGCGGCCTATGCGCGCATTCGCACCATGCTGGAAGAGGCGCCGGTGGTGAACGACGGCAGCGAGCCGACGCCGGAAGGCCGCGGTACGCTCAGCGTCGCCGTGCGCGAGTTTATCTATCCGCAGGCGAATAAGGCTTCGCTGGAAAAGGTCAATTTTACGCTACAGCCCGGGCAGATGCTGGGGATTTGCGGGCCGACCGGCTCCGGCAAGAGCACCATTCTGGCGCTGATTCAGCGCCACTTTGACGTGACTGAAGGCGATATCCGCTTCCATGACGTTCCCCTGACCCGGCTACAGCTCGATAGCTGGCGCGCCCGTCTGGCGGTGGTTAATCAGACACCGTTCCTGTTCTCCGATACCGTCGCCAGCAACATCGCCCTTGGTAAACCGGATGCTACGCAGGAGCAAATCGAACACGTTGCGCGGCTTGCCAGCGTTCATGAGGATATCCTGCGCCTGCCGCAGGGATATAACACCGAAGTCGGCGAGCGCGGCGTGATGCTTTCCGGCGGGCAAAAGCAGCGAATTTCCATCGCCCGCGCGCTGCTGCTGGAGGCGGAGATTCTGATCCTTGATGATGCCCTGTCGGCGGTAGATGGCAGAACGGAGCACCAGATTTTGCATAACCTGCGGCAGTGGGGAGAAGGGCGGACGGTGATCATTAGCGCCCATCGCCTGTCGGCGTTGACCGAGGCCAGCGAAATTCTGGTGATGCAGCACGGGCACATTGCCCAGCGCGGTCGCCATGAGGCTCTGGCGGCGCAGCCGGGATGGTATCGGGACATGTACCGTTATCAGCAGCTGGAAGCGGCGCTGGATGATGTCCCGCAGGAAGATGAGGAGGTCGCCGGTGCGTAGTTTCACTGAACTCTGGCCGACGTTAAAGCGCCTGCTGGCCTACGGCTCCCCGTGGCGTAAACCGCTGATGATTGCCGTTGCCATCATGTGGGTTGCGGCGGTGGCTGAAGTCAGCGGCCCGCTGCTGATCAGCTATTTCATCGACAATATGGTGGCGAAGAACTCGCTGCCGTTGAAACTGGTCTGCGGCCTCGCCGTGGCCTATATCGGCCTGCAACTCCTTGCCGCTGGCCTGCATTACTGCCAGGCGCTGCTGTTTAATCGCGCGGCGGTCGGCGTGGTGCAGCAGCTGCGCAGCGATGTAATGGATGCCGCGCTGCGCCAGCCGCTCAGCGAGTTTGATACGCAGCCGGTCGGGCAGCTCATCTCACGGGTGACCAACGATACCGAAGTCATTCGTGACCTGTACGTGACCGTGGTGGCCACCGTACTGCGTAGCGCCGCTTTGATTGGCGCGATGCTGGTGGCGATGTTCAGCCTTGACTGGCGGATGGCGCTGGTGGCTATCGCTATTTTCCCGGCGGTGCTGATCGTGATGATGATTTATCAGCGCTACAGCACGCCCATCGTCAGGCGGGTCCGCGCCTGGCTGGCGGATATCAACGATGGTTTTAATGAAGTGATTAACGGCATGGGCGTTATCCAGCAGTTCCGCCAGCAGGCGCGGTTCGGCGAGCGGATGCGCGAGGCCAGCTACGCCCACTATCTGGCGCGTATGCAAACTCTGCGTCTTGATGGCTTCCTGCTGCGTCCGCTGCTGAGCCTGTTCTCTTCATTAATTCTCTGCGGCCTGCTGATGCTGTTTGGTTTCAGCAGCAGCGGAACGATCGAAGTCGGGGTGCTCTACGCCTTTATTAGCTACCTTGGGCGACTGAACGAGCCGCTGATCGAGCTGACCACCCAGCAGTCAATGCTGCAGCAGGCGGTCGTCGCGGGCGAGCGCGTCTTCGAGCTGATGGATAAACCGCGTCAGGCGTGGGGTGAAGATAGCGAGCCGCTGCGCAGCGGAGCAATTAGCATCGATCATCTCTCTTTTGCCTACCGCGACGATAGCCTGGTGTTGCAGGATATTAATCTCGATATCCCGTCCCGCAGCTTTGTGGCGCTGGTTGGCCATACCGGGAGCGGTAAAAGCACCCTGGCCAGCCTGATGATGGGCTACTACCCGTTAACTCAGGGAGAGATTCGCATCGATGGTCGTCCGCTTTCTTCCTTAAGCCACAGCGCGCTGCGTCAGGGGATTGCGATGGTGCAGCAGGATCCGGTGGTGCTGGCTGATACCTTCTATGCCAACGTTACTCTCGGTCGCGACATCAGCGAAGAGCAGGTCTGGGAGGCGCTGGAAGCGGTCCAGCTGGCAGATCTGGCCCGTGAAATGGAAAACGGGATTTATACGCAACTGGGCGAGCAGGGGAATAACCTCTCCGTTGGCCAGAAACAGCTGCTGGCGCTGGCGCGGGTACTGGTCGATACGCCGCAGGTGCTGATTCTTGATGAGGCGACGGCCAATATTGATTCCGGTACCGAGCAGGCGATTCAGCAGGCTCTGGCCCGGGTGCGCGAGCACACGACGCTGGTGGTGATTGCGCATCGCCTATCGACCATCGTCGAGGCCGATACGATCCTGGTGCTGCACCGCGGTCAGGCCGTAGAGCGCGGAAACCATCAGCAGCTGCTGGCGGCCAAAGGCCGCTACTGGCAGATGTATCAGCTGCAGCTGGTTGGCGAAGAGCTGGCGGCCAGCACGCAGGAAGAGTCGCTGATCGCCTGATGCACCATAATCAGGCAGTCGCGATCCCGCGGCCTGAGGTGGTGCAAAAAAGTCACATATCGCGCACTGAAATGGTGCGGTTTTAGCCGAAAGAGCCAGTTTGCCGCTTCGTTTCCGGCGAATTCTTCACCTTCTCCCTCAAAAAGGGCCGCCTGGCGGTCCTTTTTCATTTCTGGCATAGCCCTTGCTTTAGTAGATACGTGTTAGCTGCGGCCATTACCGAATTCTGACTGGAGGGGACTTATGAAGCTGGTTACCGTGGTAATCAAACCATTCAAACTGGAAGATGTGCGTGAAGCATTATCTTCAATGGGTATTCAGGGCCTGACGGTCACTGAAGTTAAAGGGTTCGGCCGTCAGAAAGGCCACGCGGAGCTCTATCGCGGCGCCGAATACAGCGTCAATTTTCTACCGAAAGTGAAGATTGATGTCGCGATTGCCGACGATCAGCTGGACGAAGTCGTCGATGTCATCAGTAAAGCGGCGTACACCGGAAAGATTGGCGACGGCAAAATCTTTGTCGCCGAGCTGCAGCGCGTGATTCGCATCCGTACCGGCGAATCTGACGAAGCGGCACTGTAACTTTCAGACCACACAGTGATGGGGAACGAAACAATGAAGATAGCAACAATGAAAACAGGTCTGGGAGCGTTGGCTCTTCTTCCGGGACTGGCGATGGCCGCACCGGCGGTAGCGGATAAAGCCGACAACGCTTTTATGATGATTTGCACCGCGCTGGTGCTGTTTATGTCGATTCCTGGCATCGCGCTGTTCTACGGCGGGCTGATCCGCGGTAAAAACGTTCTCTCCATGCTGACTCAGGTGATCGTGACTTTTGCGCTGGTCTGCGTGCTGTGGGTGGTTTATGGCTACACGCTGGCCTTCGGCGCTGGCGGCAGCTTCTTCGGCAACTTCGACTGGGTACTGCTGAAAAACATTGAACTGAAAGCGCTGATGGGAAGCTTCTATCAGTACATCCACGTTGCCTTCCAGGGCTCCTTCGCCTGTATTACCGTTGGTCTGATCGTCGGTGCGCTGGCGGAACGCATTCGCTTCTCGGCGGTACTGATTTTCGTCGTGGTATGGATGACGCTCTCTTATGTGCCGATTGCGCACATGGTATGGGGCGGCGGTCTGTTGGCCACGCACGGCGCGCTTGATTTCGCCGGCGGTACGGTGGTTCACATCAACGCCGCGGTAGCGGGGCTGGTGGGTGCCTATATGATGGGCAAACGCGTTGGCTTTGGTAAAGAAGCGTTCAAACCGCATAACCTGCCGATGGTATTCACCGGCACCGCGATCCTCTACGTTGGCTGGTTCGGCTTTAACGCCGGTTCAGCCAGCGCGGCGAACGAAATTGCCGGTCTGGCGTTCGTTAATACCGTGGTGGCAACGGCGGCAGCTATCCTGGCGTGGACCTTCGGCGAGTGGGCAACCCGCGGTAAACCATCTCTGCTGGGCGCCTGTTCAGGTGCGATTGCCGGGCTGGTCGGCATCACTCCGGCATGCGGCTACATCGGCGTCGGCGGCTCTCTGATTGTCGGTATCGCTGCGGGCCTGGCGGGACTGTGGGGCGTCACCGTACTGAAACGCTGGCTGCGCGTTGATGACCCATGCGATGTGTTTGGCGTCCACGGCGTCTGCGGTATCGTAGGCTGCATCCTGACCGGTATCTTCGCCGCGACGTCTCTGGGCGGCGTCGGTTACGCGGAAGGCGTCACCATGGGCCATCAGGTTCTGGTACAGCTGGAAAGCATCGGTATCACCATCGTCTGGTCCGGCGTCGTCGCCTTCATTGGTTACAAAGTTGCCGATATGACCGTTGGCCTGCGCGTACCGGAAGATCAAGAGCGTGAAGGGCTGGACGTAAACAGCCACGGCGAAAACGCCTACAACGCCTGATTAATCGTTATCTTTAATCGACAAAAAGCGGAGCCTGGCTCCGCTTTTCCATGGTTAGCTAATCGACTGGATCCACGGCAATAGCGTTGAGACCCACAGCCATGAGAGAGGCATGACGATGATCAGTCCCGGAAGTAGATTCGCTACCGGGAAGGATTTAATACCGCAGATCCGCAATCCCGTCACAAACATAATAAAACCGCCAAGCCCGGAGAAATCAGCAACCATTTCTGGCGTTAGCATTGGCATGATTGATTGCCCGATGAACAGCAGAATCATCTGGACGATAAATTGCGGGATCGCGATAGTCGCGACCGAAAGGCCAAGCAGGGTGGCAAAAATACCGGCGGTCAGGATATCGAGGAATGATTTGGTTAACAGGATGGATATGTCTCCGGTTATCCCTTCCTGCATGGCGCCAAATATGCCCGTTCCCGAGGCCACGAACAGCACCAGAATCCCCACGAATTTATCGAGATACTCCTCTTGTGATAATGTGCTGCCGCTTTTTTGCGGGGCAATTTTATCGATAATAAAACGTAATTTAGATGCGCCGCGGCCAATATTTTTCTCGATAGAAAATATTTCACCGATAATAGCGCCGAAGAGTAATGACGCGACGACTACGGGCAGCGCGTGTAATTTAATGATGACCGTTATTCCCATTCCCATGGAGGCCGCACCAAAAGTCAGAGGTAGCGCAGTACGGAATTTTTCACTTAAGCGATCGCCAATTAAGCCGCCGACGATCCCGCCGATAAGCGTTGAAGTGGAGTTAATGATTGGCCCAATCATTGTTTTACCTTATTGATATTTTCAAAGTATCTATTTTTGTTATGAGTCCACGAACGGACCCGCTATTCGGCGGGCTCTGCGGATAATGAGCCTGCCGATAGTGAACGGCTATTTTTTGAAGCCCGGAATGAAACGATTAACATCCACCTCAAGGAATTTGCTGCGCTGAAAATTCGCTTTCAGGTTCCATGGAACGGTGCAGTCAAAAATCGTTTTACAGGCAATCCCGTGGCCGAGTATTGATGGGCTGAATGCGGGATCGGATGACGGATCGAGCGGATGGCAGCGTACACCCGGTATAAAGATAGTACTGACATCCCCCTGGTAGCGCGTTGTCATCGCCCACATCACATCGTTAATATCAAAAACATCAACATCCTCATCAATCAACATGACATGTTTCAATTCTGAGAAAGCCGAAAACGCGAGAAGCGCGGCCTGGCGCTGCCTGCCCTCATCCGCTGGCGTGCGTTTTTTAACCTGTAGCACGGCCAGATATTTGCCTGTGCCCGGCGATGGGCAATGCACGTTCTGAACGAAACCAGGCAATGCCTTTTCAACCATTTGCAAGATACTGGCTTCTGTTGGGATCCCGGCCAGATTGGTGTGCTCATCGCTTGCTCCAATACAGGTTTGCAGGATTGGATGGCGGCGGTGAGTAATAGCTTTAACTTTGATTACCGGAACCTGAGCCTGAGCGCTGCCGGTGTAGCCTGGAAACTCCGGCATAGCCTTACCGGTATCGGTGTTCTGATCTTCACGCACTCTCACGTTCGGTAAGAGCTCGCCTTCGATAATGACTTCAGCGTTAGCGATAGCAAGCGCATTAACGCTCACGCACTCGGTAAGCTCTACAGGCTGGTTGCGCAAACTACCGGCAATTGACAGTTCGTCAAAACCTAAAGGCGTTGTCGGGGGCTCGAAGCAGGCGCCGATCTCAATTGCCGGATCGACGCCAATACTGATAGAGATAGGCAGCGCTTTTCCGGCGGCTTCGGCTTTCTGGCGGAAAGTATCAAGGTGGCGGCCTGGAACAAAATACATTGATATTTCATCTTTACTCTGGACGCATAGACGATGAATGGTGACGTCACGTTCACCGGTTTGCGGGTCGGCGGCGTAGCACATACCGAGAGTAAAGTAGGGGCCGGCATCTTCCGGAGTATTGGTGGGCGCAGGCAATATTTTCAGGATATCGAAATCAGGATCGGTCGCCAGGTGAACGACTTCCTGACACGCGGCCTTGTCGCGTGGGATGACTATCGGCGCAATAGGGTTGGCAACGGAGTCTTTTAGCATAAACGCCAGGTTTTCAGGCGTGGTGCCAAACAGGTGGGCGACGCGCTTGCGTGAGCAAAGTAGACCGATGAGCACCTTTACGTCGTCGTACCCTTTGATTTTGTTAAAAATCATGGCTGGGCCCACGCGAGTAGGGCGCTGGACGGTGCCGTGCGCCCCGACGTAGCGGTATACGCCAGATAATTCGGCAATAGGATCAACAGGTTCATCGGTATAGATCAATTCATCATCGTAATGGCTTAATACAGCCAATGCGGAGCGCAGATCCGTCACTTTTGGTTGTTCCATGGGCATTGAACTCTCCTTTTTATTTCATTAAACGATGACCCGATGGGCATATAGCGCCGACCCTGATTTTTAATCATCGCGATGGGGTTAATTTTCGATAAATACAAATAAGAGTCCAATAACATTGCCCCGGATTTTAATAAGGATTTATTATTAGCGTCTTCCTGGAGGTCGTTATGGATTATCGGCAATTACATGCTTTTGTGGTACTGGCGCAAGAGCTGCATTTCGGACGGGCGGCGCAGAGGCTTAACGTTACCCAGCCTGCGCTCACGCAGCAGATTAAAAACCTTGAGAATACGTTGGGCTTGATGCTGTTTGTTCGCGATCGGCGCAATGTTTCATTGACCACAGAGGGGCTATTTTTGATTGACGAGGCGCGAGTTATTCTTGGTCACTGCGATAAGTTCCTCGAAAATGTAAACAGCCTGCGTCTGGGGTATAAAGGACAGTTAAAAGTCGGCTATGTTGGGTCATCTATTCTCGATCCGGCATTGACATTGTTAATAAAAAACTATCGGCATAAGAAATCAGAGACCGATTTGATAATAGAAGAACATAACGCTCATAATTTATTAACATTGTTACTGGATAAACGGATCGATCTGGCTTTTGTTCGTTCGCCAATACCGCAATATGAACAGCTGGAATATATGAATATTGCCACGCGTTCGCTTATTGCCGTCCTGCCGCGTAACCATGAACTGGGTAACCGGCGGAAAATCTCCCTGGCGTTACTGGCGAAAGAACAATTTTTTATGCAAAAGGACCCTTACGGCGTGGGCCTCGGCTGGTCGGCAATTAACGCCTGCCAGCAGGCCGGGTTTACCCCGCAGAAAATTCAGTATACCCGTGATGTATCGGTGGCTATTGGCCTGGTTTCAATGGGAATGGGTGTTGCTCTGGTGCCAGAAACGCAGAGTTCGATGCTGATGTCCGATGTAAGCTACTGCCTGCTGGAGGAAACATTTGCCACTACCACGCTCACTCTGTGCTGGCGGCGGCATACTAAAAATAACATCCTGCGCGATTTTATAAACTACACCCGGGAGCTCACCGACCGTCAGCACCACAGGGCGACTCAAAGCGTGGCAGCCCAACGGTCTGACGATCTTTGAACGAACGGAAGCGTCTATTTGCCCGGGAAGAGGTTCCGGTTGCGCATGACGCCTTCCTGCACCGTGGAAGCTACCAGCGTGCCGTCCTGAGTATAGAACTCGCCGCGCACAAAACCGCGCGCGCTGGAGGCGGAGGTGCTCTCAACGCTGTACAGCAGCCAGTCGTTGATGTTGAACGGACGGTGGAACCACATTGAGTGATCGATGGTGGCGACCTGCATTCCGGGCTCCAGAAAACCGACGCCGTGCGGCTGCAGGGCGACGGGCAGGAAGTTAAAATCCGAAGCGTAGCCTAACAGATACTGATGGATGCGGAGATCTTCCGGAACGGCGCCGTTGGCGCGGATCCACACCTGACGCGTCGGTTCTGCAACGTGGCCTTTCAGGGGGTTATGAAATTCGACCGGGCGAATCTCCAGCGGTTTATCGCAGAGAAATTTTTCTTTAACCTGCGGCGGCAGCAGATGGGCCAGCTTGCGGGCGATATCCGTTTCGGAGGGGAGGGCGTCCGGAGCGGGCGCCGCGGGCATGGTTTTTTGATGTTCATAGCCGGGTTCTGGCGCCTGGAAAGAGGCGGTCATATAGAAAATCGGCTTCCCGTTTTGAACCGCCGCCACCCTGCGGGCGCTGAAGCTATTGCCGTCGCGCAGGACTTCAACGTCATAGATGATGGGTTTCTGGCTGTCGCCGGGACGCAGGAAGTAGCTGTGAAACGAGTGAATCAGGCGTTCTGCGGGGACCGTCTCTTTTGCTGCGTATAGCGCCTGGCCAACCACTTGACCACCAAAAACCTGACGCAAGCCCAGATCCTCGCTCTGACCGCGGAACAATCCCTCTTCAATTTTTTCCAGATTTAACAATGCCAGCAGATTGGTTAATGCCTGACTCATAGTAACCCTCAATCAATGATGACTGCTTTGCGCAGCGCGTTATTGAGGCAAAGTATAACCTGGAATCGCAAGTGGTCCGATGGGTGCAATAATCTGAATATGGGCTCTTTTCCAGGAAGAGAACTGAGATCTGTGCCACACTTATTTACGATACTAATGTCCTGTCCCCGATTGTGGCTGGATGTACTCCTGTTAAAGAAGGGATGAAAAGGAGAAAAGAATGAAATTTGCCTATATGTTAAGTGCCTTAGCCGTCGCGGCTACGTTGTCTGCCTGTGCGAACAACCACAGCAGTAATGCAGCGAACCAGGCTGCGCCCGATCCTTACGGCATTGCCTCACTAAGCTCCTCGCAGCAGCAGCCTAACGTTTCCGGGACCATCAATATTCGACAGCGCGTGGCGTTACCGCCGGATGCGGTATTAACCGTAACTCTGTCGGATGCGTCCCTGGCCGATGCGCCAGCGCACGTGCTGTCGCAAAAAGCGGTAAGGACCGAAGGGAAGCAGGCGCCGTTTAACTTTGTTCTGCCCTACAACCAGGCGGACATTAAGCCTAATGCACGCATCCTGTTAAGTTCGGCGATTACCGTTAACGGTCAGCTGATGTTTATTACCGATACCGTGCAGACGGTGATTAATCAGGGCGGCAATCGCGCCGATCTGCTGCTGGTACCGGTCCAGCAAACGGCGGTGCCGGTGGCAAATACGAACGTTCCCGCCGCGCAATAACCCCACAATGCCCCTTTCAGGGGCATTTTTTTGCCTTTAATAAATCCAGCGGTAATGCTGCAGGTCAATATGACCGCTGCCTGAGACCTGAACTCCCTCCGCCAGGAGCGCCTGGCGTTGGCGCTGTAGATCTGGCCCGGTAAGCGAGATATCGCCGTGGCGGTTGACGACCCGATGCCAGGGAAGCTGGGACCCTTCAGGCAGACGCTTTAAAACCCCGCCGACCTGACGCGCCGCACGCGGTGAACCGGCCAACTGAGCAACGTCGCCGTAGGTAGCAACGTACCCCTCTGGGATCGAGGCGACTATCTGCCAGACTCGCTGCGGAAAAGTATCGTGAGAATCCATGGTACGTCCTGCTGCCGGGAAAGGCTCAGGATAATCGTTGTACGACGGGCTGTACAGATAGCGGCTTAAGCCGTTTTAACAACGGTAAATTCCAGCGCCAGGCCAAGCACCTGCATGCCATGGACATTCTCATTCGGTATATTGGTCAGCAGGGTTTCAAGAAACTTCAGGCGTTTTGACTGAGCGTTAATCACCAGTTTTGCGCGCATGGCCGGAAGCTTAAGCGTTGATATTGGATAGACCACGCGACCGCTGACTTCGATAGGGAGTTTACGTAATTCAATGTGCTGAAGGACGCCGACGCTAGAGTAGAGCAGCGCGACCGGGGTGACGGCGAGTAGCGGATTTTGGCTAATGGTCACAAAATCAAGAAGCAGCTCCGGGCGCAGAAAGTTTAAACCGCGGAAGGGAACGGTGACTTCATCGATTGGCGGCATCGCCAGGGTAGTGATTAAACGCGGTGATTCACTCATTCAGATACCATGATAAAAAACATACAATTCATAGTGAACATTATGGATGTTGAGGGGCGTTTGTGCTGAGAGTGCGCTCGCAATCTCCTGCCAGGGACGGAAATTTTACGCTACAAAGCCGCGATATCGCTCTGATTACGCGACTTTGCGCAATAAACCAGCACCCAATCGGCGGCGGCTTGCAATTCAGGGGTTCAGCAGGGATAATGCGCCAGCGCGTTAGGTAACTAGCGCTCTCAATGGGGGCTCTGTTGGTTCTCCCGCAACGCTACTCTGTTTACCAGGTCAGGTCCGGAAGGAAGCAGCCAGAGCAGACGACGTGTGTGCCGGGATGTAGCTGGCAGGGCCCCCACCCATTTCAGCGTGCCCCAGCGCTCTGTGCATCTAATAAGCGGCTTCGCTCATCCCCTCATTTTTAATATCCACAAATAAAGTGTGTATTTTTTCTCGTTTCTAAAACATATCTTTTTTATGCCAAAAATTCGCTACGTCATAAAATTGAAATTTAACTGAAATATTAATGTCATCTTTATGTCATATATAACGTGCAGATTATTCATGGGAAAATGTTGTTAGATATAAGCTAAAAATATATCTCTGGATCAGCATGTTAACTTCGTGTATTAATTATATGATGATTTTATTTCACGGGAAGCGTGACTATGACCACGGTAGTTCTGAACGTAAAAATTGATGGCGAGTTAAAAGAAAAGCTGCGTCAGTATGCGGAAGAAAATAACGAAAATTTAGGAACAGCTACGGAGAAACTGCTACTCCTGGCCTTTCAGGTAGTGGAATCAGCAGACGAGGCGGGGGTTTCGGAAGAAGATATCGATAGCCAGCATACCGAAGAGGAAGCGTCTCCATTAACCCCTAAAGAAATCAAAGCATTACGTAAAATTCTGAAGAAGAGAAAATGAAACAACAACTCTCTACAGCCAGCAACTATAGCGAAGCCTGCGACATGCTGCGTTCCGGCTACGTCAAGCACGTACGCCTGAACTGGAATATCGGTAGCGATGAGTTTTTTCGCATTGCCTCCGATTGGTGTGACACCGGTGCAAAAATTAAAAAAGATGAAGACGGCTTTATTATTTCTCTGAAAGGGTTTCCGATCCCGCGTCAGCATTAATGAAACTATTTTAATTTTGTCATCGGGCTGACACGTCAGAAAGACAAAATTGAACGGCAATTTTATAAAAACATCTCATATGCATCACGGATGATGGTTTTTGACGGGCTGGCTCCAGCCCGTCGATATTTTATTAGATGATTTTCCTTAGACGAAAGCTCTCCTTCTGCTCCGTAAGACTATGCCATAGCGGCTGCAATGTAGTAAACGCGCTGCGTAGTTCCTCATCCGAAAGGGTAAAGGGCAAACGCAAATAGCGATCAAACGCGCCGGCCAGACCAAAGCGTGTGCCCGTCCCGATGTGAATTCCGCGGCTTTCAGCGCGAACGGAAAAGAGCGTCGCCAGCATGCCGGGTAATTCAACCCAAAAAGAGAGCCCCCCTTCCGGCGGAGTGAAGCGCCAGTGGGGAAAATATTCCGCCATCAGCGCCCCGCACATATCCCGGCGGGTCGCCAGCATGGCGCGGCGTGACGGCAGCAGCCCTTTCTCATTCTCAAGCAACCAGCAGCAGGCCAGCTGTTCCAGCAGCGGGGAACCGAGATCGAGAGAGTCGCGCGCCTGAACCAGCGAGGCAATGGTTCGTGAAGAGGCGCGGATCCAGCCTATGCGCAGGCCTCCCCAAAAGCTTTTTCCTGCCGATCCGATGGTTATTACCGGGGCATCGGGATTAAACGCCGCTAAAGGCGGCGGCGGCGGGGCGTCGTACCATAAATCCACCATCGTTTCGTCTACCACCAGCGTGGTGCGGGTTTGCGCGGCGATATCTGCTACCCACTGGCGCGTGGCGCTATCCATACAGCGGCCGGTAGGATTATGAAAATCCGGCATCAGCCACGCCAGGCGCGGCGCCGTTTGGGCGATCGTTGCCGCCAAACCGTCGCAATCCCATCCCTGCTGCGGTAACGCAACGCTAACCGGACGGCATGATGCGCCCTGAATCGCGCTAAGCGCCATGGGGTAAGTTGGCGCATCCACCACCACCCGATCGCCGGGCCCGGTGAATAAACGCAGAACCAGCGCAAAGCCGCTAAGCGCCCCGTTGACGATCATCACCTCATCGCTGCGGGTTGGCAGCCCGCGTTCGCTATAGCGGCGGGCGATAGCTTCGCGCAGCAGCGCTAGCCCTTGTTGATCGTAACCGGTATTGGATAAATGCTCAGGCATGATCTTCAGAGCCTGGCTGTAGGCCTGATGGATCTCGGGTCCGGCGCTCAGGGCGGCAACGGCCAAATTCACCGAGAGCGGGTCCGGTTTTTGGGCTGATGCTTCCACCGGACGCTCCGGCAGGGCGATCCGCGAACCGCTTCCCTGGCGGCTATAGAGATAGCCCTCCTCCCGCAGCTGCCCGAGCGCGCTGGCAACCGTGGTGCGGCTGATATTCAGGGATGCCGCCAGTTCACGCTCGCCCGGCAGGCGGGTTTCCAGCGCGAGGCGGCCATCGAGGATAAGCAGGCGCAGCGCTTCCGCCAGCTGACGCCAGATAGGCGTACGAGAGGTGGACTCCTGCCAGTTGCCGAGCAGCCGTACCAGCGATTGTGAACCAAAGCGACGAGATGACATAGCAATCCACTTTTTAAAAACTGGCCATTAATTATCAATCCATTTTTGCTGATGATGAGGGAAATCGCAATTGTCCTGAGGTGAAAAATGGTACGTCGCTTGCTGCAACTTTACATTGGTCTGGTCCTGTACGGCGTGTCGACCGCGTTATTTGTTCACGCCAATCTGGGGGCAGACCCGTGGGATGTTTTTCATTTAGGGATCGGCAAACAGTTTAATCTGGATTTCGGTACGGTCATGATCCTGACGGGAGCGGCAGTACTGCTGCTGTGGATCCCGCTACGGCAAATGCCGGGGCTGGGGACGGTAAGTAACGTCATTGTGCTGGGGCTGGCGGCAAATGCGACTCTGGCCGTGCTGCCGCCGTTAGATTCGCTGGTGGCGCGTAGCCTGCTGTTGGGTGGAGCTATCGTACTGAATGCGCTGGCGACGGGGATGTATATTGGCGCGGGTTTCGGTCCCGGGCCGCGCGATGGGTTGATGACCGGCCTGCATGCCCGTACTGGATGGTCGCTGCGCGGTATTCGCACCGCGATTGAAGTTTCGGTTCTGCTGATTGGCTGGATGATGGGCGGCAAGTTTGGCGTGGGAACCGTACTCTACGCGTTAACTATCGGCCCGCTGATCCAGCTGTGCCTGCCGTGGTTCCATCAGCCGGCCGCGCGTAAGGCTCTGGCGAAACCCGGTGAGGCTATTTCCTGATTTTACGCTGCCATCAGGCCTGGCGACTAAACTTATCAATTCAGATACGGCCGGATTCTCCGGTCGTACTGTTCACTTCGGAGAGCAGACTCATGAAGTATGTTGATGGTTTTGTCGTTGCCGTACCGGCGGAAAATAAGGAGGCATACCGCGAGATGGCAGCAAAGGCCGCGCCATTATTTAAAGAGTTTGGCGCATTACGCGTGGTCGAGTGCTGGGCGGATGATGTCCCGGATGGCAAGCTGACCGATTTTCGCATGGCGGTGAAAGCTGAGGAGGGTGAAGAGGTGGTATTCAGCTGGATTGAGTATCCCTCTAAAGAGGCTCGCGATGCCGCCAATGCCAAAATGATGGCCGACCCGCGAATGAAAGAGTTTGGCGATAATATGCCCTTTGATGGAAAACGAATGATATACGGCGGCTTTGCTCCGCTCCTGGATGAGTAATTCATCTTTGCCATCCCCATCGTTTGTGGGGATGGCGATAGACGCGTTACAGATGACTCCAGCCATGCAGCAGCATATAGAAGCCCACCACCATAATCAGGGTGCCGGAAATCCACGGCGCTTTGCGCGAGAGATCGTTCAGCCCAGGCCAGCGGTTGGCTACGTGCTTCAGGCTCAGCGCGGCAATTGCGCCGGAAGCCACCAGAGTGAGCGCCAGCCCAACGCTAAACCCCAGCACCAGGGTTGCGCCCAGCGAGAACTTTTTCAACTGCAGGCAAATAAGCAGCACGGTTATTGACGCCGGACAGGGAATGAGCCCCCCCGTCAGTCCAAACAAGACGATCTGCCCGGTCGTGACCCGTTGCCCGTTAAAGCGGCGATTGATCTCTTGCGCATGCGCGCGCTGATGGGCGTTCTGCCAGTCATCGGCGGCAACCAGCGGAGGTTGATGAACGTGGGGATGATGTTCATGCGGGTGGTGGTGGTGTTCATGATTATGCTCATGCTCATGCTCATGCTCATGGTGATGTGAACGAGATTCGTGCCAGGTACGCCACAGCATCCAGCAGGCAATCAGTACGATAAGGATCCCTGAGAACAGTTGAAACCAGGGTTCCGACGTTTGCGCATTCCAGCCGCGGCCAAACCACAGGCCTGCTATGGCCACCAGCCAGACCACCGCCGTATGCGACACCGTCGCCGCCAGCCCCAGCAGCACCGCCTGCTTCAGGGTTCCGCGGACAGCTACGATAAACGCCGCCATCATGGTTTTTGAATGCCCGGGCTCAAGGCCGTGCAGGGCGCCCAGCAGAATAGCGCTGGGAATAAATAGCCAGGCATTGCCCTGCTGCAGGAGTGAAGCGAAATCGGTCATAACGTGATCTCTAACCTAAAGTATTGGTATGCTACTCCCCCCCAGTACATAAATACTACCCCCCAGTAGAAAAATACTCCGGGGGAGTAGAGCATGTTATGCTGTTCTCATTGTGTATCGTGGTCGTTAGTCAAAACGATCGATTAATCAAATAGTGGATCGCGTAATGTCACATACCGTTCGTCACAAGAAGATGTTATTGACCCGATTGAAGAAAATTCAGGGACAAAGCGCCGCGCTGGAAAAAATGCTAAACCGCGAACATGAATGCGCCGAGGTTTTACAGCAGCTGGCTGCGATTCGCGGTGCGGTAAACGGCATGATGATGCAGGTTATCCAGGGGCATTTAACGGATCACGTCGTTAAAGAGCCGGAGGAGGGCCAGCGCGAAGCTGACCTTGATGTAGTAATGCAGGTAATAAAATCCTATCTGAAATAGGCTCAAAGGTGAGCGACCACGGAGGGCGCCGAATCCGCCTTCAGGTTATTCTCCGCCCACAGGATAAATTTCTCTTTTGGCAGCGCCTTACTATAAAGCCAGCCCTGGGCATACTGCACGCCATGCATACGTAGCCAGTCGCGCTGGCTTTCGGTTTCGACGCCTTCTGCGACGGTCGTCAGATTGAGCGCTTTCGCCATTTCAATAATGTGCGGCGTCAGCAGTTCATACTCCAGCGTATCGACAAACGATTTATCGATTTTCAGGGTGTCTACGTCCAGTTTTTGTAAATAGCTCAGGCTGGAGTAGCCGGTGCCGAAGTCATCGATGGAAATACGGTGTCCGGCCTGCCGATAGCCGGCGAGCACCGGCAAAGTGGTTTGCGGGTCGACAAAACCGCGCTCGGTGATTTCCAGAATGATCTGCTGAGCGCTGATGCCCCAAAGCTGAAGCTGCTCTTGCAACAGGAGCGGCAGCTTTGGCGAGCGCAAATCATCGACCGATAGGTTTATCGAGATGTGTATCTCCGGACGCTGGCGCAGCCAGGTACCGAGATCGGCAAAAATTTTCCGTACAATATCTTCGGTTAAGCGGGTAATCAGCCCGGTTTGTTCGGCAAGCGGAATAAAAATATCCGGCGATAAGAAACTCCCATCGGGCTGCCTCCAGCGAGCAAGCGCCTCCGCGCCGACGATCTTTCCACTCTGCAACGAAATAATAGGCTGGTAATAGACCTGGATGGCATGGGAATTCAGCGCATCCAGCATCCCATTACGCGGCGAGCGCAGCCTGCGCAGCAGGCGAAGCAGCAGAAATGAGGCCAGAAGGCTGGTGAACAAACCAATCGGCAGCCACAGCATCAGCTGCTGATGTAGCTTATTCTGCAGCGGCACCGTCGAGGACCAGGTGGCGATAGCCAACCCCAGTTCCGGGATACGATGGAGACGATAAACGGTGCTATCGAGGGTTAAGGTTTCGGCATCCAGATGCTTAATTTTCTCCCAGACGGCAGCGCTGAGCGGTTTACTGCTGATAATGATTTGATCGCGCTTCGTGCCAAACAAAAGCGTGTGAATTTCTTCATGACCTAACGGAATGACATCGATAAACGACACCGGATCGATCATCACCACGTGATGTTCGCTGCCCATGGCCGTCATTTTATGTTTCAGTCCCAGGTCGCTAACCGACGTGAGCCAGGTACGGTAGCCATCGGCAGTGAGATGGTCGGGAGCGGGAAAGGTGACCGACACCTGGTGCTCTTCAAGAGAGGAGCACTGCGGAATACCCTCGCGTAGCCACAGCACTTCCTGAATGTAGCGGTGGGTATAGGCGATCCGTCGCATAGTGAGCAGATGCTCTGGGCTGCAGGTCGTGGCCGTATGCGCATCTGCTTCTTTCAGCGCCTCTCTTGCCTGATCGGCAACCTGCTGAACGCGCGCCAGCACGCGGACGGAAAAGTTGTCCAGCTCACTATAAAACTGCTCTTTGGCCTGCTGCGTCGCCAGCCAGATGCTCAGTATGACCGGCAAGATAATGGCGAGTATCAATACCCCTGTAACCAGACTCACCTGATGCCGGGTCGTCATGAGTATTTCCTTATTTTATGGAGGGGTTCGATGAGTATACGCGAAAGATAAAAGAGGATTCACCACGGGGTAGAAAAAGGCCCGAACCGCAAGATAGCAACGAATTCGGGCTAACAGTGGATGAACCGCGACGCTCAAGGCATGAAGCGTCGCGGAGAAAAACGAGGGCAGGTATGCTGGCAATAAGCGTTGTCAGCACAGATTCATATTCTAAAGCGCAATCATGACAATCAGATGTTGCGTTTAATGAGCGTCCGGCGCGGCGATGTCGGCGCTAATCCGCAGGTCATTTTCGTCGAAGACCATGCAGTAGCGATCGTCGAACGCGACGCTGATTTTCTGCCAGGGACGGAAATGAACGTCGCCGGGCAGCAGAATTTTGACGTTATCGTGGCCGTAGCACTGGCCGAACAGATAGGTGTTGTTACCCAGTCTCTCGACGACTTCACATTGAAACTCAACCACGGTACCGATATTCACATCGGTTGAGAGATGTTCAGGACGAATACCGAGGGTAACGGCAGCGCCGGGCTGCAGCGGCGATGTGGTGATATTGAGCGTCAGATTGTGATCTTGCGCCATCTTGACGCTAAGCTGGCCCGGCTGCCATGCGGTGACCGTCGCGGGCAGGAAGTTCATTTTCGGCGAACCGATAAATCCCGCAACGAACTTATTGACCGGGTTGTAATACAGCGACATCGGCGAACCCATCTGCTCAACTTTGCCGTAGTTCATCACCACGATTTTATCGGCCAGCGTCATCGCTTCAACCTGATCGTGGGTAACATAAACCATGGTGGTTTTGAGTTCATGATGCAGTTTAGCAATATGCAGGCGCATCTCAACGCGCAGCTCGGCATCAAGGTTGGAGAGGGGTTCATCAAACATAAACACCCGTGGATTACGCACGATGGCGCGACCGATCGCCACGCGCTGGCGCTGGCCGCCGGAGAGCTGCTTAGGTTTGCGATCCAGCAGATGAGAGAGCTGCAGCGTTTTTGCCACCATTTCAACCTGGCGGCGAATTTCATCTTTTGGCACTTTATTCACCTTCAGGCCATAGCCCATATTTTCCGCTACCGTCATATGCGGATAGAGCGCATAGGACTGGAATACCATGGCGACGCCGCGATGGGCGGGAACGACGTCGTTCATGACCTCATCGCCTATCAGTACTTCACCTTCGCTCACCTCTTCGAGACCGGCAATCATTCGCAGCAGCGTTGATTTGCCGCAGCCTGACGGACCGACGAAAACCGCAAATTCGCCATCTTCAATATCAAGGTTTACCTGATGCAGCGTCACTGTACTGCCGAACCGTTTGGTGACATTCCTCAGTCGTATATTGGACATCAACATTCCCCGGGTTAGTAGCCGTTTTTGCCGTTGGGATTTGGGCTGCGACGCGCTATTTGTATAACGTGTAACAATTCAGCCGAGCGATGCTCAACGACACTAAAATCATGTAGTGACTATAACTTCCAGAGTTTTAGCACCCTATATCGATGTTTCATTTCTGCAATCATGATCACACAACTGGCAGCTTTCAGTAGTTTTGTCAGCATTCAAAGCGTACCGTATAACAAATCAGGAATAACGGCATATTTGTTTATGAATCACCGTTTATCAGTTAACTGAAAGATTTTCGGAAGTCACATCGCCCAATAAAAACCATTAAATTGTTATACCTTCACATGAGGTTGATAATGAAAAAGAACACTCTTGCTGCACTGATCCTTACTACTCTGGCTGCCGGGCAGTTGGTGAGCCTGCAGGCGCACGCGGCCGGACAGCTCAACGTCTGGGAAGACATCAAAAAATCCGACGGCATTAAGGCTGCGGTAAATGATTTTGAAAAGCAGTTCAACGTTAAGGTGAACGTGCAGGAAATGCCGTATGCCCAGCAGTTGGAAAAGCTGCGCCTTGATGGCCCGGCGGGCATTGGCCCGGACGTGCTGGTGATCCCTAATGACCAGCTAGGCGGTGCGGTCGTCCAGGGGCTGCTGTCTCCCCTGACGCTGGACCAGGCGAAGCAGGAGGCCTTTACGCCAGCATCAATCAACGCTTTCCATATGGATAACGTGCTTTACGGCGTACCGAAAGCGGTGGAAACCCTGGTGCTGATTTACAACAAAGACCTGATCGACAAGCCGCTGGATAGCCTGCAGGCGTGGTTCGACTATTCGAAGAAGCAGCGCGAAGAGGGTAAGTACGGCCTGCTGGCGAAGTTTGACCAAATTTATTACAGCTGGGGCGCCATCGGTCCGATGGGCGGCTATATCTTTGGCAAAAATGATAAGGGCGGCTTCAACCCGCAGGATGTTGGCCTGAATAAGCCAGGCGCGGTCGAAGCGGTGACTTTCCTGACAAAATTCTACACCGACAAGGTCTTCCCGGCGGGGATCCTCGGCGATAACGGGCTGAACGCCATCGACTCGCTGTTCACCGAGAAGAAAGCGGCAGCGGTGATTAACGGCCCGTGGGCTTTCCAGCCGTATGAAGCGGCAGGCATTCATTATGGCGTCGCGCCTCTGCCGACGCTGCCGGACGGCAAACCGATGAGCTCCTTCCTCGGTGTGAAAGGCTATGTGGTCTCGACGTGGAGTAAAGATAAAGCGCTGGCGCAGCAGTTTATCGAGTTCATCAACCAGCCGCAGTACGTAAAAGCGCGCTATGTCGCCACCGGGGAAATCCCGCCGCTGAAGGCCATGATTGACGATCCGCTGATTAAGAATGACGAAAAAGCCAGCGCGGTGGCGGTGCAGTCAGCGCGGGCGACGGCGATGCCGGGGATCCCGGAGATGGGCGAAGTATGGGGCCCGGCGAACGCCGCGCTGGAGCTTAGCCTGACCGGTAAACAGGAACCGAAGGCGGCGCTCGATAACGCAGAGAAGCAGATCAAGATGCAGATCGAAGCCATGCAGGCCAGCAATCAATAATCCGGTGATGTAACAGAACGGGAGGGTCATCCTCCCGTTTTCAGAAGGAGTCGTGTGTGATTATCAATCCCAGCGAAAATATTGCCGAAGCGCGCGGCGCAGGACGCCATGCGTGGTGCGGCCTGTTGCTGGCTATCGTGCCGGGTTTTGGGCAGTTTTATCACCGCCAGTGGCTGAAGGGGATCGTCTTCCTGGTGCTGCTGAGCAGTTTTATGAGTATTTTCTATGACTTTCTCAGCGAAGGCCTGTGGGGGTTATATACCTTAGGCGAGGAAGTCCCGCGGGATAACTCTATTTTCCTGCTGGCGGAAGGGATAATCAGCGTACTGATTATCGCATTCGGTGTGTTGGTCTATTTCCTCTCGCTGCGCGACGCCTGGGTTAACGGCAAAAAGCGCGATGAAGGCGTGGCGCTGAATAGCGTACGCAAGCAGTATCAGATGCTGCTCAGCGAGGGTTTCCCGTATCTGATGATCACGCCCGGCTTCATACTGCTGGTGTTTGTGGTCATCTTCCCGATCCTGTTTGGTTTTGCTATCGCCTTTACTAACTACAATCTTTACCACACGCCGCCGGCGAAGCTGGTGGATTGGGTGGGATTCAAAAACTTCATCAACATCTTCACATTATCCATCTGGCGTTCGACCTTCTTTGATGTGCTGCAGTGGACGGTGGTGTGGACGCTGCTGGCGACGACCCTGCAATGTACCGTCGGCGTGCTGCTGGCGATTCTGGTCAACCAGAAAGATCTGCGCTTTAAGCCGATGATCCGTACGATTTTCATTCTGCCGTGGGCGGTACCGGGATTCGTGACGATTCTGGTTTTTGCCGGCATGTTCAATGATTCATTCGGGGTGATTAACAACGCCATTTTGTCCTTCTTTGGCATCAGTCCGAAGGCGTGGCTGACCGACCCGTTCTGGACCAAGACGGCGCTGATCATGATGCAGACCTGGCTGGGTTTCCCGTTTGTTTTCGCCATGACCACCGGCGTCCTGCAGGCGATCCCGGACGATCTGTATGAAGCGGCCACCATGGATGGCGCCAGCGCGTTTACCCGCCTGCGGACCATTACTCTGCCGCTGGTGCTCTACTCTATTGCGCCGATCATCATCACTCAGTACACCTTCAACTTTAACAACTTCAACATCATCTACCTGTTCAACAACGGCGGGCCGGCGGTAGCGGGGTCGAATGCCGGCGGTACGGATATTCTGGTGTCGTGGATCTACAAATTGACCATGTCGTCTTCGCAATACGCTATCGCGGCGACCATCACGATCCTGCTGTCGATTTTTGTCGTCGGCCTGGCGTTGTGGCAGTTCCGCGCCACGAAATCCTTCAAAAACGACGACATGGCGTAAGGGAAGCAACATGGCTAAATCACCGAGTATTAAACGCGAAAAGTGGATTCGCTTGTCACTCACCTGGCTAGTGGTCATCTTTGTGTCGACGATGATTATTTACCCGCTGGTCTGGACGGTAGGGGCGTCGCTGAACGCCGGGAACAGTCTGCTGAGTACGTCGATTATTCCTGAAAACCTGTCGTTCCAGCATTACGCGGATCTGTTTAACGGCAATGTGAATTATCTCACCTGGTACTGGAACTCGATGAAAATCAGCTTCATGACCATGGTGTTGACCTTAATCAGCGTGAGCTTCACCGCCTACGCGTTTTCGCGCTTTCGTTTCAAAGGGCGGCAGAACGGGCTGATGTTATTTCTGCTGTTGCAGATGATCCCGCAGTTCTCGGCGCTGATTGCGATCTTTGTTCTCTCTCAGCTGCTGGGGCTGATCAACAGCCATCTGGCGCTGGTGCTGATCTACGTGGGCGGCATGATCCCGATGAATACCTGGCTCATGAAGGGCTACCTGGACGCGATCCCTAAAGATCTGGATGAGTCCGCGCGGATGGATGGCGCCAGCAGCTTCCGCATCTTCTTCGAAATCATTATGCCGCTGTCGAAGCCGATTCTGGCGGTGGTGGCGCTGTTCTCGTTTACCGGCCCGCTGGGGGATTTCATCCTTTCCAGCACCATTCTGCGTACCCCGGATAAGTACACGCTGCCGATCGGCCTGTATAACCTGGTGGCGCAGAAAATGGGCGCCAGCTACACCACCTACGCGGCGGGCGCGGTGCTGATTGCCGTGCCGGTAGCGATTCTCTATCTGGCGCTACAAAAATACTTTGTTTCCGGCCTCACCTCTGGCAGTACAAAAGGATAACCCCATGAAAAGATTAACACCCGCGTGGCTTGCTGTTTCTCTGGCATGCTGTTTCTCCGCCAGTACGCTGGCAGCGGACGCGCTACAAACCAAAGCGTTTAGCAACATGCCCGCTGATTTTATTAAAGGCGCGGATATCTCCACGCTGCTGGACGCGGAAAAGCATGGCGCAAAGTTTTTTAACCACAATAATCAGCAGCAGGATCCGATCGCGATTCTGAAGGCCGACGGCGTGAACTATGTTCGCCTGCGCCTGTGGGTCGATCCAAAAGACGCCCAGGGTCAGCGCTACGGCGGCGGCGATAACGATCTGGCGGCGACGCTGGCGCTGGCGAAGCGGGCAAAAGCACAGGGGATGAAGCTGCTGCTTGATTTTCACTACAGCGATTTCTGGACCGATCCCGGCAAGCAGTTCAAGCCGAAGGCCTGGGAGAAAATGGATTATCCGCAGCTGAAAACCACCATTCATGACTACACCCGCGATACGATTGCCCGCTTTAAGCAGGAGGGCGTACTGCCGGATATGGTGCAGATCGGCAACGAGATCAACGGCGGTATGCTGTGGCCGGAAGGCAAAAGCTGGGGGCAGGGCGGCGGCGAGTTCGATCGCCTGGCGGGGCTGCTTAATGCCGCCATCGATGGCCTGAAGGAAAACCTCACCGCCGGTGAGCAGGTTAAAATTATGCTTCACCTGGCCGAAGGCACGAAAAACGACACCTTCCGCTGGTGGTTTGATGAAATCAGCAAGCGCAACGTGCCTTACGACATTATTGGTCTGTCGATGTACACCTACTGGAATGGCCCGATTAGCGCACTGAAGGCTAATATGGATGATATCAGCAAGCGCTATAACAAAGACGTGATTGTGGTAGAGGCCGCTTATGCCTATACCCTGGAAAACTGCGACAACGCCGAAAATAGTTTCCAGGCAAAAGAGGAAAAGGATGGCGGTTATCCTGCCACCATACAGGGGCAATATAATTATATTCACGACTTAATGCAGGCCGTTGCGGACGTACCGGGCCACCGCGGTAAAGGTATTTTTTATTGGGAGCCGACGTGGATTGCCGTGCCGGGAAATACCTGGGCGACGCCTGCCGGAATGAAATATATCCACGATGAGTGGAAAGAGGGGAATGCCCGGGAAAATCAGGCGCTGTTTGATTGCCAGGGGAAAGCGTTGCCGTCGATGAAGGTATTTAATTAATTATTCAGCTTTAAACTTCAGGATGTTTATTATGAAAAAATTTGCGCCTTTGAGTCCGAAGGTCAATGCGCTATTGCATGGCGCCGACTATAACCCGGAGCAGTGGGAGAACTATCCCGATATTATCGATAAAGATATTGCCATGATGCAGCAGGCAAAATGTAATGTCATGTCGGTAGGAATATTTAGCTGGGCGAAACTTGAACCTCAGGAAGGCGTATTTGAGTTTGGCTGGTTGGACAGTATCCTGGATAAACTGTATGCCGCCGGAATTCACGTCTTTCTCGCGACCCCAAGCGGCGCGCGCCCGGCGTGGATGTCGCAAAAGTACCCTCAGGTCCTGCGCGTCGGTCGCGATCGCGTGCCTGCGCTGCACGGTGGGCGTCACAACCACTGTATGTCGTCGCCGGTCTATCGTGAGAAAACCCTGAAAATTAACACCCTGCTGGCGGAGCGCTACGCGCAGCATCCGGCGGTGCTGGGCTGGCATATCTCCAATGAGTATGGCGGCGAGTGCCACTGTAGCCTGTGCCAGGAGCGTTTCCGCGACTGGCTGAAAGCGCGCTATGAAACGCTGGATAATCTTAATCACGCCTGGTGGAGCACCTTCTGGAGCCACACCTATAGCGACTGGTCGCAGATCGAATCCCCGGCTCCGCAGGGGGAAGTCTCCATTCATGGTCTGAACCTTGACTGGCATCGCTTCAATACCGCTCAGGTGACGGATTTCTGCCGCCACGAAATTGCGCCGCTGAAAGCGGCGAATGCTGAGCTGCCAGTGACAACCAACTTTATGGAGTATTTCTACGATTACGACTACTGGCAGCTGGCGCCGGCGCTGGACTTCATCTCGTGGGACAGCTACCCCATGTGGCATCGCGATAAAGATGAAACCACGCTGGCCTGCTACACCGCCATGTATCACGATATGATGCGCAGCCTGAAGGGCGGAAAACCGTTTGTCCTGATGGAGTCCACGCCGAGCGCGACTAACTGGCAGCCGACCAGCAAGCTGAAAAAACCGGGAATGCATATTCTCTCTTCTCTGCAGGCGGTAGCGCACGGGGCTGACTCGGTACAGTATTTCCAGTGGCGTAAGAGTCGCGGTTCGGTAGAGAAATTCCATGGCGCAATTATCGATCACGTCGGTCACCTGGATACGCGCGTGGGCCGTGAAGTGACTAAGCTTGGCGAGATGTTAAGCCAGCTGCCGGGCGTGGTGGGCTGCCGGACGGATGCGCAAGTGGCGATTATCTTTGACCAGCAAAACCGCTGGGCGCTGGATGATGCTCAGGGGCCGCGTAATCTCGGGATGGAGTATGAAAATACCGTCAACGAGCACTATCGTCCGTTCTGGGAACAGGGGATTGCGGTAGATATTATTGATGCTGACGTTGACCTGAGCGCTTATCGGCTGGTTATTGCCCCGATGCTGTATATGGTTCGCGACGGCTTTGCCGAACGCGCGGAAGCGTTTGTGGCCAACGGCGGCCACTTAGTTACAACATACTGGACGGGAATTGTTAACGAATCGGACCTGTGCTATCTCGGCGGCTTCCCGGGTCCGCTGCGCAAGCTGCTGGGCATCTGGGCGGAAGAGATTGACTGCCTGAACGATGGCGAACGTAATCTGGTACAGGGGCTGGCGGGCAATGAAGGGGGGCTGCAGGGGCCGTATCAGGTACGCCATCTGTGTGAACTGATCCACGCCGAAACGGCGCAGCCGCTGGCGACCTACCGCGATGATTTTTACGCGGGAAGACCGGCGGTCACCGTCAATCACGTAGGTAAAGGCAAGGCCTGGCACGTCGCTTCGCGCAACGATCTGGCTTTCCAGCGGGACTTCTTCAGCGCCATAAGTAAAGAGCTGGCGCTGCCGCGCGCGGTGGAGGCCGATTTCCCGCCGGGCGTGGTGGCGACCGCGCGCACGGACGGTGAGACTACTTACGTGTTCCTGCAAAACTACAGCGCGCAGCAGCAGCAGGTGACCTTACCGCAGGGCTATCAGGATACCCTCACCGGCACGGCCCTGAACGCGCCGTTGATCTTAAAAGCATGGGATTGCCGCATCCTCAGTCGTCACGCGTAATTTCTCTCTATCCGCGCCTGCTCCTGCGAGCAGGCGTTTTTTTATCTGCTTATCAGGAGTCTATTATGGTGAGTTTAAAATCCTTTCTGAATTACTTCTCCCAGTCTCGTCCGGCGGTAACGTTAAGCCCTGCGGAACAACAACAGATTGAACGGTTAATTCAGGCTTTCGGCGGTGAGGAAAATATCATCAACGTTGACGCCTGTATTACCCGCTTGCGCGTCACGGTGAACAATCTGTCGATTGTTGACTCTCAGGGACTACAGCAGCAGGGCGCGCTTGGCGTGATTATTCTTGGGCAGCAGGTGCATGCTATTTTCGGTAAGCAGTCGGATGCTTTGCGACAATTACTTGACGAACACTTTGCCAGCCGTAAATAAAATAAAACGGGATAACGCAATAATGGGTTATCCCGAAAATAAAACAAAGCATTCAATGGCAATAATCATTACCGGAGGGTAATTAACGACCTTACAGTTGGAGATAAAACAGTTTAGCTACTCTTACCACCAGGCTTCGACCTGGACACCAAAGTTCCACGTATTATTGGCAGTTTGATCTTCGAACGGTTTACCATTTTCTGAGTCATTCAGATAAGAAGCGAAAATACGCAGTTCCGGGCGAGACATAAAGTCAGGGCCATCGGCCAGGCCCAGCGCGATGGTGTATTTCTCACCGGCCTGCTTATAGTCCGTATTGTTCTTGTAGCTATCTTTTTGGTAAAAACCGCCTACTTCGCCAATCAGGCGTACATATTCGGTGAACTGATACTGTCCGCGAGCTACCAGCGACAGCATGCGCGTTTTATCCGTGTAATCGGTGATGTTGTCCGCGGAGCCCCAGGTCAGAACGTGGTTAATAGAGAATTTTTCGGTGATCGGAATTAAACCGGTATTGATCACCCGATAGCCGGTGGCGTCATTGACGTAGTTCCACATGTCATACCAGCCGCCGCCCTGGGAAACCATGTTCTGCGCCAGCCCTTTGTTTGCGTACTGCAGCACCGTTTTGTTGTAACCGCCCAGCATATCCTGGCTGATTTCACCGGTTAGCATGACGCCGTTTTCTGCATCATACAGGCCGCCGTAGGAGTCCTGCTTTTTGGTGGTGTTAGGCATCGCGTAGTCGATACCAAATTCGGTCCACGACCCGGCCCATGGCTTCCAGCCTGCGTAGCGCAGGTCAAGGTAGTTAATATTCACGTTGCTGTCGCCGTCGACGCGGTAGTCAACGTCATTCGCGTCGCCGCGGATCCAGGCAAATGAGACGGCGCCAGGGCCGAGGGTATAGTTTTCGATCCCGGCGCCGGATCCGGAAATGTTCCAGTATTTGGTATCAATGATGTGCAGATCGTGGCGCTGGTAGTAGCGTTTACCGCCCCAAATGACCGCGTTCGGATCGCCGGGGACCAGCCCTTTAATTTGCAGGTTGAGCTGGCGCAGGCCGAACTGCGCATCATCATCGAGCGTGGTTTCGTTATCGTTCGAACCGTCTGAAACCATGCTGACCATGCTATCGAGATAGAAGCTCACGTCATTTTTCTTGTAGACCTCCGAGCCCAACTCCAGCTCGCCGTAGGTATCGGACTCGTTACCCAGACGGCCAATTTTGTTTTTTTGCCATTCGGCCTGACTACCGTCGCCGGAGACCCCAACCCCGGCGCGCATATAGCCATGAAAATCGATACCCGGAAGCGTGGCGGAAGCAGCAAACACGGATGGTGAAATCAGCGCAGCGGCCAACGCAGCGGAGAGTGTGCGCAGCGTAGTGTTCATGTCTATCCTCTTATTGTTTTGTATTACGTTCACATAACCGATGTTATAAAATGCCTAAACCAAAATTCAGGCAATTGAATGATCGCTATAGTGTGATTAACTGCAAATAAATTAGCGGGTTTTGTTACGAGTGGTGAGTCCATTCACAATTTGTTGTATTGTGAGCGTAATACTTTTAATGCTGATTGTTGTTCGGGGGAGGCGGCAATGAGCGTTTTTTTACATTGCCCCTGTTACAATTCAGGGATAACAACATAAGGAACCGGACCATGAAGTCTAAAAGCGCGACCTTAGAAGACGTTGCTCGCCATGCGGGCGTCTCCTATCAGACCGTGTCCAGGGTACTCAACAAATCTGCTAATGTATCCAAAGCCACGCGCAGCAAGGTGGAGAAATCCATTGAGGAGCTACGCTATGTCCCAAACCGCCTGGCGCAACAGCTGGTAGGCAAGCAAAGCCGTACCGTGGGCCTGGTTACGATCTCCCTCGCATTGCATGCGCCTTCCCAGGTGGCCGCGGCGGTAAAACGCTATGCGAATGTGGAAGGTTATCAGGTGCTCATTTCAATGATTGATGAGAGCGTCAATCAAAGCATTCAAGATTCCATTAATGAACTTAAGTCTCAACTGGTGGATAAGGTCATCATCAACGTGCCGCTGGAGACTGATCAGGCTCAGAAAATTGCCGCTGATAACGATGATATCGTTTGTCTGTTTTTAGATGTCGATCCCTATAGCTCTGTGTTTAACGTTTCGTTTAACCCGGCGGACGGCACCCGAGCCAGCGTCAAATATCTCTATGAAATGGGGCATCGGGAGATAGCGCTGTTGGCCGGTCCGGAAAGCTCGGTATCGGCCAAACTGCGTTTGAAAAGCTGGCTAGAAACCCTCGAAGGTTATGGCCTACAGCCGGTCACGGTGATTCGCGGTAACTGGGATGCGCAGAGCGGCTATGCCGGCGCGCTGCAAATGTTGCGGGAGACGCCAAACTTTACCGCCGTTTTGGTGGGGAACGATCAGATGGCGCTGGGCGTGCTTAGCGCGTTTCACCAGCATCAGGTACCGATCCCGGGGGAAAAGTCGGTTATTGGTTATGATGATACCTATGAAAGTTCGTTCTTTTACCCGGCGCTAACCACCGTTTCGCTGGATCTTGACTTACAGGGAAAAGAGGCCGTTCGGCGCCTTCTCGATAGCGGCGATAACGAAACCTCCCATACTTCTTCTATTCTTCCGGCCCGTCTGGTCGTGCGCCACTCTACCGGGCCGAAAACGGAGCCCGGCAAAGACCTGCAGTCTATTGCCGAACAGCTCAGGGCCCTGGCGCATCAGCTGAGCCCTTGATCCGTAACGGGCGGCCTGTGCCGCCCATAATCCTTCTCATTCTCAGGGTTGATCTTTAGACTCGCACGGCGTACGATATTGTTATGTTATAACATAATGATTGAGGTCGCTATGAAACCCAATATTCATCCGCATTATCGTACGGTGGTTTTTCACGATACCAGCGCTAACGAATTCTTTAAAGTCGGTTCAACGATCCGCACCGAGCGTGAGATTGAGCTGGATGGCGAGACGTATCCCTACGTGACGCTCGACGTCTCCTCCAAATCGCATCCGTATTACACCGGTAAACAGAAGGCCTTCAACAACGAAGGCAGCACCGCACGTTTCCGCCAGCGCTTCGGCGGCTTTATTGATGCGAAGAGGAGCAAATAATGCAGGTACTCAACTCACTACGTAGCGCGAAACAGCGCCACCCGGATTGCCAGATCGTTAAACGAAAGGGGCGGCTGTACGTTATCTGCAAAAGCAATCCCCGCTTTAAGGCCGTACAGGGCCGCAAGAAAAGACGTTAACGGAAGCTCTCCAGCGTTCGTAACTGCTGGCCGTCGGCGCTAAAGTTGTCGGCGGCCAGCCATTGCCGCATTGCTCTGTCAATCTGTGGCCACTCGGAATCGATAATCGAAAACCAGTCGGTATCGCGGTTGTGGCCCTTTATCACCAGCGCCTGACGAAAGCGTCCCTCATACTGAAACCCCAGCCGCAGCGCCGCCCGGCGTGAAGGCTCGTTCAGGCTGTTGCATTTCCACTCGTAGCGACGATAGCCGAGCGTAGCAAATACGTAGTGCATCAGCAGCCAGTGGGCCTCGGTTGCCATCGCCGTCCGGCTCAACAGAGGCGAGAAGTGAACGTGGCCGACTTCAACAACGCCATTTTTGGCATCGATTCTCATCAGCGCCAGTGAGCCGATGGGCTGGTCTGTCTGCTGATCTATCACCGCAAAGTGAATGGGGTCGGCCTGCATGGCCACGCTCTCTATCCACGCGCGATATTCCTCGACGCTGTTATCCGGCTCACGCAGCAGCCATGTCCAGCTTCGCGTATCCGGGGCCAGTCGATGGGCGTCAAACAGCGCACCGGCGTGCGTGGAGCGCAATGACTCAAGCCGGCAAAGGCGACCCTGCAGGTTCAACCTCTCGGGATGCTGACGGGGCTGCCAGTCGGGCAGGGCAGCGCCAACGGGCTGATCGAATTGATTAAGATGGCTCATGGGGGTTTCCTTTGTGGGCGAATGCCATGAGATTAAGCACTTGTTGGTTCCATAAAAAGTGCCATAAGAGTATGTTTTTATGGTGCCACGAGGAGCGGTGATGAATATTCCGGATGATGCTTTTTTTACTTTACTCGAGCAGGCCCTGCGCGGTAAGGGAAGTGAAACCCTACAGCGTACCCTCTATCAGCAACTGCGCGAGGCTATTTTGCAGGGCACGCTGGCGGGCGATAGTCGTCTACCCGGTTCGCGCGCCATGGCGCAGCATCTGGGGCTGTCGCGCAATACCATCAACAGCGCGCTGGAGCAGTTGGCGATAGAAGGATATCTATTGCGTAGTCGCCAGGGGACGTACGTCGCGCCCTTGAGGTCTCAGGGAGAAGGGGACATTGAGGCGCGCGTTATTGTGCTCCCTGAATATTTACAGGGACTGCCGGCAGCAATTCACCGTGATTCGCCCACGCTGCTCTTTACGCCGGGAATGCCTGCGGTTAATTACTTTCCACTTTCCATCTGGCGTCGACTGCTCGATCGGGTACTGCGCGAAGAGGCCAGCGCATTACTGGGCTACGGCGATGCGCAGGGAGAGCTCGTACTGCGAAAAGCCATTGCCCGGCACCTCGCGCTCTCCCGGGGGATCCGCTGCGAAGCCAGCCAGATTGTGATTACTGAAGGGGCGCTGGAAGGCGTCGATTTATGCACGCACCTGCTGAGCGTAGCCGGCGATAGGGCATGGGTGGAAGAGCCCGGTTATCCGGGAGCAAAAAGCATCTTTCTCAAATCAGGGCTTCATATAAAGGGCGTACCGGTTGATCGTGAAGGAATGCGTTTTGATACCTCTGATGATAGCGAAGCGCCGCGATTGATCTTTACTTCACCTTCACATCAGTACCCCTGCGGAGCCGTAATGAGCGCCGGGCGACGACTGGCGTTACTGGAATATGCCCGCCGGTATGATTCGTGGATTATTGAGGATGATTACGACAGCGAATTTCGCTATAGCGGCGAGCCCATTCCGGCCATGCTGGGGATGGCGAAGCACGGGCCGGTGGTTTATCTGGGGACGTTCAGCAAAACGCTGTTTCCAGCGCTGCGCATCGGTTTTATGGTGATGCCTCCCGCGCTGGCGGACGCTGCACAAGGCGCCATTGGGGCGCTATTACGCGGCGGGCACCGGGCTGAACAGAAGGCGCTGGCGTTGTTCATTGAAGAGGGGCACTACGCACGTCATTTGGCCGCCATGCGCCGTTTGTACCGCAAACGCCAGCAGCAGCTGCGGGACGTCCTGGCTCAAGAACTTAACCATCCTTATGAACTCTTGGGCGGCGAGGGGGGCTTGCACCTGACCGTCGCTATCGACAACGTGGATGACCAGGCGATTGCGCAGCAGGCCCGGCGGTTTCAGCTGGCGCCCGGGGCATTAAGCCGTTTTTATCTTGATGCAAAAACGGCGCGAAGCGGGTTGGTTCTGGGCTACGGAAATACGTCCGCCTCACATTTTATTGCTGCGGTACGGACGCTCAATCGTCTTATTGCGCAGAACCGACGCGAGTAAGGGAAAACACATCGTAAAATGAGAGTTCGCCTTTGGTGGCGATCATTTTTTGTAGCTGCGCCTTCTGATCGCGACCGACGCGTGGCGATTGCAGAATGCGTTCGAGCAGTTGTTCAGGGACAAACCGGGTGTTATACCATTCGCCGTTGTAGCAAACGCGAAAATCAAGAACGTCGATATCTTCATAACGATAGCGCGGATAGACGTCAAAGAAGAAGAAACCGTTTAGCAGAACAAATAACACGATTAACAGCCAGACAGAATCCACCAGCGTTTCGGAACGAAGCATCACAATAAGCGTGGCCAGGAAAGCCGCGTACATGGCGACAAAAAGCCATGGGTGATTGCGAATAAAGCTAATGCTAAAGCGCGGACGATTGTCGCGCTTCTCTTTCACATTAAGTTCATCAATGGTGCTTTTTAGCAGCAGCTGTATTTCTGTCATCTTATTCCCCAAATTCTGCCATGAGCCCGTATGCAGGCGTGACAAACCGGGCTCAGCCTGGGGGGTATTTTATGTTGCGTAAATCCAGGGGGAAAGTAACAGATTGGTTGCAGAAAAGCATAACAGTTACCGTTTTTCGCTCTCCAGCATTTTGATAATCCGTGCCGGGTTTCCGCCGACGACGGCGTTGGCTGGCACATTTTTTACTACCACGGAACCTGAAGCCACCACGGCATTATCGCCGATAGTCACGCCAGGATTAATGACTGCCCGGCCGCCAATCCACACATTATGCCCGATGGTGACGGGTTTTCCGTACTCCTGACCACTATTGCGATCGACGGGGTCAAGGGGATGCGTGGCGGTATAAATATGTACGCCCGGCGCCAGCATGCAGTTATCCCCAATTTGAATCGGACAGACGTCCAGCATGACGCAATCAAAGTTCGCGTAGAAATTTTTGCCGAGGGAGATATTGTAGCCGTAGTCACAGCGAAAAGTGGGTTCGATATACGCATCGCTCGCGTGCCCAAGCAGTTCAGACAATAATGCTTTTCTTAATTCATGTTCTTCAGGCGCCGAATGATTGTAGCGGTGCAACAGTTGCCTGGCCCGCAGGCGATCGGCTTTCAACGTGGCGTCACCTGCCAGATACAGTTCGCCGGCAATCATTTTTTGTTTCTCTTCACTCATGGACGCTTCCCCTATTTCCTTATCGTCAGGCCGCCATAGTATAAAAAGAAACCGGTTTCATCTGTGCATTAAGCCAACATCTGTGAGCACTATCACACTTATTATCATCACCAAAGCGGGGCGTTTTCGACACGAGATGTATGACTTTCATTTGAAATAAACTAGCGGATAAATTTCCAGACTGAAGGCGGGATCTTGTCATACAGTTTATTCATCGTCAGTTCGGCAAGACGATGGTCGGCCGCTGAGTAAAATACCGCCAGTTCATTATCGGAAAGTTCATATTTATTTTTTTCAATTACGCGCTCCAGCGTATCAATTGTCTGACAGCGTCGTAAGCGCATCAAATAGTCTATTTTGGTTAATGTTTTATCAGACATAAATTCACCTTTTGATTGTAATAATACTAACAAGAAAGACTGGCCGGGTTTTCCCGACTGGCGTTGACAAAGCAGCGGAATAACCGATTGCCAGATTTGCGCCATTTCTGCAGATCCGCACTGTTAATGCCGTAGTTGCTGAACAAGACGAAAGTGTCATCCAGATATTCGTCAATCTGAGTAATCAGCTTATTATCCTCAGCATACTTAATTTTATAATTAAGCGCGAACGCGGCAATGTGCTCGATCAATTCATTAAGTTGAAGATTGACAGCCGAGGTCGGGTCATTAACCCAGCCGTGGTTGCTCTCTTCCAGGTTTGCAAGACAGTCATGATACAGGGTTTCGCAGAGAAATTTAAGCTGCGCAATATCATGTCTTTTTGGCGAGTATTCGTCCATAACGCATCCCCTTTTGAGTGGTTTAAACGACCGTTGTGGGATGAACACGACTAACAGACCTGACACATACATTGTAATCTTGCTGTTTAACTATAATCCACTCTTAAAAAGATTTCATCGTGCTATTACGAAAAATTACAATTATCAGCGTCCATTTATCTTCGATGCCTCGGTCTTTATTATATCGTGCCGTTACCCCGATCGGTAAAAACGAACACTGACCTTATATTTCATCAAGTTAGCCGCTGCGTTTTGCCGTTATACGAAGACAACCATACATAAAGTCAGTGATTGAGAATATTCTGAGTTAGGGCAAACGGGAAGGAAAGTCGCAGAGAAAAAACGGAGATAAGCACCACGACTCATCATTAAATATTATATCTCAGGTTATAAAATAAACAATAACAATCCGTGCGCTTTAAATCAGAGAAAAGAAAAGGGCCGCGTATGCGGCCCTGTGAAGAGAGATTAATGATGCTCAACCGGATGGCTGTGCTCAATATCCTCATTTTTCTTACTAAAGCGGCGACGCACGACCACGAAGAACACCGGCACGAAGAAAATCGCCAGAACCGTCGCGGTCACCATCCCGCCCATTACGCCAGTACCGACGGCGTTCTGCGCGCCGGAGCCTGCGCCGGAGCTGATAACCAGCGGCATTACCCCAAGGATGAACGCCAGCGAGGTCATCAGAATCGGACGCAGACGCATACGAACGGCTTCCAGCGTTGCTTCAATCAGGCCTTTGCCTTCTTTATCCATCAGATCCTTGGCGAATTCAACGATAAGTATCGCGTTCTTCGCCGACAGGCCGATGGTGGTCAGCAGGCCAACCTGGAAGTAAACGTCGTTGGTCAATCCGCGGAAGGTGGCAGCCAGCAGTGCACCCACAACCCCCAGCGGAACGACCAGCATTACCGAGAATGGGATCGACCAGCTTTCATACAGCGCAGCCAGACACAGGAAGACGACAATCAGCGAGATGGCGTACAGCGCAGGTGCCTGGTTGCCTGACAACCGTTCCTGGTAAGACATGCCGGTCCAGTCATAGCCAATGCCCGCAGGCAGTTTACCCGCCAGCTCTTCCATCAGGTTCATCGCTTCACCGGTACTCTTACCCGGTGTCGCCTGGCCGAGGATTTCCATCGATGGCAGACCGTTGTAACGCTCCAGACGCGGTGAGCCGTATTCCCAGCGTGAAGTTGAGAAGGCGGAGAAGGGCACCATCTGTCCATCGCTACCGCGTACGTACCAGTTACCGATATCTTCCGGCAACATACGGTATTTCGCTTCAGACATGATATACACTTTCTTCACACGACCGCGGTCAATGAAGTCGTTGACGTAGCTCCCACCCCATGCTGCGCCAAGCGTCGTGTTAATGTCGCTGATAGACACGCCGAGAGCCTGCGCTTTTTCCTGATCGATATCCACTTTGAACTGCGGAGTATCTTCCAGGCCGTTTGGACGAACGCCGCTTAAGACGTCAGGATGCTGCGCGACCATACCAAAGAGCTGGTTACGGGCCTGAGTCAGTTTTTCGTGGCCCAATCCTGCCTGGTCGATCAGCTGGAAGTCGAAGCCCGTTGCGGTACCCAGTTCAACAATTGCCGGCAGGTTAAAGGCGAAGACCATTGCGTCTTTAATCTGCGAGAAATAGCCCATTGCGCGCCCGGTAATCGCTTCAACTTTGTTCTCTTCGCCTGGACGCTGGCTCCAGTCCTTCAGAGAGACGAACGCGATGCCGGTGTTCTGCCCACGACCCGCGAAACCAAAGCCGTTAACGGCGAATACCGATTCAACGTTGTTTTTCTCTTTGGTGAGATAGTAATCAGTCATCTCATCCAGAACTTTCTGGGTACGCTCCTGAGTTGCGCCCGCTGGCAGCTGCGCCATGCTCAGGAATACGCCCTGGTCTTCGTCCGGCAGGAACGAACTCGGCAGACGAACGAACAGCCAGGCCATGCCGACAACGATGATCAGATACAGCACCAGATAACGACCGGTACTGCGCAGGATGTTGCCTACGCTATCGGTGTAGTGATGCGTGCTCTTATCAAACATGCGGTTAAACCAACCGAAGAAGCCGGTGGTTGCGCCATGGCTGCCTTTTTGGATGGGCTTCAGCATCGTGGCGCAGAGCGCCGGGGTCAGAATGAGTGCCACCAGTACCGACAGCGCCATCGCGGAAACGATAGTGATCGAGAACTGACGGTAAATCGCACCGGTAGAACCGCCGAAGAAGGCCATCGGGATAAACACCGCGGAAAGCACCATCGCGATACCCACCAGCGCGCCCTGAATCTGGCCCATTGATTTCCGCGTGGCTTCCTTCGGCGGTAGCCCTTCTTCGGCCATCACACGCTCGACGTTTTCCACCACCACGATGGCGTCATCCACCAGCAGGCCTATGGCGAGCACCATACCAAACATGGTGAGCGTGTTTATCGAGAAGCCGAACAGCGCGAGGATAGCGAACGTCCCCAGCAATACGACCGGCACGGCGATAGTCGGAATCAGCGTTGCGCGGAAGTTCTGCAGGAACAGATACATGACCAGGAACACCAGAATGATTGCTTCAACCAGCGTTTTCACCACTTCGTGAATGGAGATCTGCACGAATGGCGTGGTGTCATACGGATAAACAATCTTCAGGCCTGAAGGGAAGAAAGGCTCCATTTTCTTCAGTTCGGCACGAATGGCGTTGGCGGTATCCAGCGCGTTCGCGCCGGTCGCTAATTTAATACCCAGACCAGAGGCGGGCTGACCGTTAAACTTCGCGATAACGTCATAGTTTTCACCACCCAGCTCAATCTTCGCGACATCGCGCAGACGCACCTGGGAACCGTCCTGGTTAACCTTCAGCAGAATGTTGCCGAACTCTTCAGTATTGGTCAAACGAGTCTGCGCCACGATGGAGGCGTTCAGCTGCTGGCCTTTCACCGGCGGCGTACCGCCTAACTGTCCTGCTGCAACCTGGGCGTTCTGCGCTTTCAGGGCGCTGATAACGTCAACCGGCGTCAGCTGGAAGTTATTCAGCTTGTTCGGATCCATCCAGATGCGCATGGCGTACTGGGAACCAAACAGCTGCACGTCACCGACGCCGCTGGTACGGCTAATCGCATCCTTCATGTTGGCGGCGACATAGTCAGAAATGTCATCCTGATTCATGGTGCCGTTGGTATTGATAACGCCGACAACCATCAGGAAGCTGCTGGATGCCTTTTCAACGCTGATACCCTGCTGCTGAACTTCTTGCGGCAGCAGCGGTGTCGCCAGCGCCAGCTTGTTCTGCACCTGTACCTGGGCAATATCCGGATCGGTACCGGATTCAAAGGTTAGCGTAATGGTTGCTGTACCGGTGGAGTCGCCATTAGAAGACATGTACATCAGGTGATCGATACCGTTCATGTTCTGTTCGATAACCTGGGTCACGGTGTTCTGCACGGTTTCAGCATCGGCACCGGGGTACATGGCTGTAATGGAAATTGCCGGCGGCGCAATCGTCGGATATTGCGCTATCGGCAACTTGAGGATCGACAACCCCCCAGCCAGCATGATGATAATGGCGATCACCCACGCAAATATGGGGCGATCGATAAAGAAATTAGGCATGTCTTAACGGCTCCTGTTTAAGTTAAGACTTGGGTTGTTCTGACTGAGCGTTGCCTGCGGCTTGCTGTTTATCGTCAGAAACGACTTCCTGCGCTTTAACCTGCACACCAGGTCTGACTTTTTGCAGACCGGTTATGATGACGCGATCGCCCGTTTTCAGCCCTTCGGTGACCAGCCATTTATCACCGATAGCCTGAGTGGCGGTAATCTGGCGAACTTCGACTTTATCACCTTCGCCGACAACCATAGCGCTGGCATCGCCACGCGGAGTGCGGGTTACGCCCTGCTGAGGAACCAGCAACGCATCAGGGTTTACCCCTTCTTCCAGACGTGCGCGGACGAACATGCCGGGCAGCAGAGTGTGATCCGGGTTCGGGAAAATAGCGCGCAGCGTGATAGAACCGGTGGTCTGGTCAACGGTGACGTCAGAGAACTCCAGCGTACCGTTCTGCGGGTATTTCAGACCGTCGTTAGTGACCAGTTCAACCTTCGCTTTACCGTTTTCCTGCTGCAGCTTGCCGTTGGCCAGCTCTTGTTTCAGACGCAGGAAATCGTTACTCGATTGCGTCACGTCAACGTAGATAGGATCCAGTTGTTGCACGGTCGCCAGCGCGGTGGTTTGCCCGTTTTGCACCAGAGCGCCTTCCGTGACGGCGGATTTACCAATGCGGCCGGAGATTGGCGAGGTGACTTTGGTGTAGGCCAGATTAATGCGCGCGGTTTCAACCGCAGCTTTGGCGGCGACTACGGCAGCGTTGCTCTGCTGAGCCGTCGCCACGGCAGTATCGTAATCCTGTTGGCTAATGTACTTAGTGCCCAACAGTTTCTGATAACGTTTAACCGTTAACTGATCCATATTTGCCGCTGCCTGCGCTTTGGCTAAATCGCCTTTCGCGCTTTCATACGTGGCCTGATAGGTCGCCGGATCGATTTGATAAAGAGACACGCCCGCCTGGATATCGCTCCCTTCGGTGAAGTTACGTTTAAGAATAATGCCACTGACCTGAGGACGAACTTCCGCAACGCGATAGGCGCTGGTACGGCCTGGCAGTTCGGTAGTAATTTGTAGAGGAGCGGATTTGAGCGTCACAATACCGACTTCCGGCATTTGCTGGGCCCCTTGCTGAGCCGGTTTGTCGTCACATCCTGTTAGCGCTAAGCTGCCTGAGAGCATCAGAACGACCGCCAGAGGCGTTAACCCTCTGTTTTTGTTCATATGTAAACCTCGAGTGTCCAATTTCAAATTGTTCAGTGGCTCAATCGACCACAAACCCACTGCTGTGTTTCTATTATGGTCATGCTATGGTACATACATTCATAAATGTATGTAAACGTAACCTCTGTAAACTCATCGACCTATGGCACGAAAAACCAAACAACAGGCGCTTGAGACCCGGCAACATATTTTGGATGTTGCTCTGCGTTTGTTTTCGCAGCAAGGGGTATCATCCACCTCGCTGGCCGCAATTGCAAAAGAGGCCGGTGTGACGAGGGGCGCTATCTATTGGCATTTCAAAAATAAATCAGATTTATTTAATGAAATATGGGTACTTTCTGAAGCCAACATCAACGATCTCGAAGTTGAGTATCGGGCAAAATTCCCCAACGATCCACTGTCAGTTATCAGAGAGATCTTAGTGTATATCCTTGAAGCAACGGTGACAGAGGAACGCCGACGCCTGATGATGGAAATCATCTTCCATAAATGTGAATTCGTCGGTGAGATGGTCACGCTGCAGGAAGCGCAGCGAAGTTTATGCCTTGATAGCTACGATCGTATTGAACAAACATTAAAAGAGTGCATTGCGGCGAAGATGCTGCCCGCGAATTTATTGACCCGCCGGGCGGCGATTTTAATGCGCAGCTACCTTTCTGGCCTAATGGAAAATTGGCTGCTGGCGCCGAACGCCTTCGATCTGCGCAAAGAGGCGCGGGCTTATGTCGAAACGCTGCTTGAAATGTATCAATTTTGCCCCTCCTTACGCGGTTCCGAAGAACGGGAAGCTTAAGTCTCCTTGCGGACATCAGGGACATTTTTCCTGCTGTCCGCCGCTATTCGCGCGATAACAGAAGTGCTATTCTTCGCGCTGCGACGATCCCCGGTATTCTCCGGCTTTTGCAATCACTCATGTTAACACTATGCTGCATACTATCCGTTGGCGAAACGCCATATCCGCTGTTGTTCTTACCCTGATGTTTTTTATTGGCTGTATTAGCGTTAACCCGGCGCTGGCGGCTGATTTACCTGAACGTTCTGAGGTCCAAAGCCAGCTCGCGACGCTGAATAAGCAAAAGGATCTGACCCCGCAGGACAAGCTGGTTCAGCAGGACCTGACCCAGACCCTGGAAACCCTCGATAAAATTGAACGCATTAAGTCGGAAACGACGCAGCTGCGTCAGCAGGTGACTCAGGCGCCAGCGAAAATGAATCAGGCTATCGATAGCCTGAACGCGCTAAGCGATGTTCCCGATGATGAGGCGACGCGTAAAACGCTGAGCACGTTATCGCTACGTCAACTGGAATCGCGTGTCTCCCAGACCCTGGACGATTTGCAAAACGCGCAGAACGACCTGGCAACCTACAACAGCCAGCTCGTTTCTCTACAGACGCAGCCGGAACGCGTGCAGAATGCGATGTATTCCGCTTCGCAGCAGCTGCAGCAGATCCGTAATCGTCTGAACGGCACCTCGACGGGCGAGGAGACGCTGCGTCCTACCCAGCAGAATTTGCTGCTGGCGCAGCAGGCTCTGCTGAATGCGCAGATAGACCAACAGCGCAAAAGCCTGGAAGGCAACACGGTGCTGCAGGATACCCTGCAAAAGCAGCGTGATTACGTCACCGCCTACAGCAATCGCCTGGAACACCAGCTGCAGTTATTGCAGGAAGCGGTGAATAGCAAGCGCCTGACGCTGACGGAAAAGACGGCTCAGGAAGCCGTGTCCCCGGACGAAACGGCGCGTATTCAGGCCAATCCGCTGGTGAAGCAGGAGCTGGATATTAACCACCAGCTTAGCGAAAGGCTTATTTCAGCGACGGAAAATGGTAATCAGCTGGTTCAGCGCAATATCAAAGTGAAGACCTGGCTCGATCGCGCTTTGCAATCCGAGCGTGATATAAAAGAGCAGATCTCCGTGCTGAAAGGTAGCCTTCTGCTGTCGCGTATCCTTTATCAGCAGCAGCAAACGCTGCCCTCTGCGGAGGAGCTGAGCGACATGACAAACCGCATCGCTGACCTGCGCCTCGAGCAGTTTGAGGTTAACCAGCAGCGCGATGCGTTGTTCCAGAGCGATGCGTACGTCGCGAAGCTGGAGGAGGGGCATAGCAGCGAGGTGAATCCCGAGGTGCATGACGCGCTTCTCGAAATCGTTGATATGCGCCGTGAGCTGCTCGATCAGTTTAACAAACAGCTGGGTAACCAGCTGATGATGGCCATTAACCTGCAGATCAATCAGCAGCAGTTAATGAGCGTGTCGACCAACCTGAAAGCCATTCTGACGCAGCAGATTTTTTGGGTAAACAGCAACCGTCCTATGGACTGGGAGTGGGTTAAATCCTTCCCGGAAGCGCTGAAAGGACAGTTTAAGGCGATGAAAATCACCGTTAACTGGGAAAAAGCCTGGCCTGCGGTATTTATCGCTTTCCTTGCCGGCCTGCCGTTGCTGCTGATTGCCGGTCTGATTCGCTGGCGCCTTAACTGGCTGAAAGCGTATCAGGCGAAGCTGGCTTCACAGGTGGGGCAGCTGCGCAATGATACTCAGCTCCACACGCCGAAAGCGATTCTGATCGATCTGATCCGCGCGCTGCCTGTGGTACTGGTGATTCTGGCCATTGGTCTGATTCTGCTGACGATGCAGCTGAATATCAGCGATTTGCTGTGGGCCTATAGCAAGAAGCTGGCGCTGTTCTGGCTGGTGTTTGGCCTGTGCTGGAAGGTGCTGGAAAAAGACGGTGTGGCGGTGAGCCACTTTAATATGCCGTCGCAGTTGACCAGCCACTGGCGGCGGCAGATTGTCCGCGTAAGCCTTGCCCTGTTGCCGCTGAACTTCTGGTCCGTGATGTCGGAACTGTCGCCGCTGCATCTGATGGATGACGTGCTCGGGCAGTTCGTGATTTTCCTCAACCTGCTGCTGATCGCGGTGCTTGTCCTGCCGATGTGCCGCGAAAGCTGGCGCGATAAAGAATCCCATAGCCTGCGCCTTATCACCGTCACCGTGCTATCGATAGTGCCCATCGCCCTGATGGTGCTGACGGCAACCGGCTACTTCTACACCACGCTGCGTCTGGCAGGCCGCTGGATTGAAACCGTTTATCTGGTGATGCTGTGGAACCTGCTTTACCAGACCGTTCTGCGCGGCCTGAGCGTGGCCGCCCGGCGTATTGCCTGGCGCCGGGCGCTGGCGCGTCGTCAGCATCTGGTTAAAGAGGGGGCAGAAGGAGCCGAACCCCAGGAAGAACCGACCATTGCCCTGGAGCAGGTTAACCAACAAACGCTACGTATTACGATGCTGGTGATGATCGCGCTATTTGCCGTGCTGTTCTGGGCGATTTGGTCCGATCTGATCACCGTCTTCGCCTATCTCGACAGTATTACGCTGTGGCATTACAACGGTACGGAGGCCGGCGTCAGCGCCGTGAAAAGCGTCACCATGGGCAGCCTGCTGTTCGCGATTGTCGCGTCGATGGTCGCCTGGGCGTTGATTCGCAACCTGCCGGGCCTGCTGGAAGTGCTGGTGCTATCGAGGCTCAATATGCGCCAGGGGGCGTCGTATGCGATTACGACCATTCTTAATTACGCCATTATTGTTATTGGCGCGATGACGGTATTTGGCTCGTTGGGCGTTTCGTGGGACAAACTTCAGTGGCTGGCGGCCGCCCTGTCGGTTGGTTTAGGGTTTGGCTTACAGGAGATCTTCGGTAACTTTGTTTCCGGTCTGATTATTCTCTTTGAGCGCCCGGTGCGCATTGGCGATACGGTGACCATTGGTACCTTCTCCGGTACCGTCAGCAAAATCCGCATTCGCGCCACGACCATTACGGATTTTGACCGTAAAGAGGTCATTATTCCGAATAAGGCCTTCGTGACGGAACGCTTAATTAACTGGTCGCTTTCCGACACCGTCACCCGCGTGGTCATCCGCCTTGGCGTGGCCTATGGTTCTGACCTGGATAAGGTCAAAGAAGTGCTGCTCCAGGCCGCGCATGAGCATCCGAAAGTCATGCAAGAGCCCGCGCCAGCGGTCTTCTTTACCACCTTCGGCGCCAGTACGCTCGATCATGAACTGCGCCTGTACGTGCGTGAACTTCGCGATCGCAGCTACGCGGTGGATGAGCTTAACCGCGCTATCGATCGCTTGTGTCGCGAGAACAATATTGATATCGCCTTTAACCAGCTTGAGGTTCATCTGCGCAATGAGAAAGGCGATGAAGTCACAGAGGTGAAGCGGGATAAAGGCGGCGATGCCTCGCCGACGATGGGCTAAGCATAATGGGGCGGTGGGTATGCCGCCCCGCAGGTTTTAAGGGCTGAGCGAGGAGAGTTCTTCCTGGCTCAGGCCGGTCAGCTCCATCACCATCTTTGGATCCAGCCCGCTGGCGAGCATTTTCAGGGCAATGCTGCGCGAGTTTTCTTTACGCCCCTCCAGCCTTCCTTCTTTTCTACCTTTTTTACGACCTTTCTCTTCCAGCCATTCGGCAATCGTCATCATTAGCTCCTTGTGCCTGGGTGACTGCTTCGCCAGTTCGCGAATGAGTGGCCCGGGTTTTTCCGTGGATCCCGCCTGCAGCATATAGCGCATCAGGCGAAAAGCCATCAGCTTATCCGGCGAGCTTTGATGTTCAATCAGCGCGTAGATATACCCAGCGCCGTGCCGCGTTTGCAGGGAGTAGAGAATGTCGGAGTCGCTGGATCGCAGGTCCTCTTCGATAAAGCTGCCGGACGCCAGCTGCAGCGTATTGAGATCGCAGATACTTAAAAACGGCGCGGGAAGGTAAAGCTGTAAAAAATCGCGAGCGACCTCTTTCTGGGTCAGCATTTGACGAAAAATGGCATCGTGCGGCGTACGTGAGAATCTTTCCATGAGCATCTATCCGTGGTGGTAAGGGGCAGGCGATGACTCTGCCACCCCCACCGATTCGGCAACAGACTACTCTGGCGCGTTTTGCGAGGCCCCTTCCGCACTTTTTACTTTGTTTTCATAGTCACGACGGATAATTTCCAGCGCGGCTAGCACGGTTTGCGCAGGGACTTTATTTTCCTCAAGCAGCATAATTAAATCGACCGCCAGCTTGATCTCGTCAGGCGCATTTTCCAGCGACATACTTCTCCCTCCAGTTAGCGTGTTAAGCGGGCCAGCCTGTTTTCAATTTTTTCCAGCGCATCGCGACAGCGGGCGAGGCGTCCGGCATACGCCTCAACTTCCTTTGCCAGCCGCTGCTGGTCATCAAGGCTGATGGCTTGCGCCAGCTGTCTCTGGCGATCGTTGCGCATGGCCAGCAGGCGCCGTTCATACTCCTGATGCTGTATCCGACTCCGCTGCCAGCGGGTAAGCGTCGGCGACGCGCTATCCCAGGCGCGTAATGACCAGGTCGCCGTTTCCCGGCTAATCGCGGCGATTTGAGCCACAAGACGTTCCGCCAGCCAGGCAACCTGCGCCAGCTGCTGGCGCTCGACCGCCTGTTTTAATTCCGTAAAGCGATCTCTGGCTTCATCAAGATAAGCCTGCATCTGCGTGCTGCGGGTTCGGAACAGCTGGCGATCGAAACGCGGGCTGAGGGTCGCGTGATTCGCCATCGGCGCTACCTGAGCGGCCAGTTCCGCAAGCTGATTTTCCAGCGAATGTAAAAGCCGGGTGGTTTTCAAATAACTCCTCCATCCCCTGATAAGCAACTGTGCTACATTAGCGTTATCTTCTTGATAACGATTCGCATTATGCCACGTATTATTTTGATCATCATTGGCTGGCTGTCGGTGGCGCTGGGAACGCTGGGCGTTTTTTTACCGCTACTGCCGACGACGCCGTTTATCCTGCTTGCCGCCTGGTGTTTCGCCCGCTCGTCGCCGCGCTTTCACCAGTGGCTATTGTACCGCTCATGGTTTGGCGGCTACCTGCGCCACTGGCAGCAATACCGTGCTATGCCACCGGGCGCTAAGCCGCGGGCGGTGGTGATGATTTTACTGACCTTTGCTATTTCCCTGTGGCTGGTTAATCTTACTTGGGTGCGCATCTTGCTGCTGATCGTTCTGGCCTGTCTGCTGATATTTATGTGGCGCATTCCGGTGGTTGATGCAAAGCAACAAAAGCACTGATGCGCAATAATGATGGTTGCAATTGTCGCTGACAGCCAGTAAATTCTGGCGTTTTCGAGCGCGGGTAAGCCTGGTCAAAGGTTAAACAAAAGTTTCCTTGGCCCATTTTGCATGTCCGCGAGTAACACCGTTTTAATCAGGCATAAACTTATGACCGCAACAGCACAGCAGCTTGAATATCTGAAGAACAGCATCCAAAGCATCCAGGACTATCCGAAACCTGGCATCCTTTTCCGTGATGTCACCAGCTTGCTGGAAGACCCGAAGGCCTATGCGCTCAGCATTGAGCTGCTGGCCGAGCGTTATAAAGACGCGGGTATTACCAAAGTGGTGGGCACCGAGGCGCGCGGCTTTTTGTTTGGCGCACCGGTTGCGCTGGCGCTGGGCGTAGGCTTTGTTCCGGTACGTAAGCCGCGTAAGTTGCCGCGTGAAACCATCGCGGAAAGCTACGAGCTGGAGTACGGCACCGATCAGCTGGAAATCCATGTTGATGCCATTAAAGCAGGCGATAAGGTGCTGGTGGTTGACGATCTGCTGGCGACCGGCGGCACCATCGACGCCACCGTGAAGCTCATCCGTCGTCTGGGCGGTGAAGTGCATGACGCGGCCTTTATTATCAATCTGTTCGATCTGGGCGGCGAGCAGCGCCTGGAAAAACTGGGAATCAACTGCTACAGCCTGGTCCCTTTCCCGGGCCACTAAGCAAATCCCGCCACATAGCCTCGCTGATTGAGCGGGGCTGTGATAGCATGACCCCTCGTGATTTCACCTTCCAGCGTTTCAGAGCCAGCCCATGAGTTATCAGGTCTTAGCCCGTAAATGGCGCCCACAAACCTTTGCTGACGTCGTCGGCCAGGAACATGTGCTGACCGCACTGGCGAACGGCTTGTCGTTAGGGCGCATTCATCACGCATATCTTTTTTCCGGCACCCGCGGCGTGGGTAAAACCTCTATCGCGCGCCTGTTGGCAAAAGGATTAAACTGCGAAACCGGCATCACCGCCACGCCTTGCGGCGTCTGCGATAACTGCCGTGAAATAGAACAGGGGCGCTTTGTCGATCTGATAGAGATCGATGCCGCCTCGCGTACCAAAGTCGAAGATACCCGCGATCTGCTGGATAACGTCCAGTACGCGCCGGCCCGCGGCCGCTTCAAGGTCTATTTGATCGATGAAGTTCATATGCTCTCGCGCCACAGCTTCAACGCGTTGTTAAAAACGCTGGAGGAGCCGCCGGCGCACGTTAAATTTCTGCTGGCGACGACCGATCCGCAGAAGCTGCCGGTAACGATTCTTTCCCGCTGCCTGCAGTTCCATCTCAAGGCGCTGGACGTCGAACAGATTCGCCATCAGCTGGAGCATATTCTCGGCGCCGAGCAGATTGCTTTTGAACCGCGCGCGCTGCAGCTGCTGTCGCGCGCGGCGGACGGTAGCTTGCGCGATGCGTTAAGTCTGACCGATCAGGCCATTGCCAGCGGCGACGGTCGTCTGACGGCAGAGTCCGTTAGCGCCATGCTCGGCACCCTTGACGACGATCAGGCGCTATCGCTGATTGAAGCGCTGGTGGCTGCCGATGGCGAGCGGGTCATGGCTGGTGTGAATGAGGCTGCCGCCCGCGGCGTGGAGTGGGAGGCCTTGCTGGTGGAGATGCAGAGCCTGCTGCACCGTATTGCGATGGTTCAGCTCTCGCCGTCGGCGCTGGGCGCGGATATGGCCGCGATTGAGCTGCGTATGCGCGAGCTGGCGCGGACGGTGCCGCCAACCGATGTTCAGCTGTACTATCAAACGCTACTGATTGGCCGTAAAGAGCTCCCGTACGCCCCGGACAGACGAATGGGGGTCGAAATGACGCTTCTGCGTGCGCTGGCTTTCCATCCGCGTATGCCATTACCGGAACCGGAGGCGCCGCCGATGCCGGCCATTCAGGCCGCACCTGTCCAGCAGGCCGTTCCGGAATCCGCGCCGCCGCCGAATTTGCCGCAGACCACCAGCCAGGTGCTGGCGGCGCGCAGCCAGCTGCAGCGTAGCCAGGGAGCGCCCACCCCAAAAAAGAGTGAACCGGCAGCCGCTTCCCGCGCGCGGCCGGTGAATAACGCTGCGCTGGAACGACTGAGTTCGATTACCGAGCGCGTACAGGCGCGTCCGGCTGCGGCTGCGCTGGAAAAAGCCCCGGCGAAAAAAGAAGCCTATCGCTGGAAATCGACGACGGTTGTTGAAACCGTAAAAGAAGAAGTGGCGACGCCGAAGGCGCTGAAAAAAGCGCTGGAGCATGAAAAAACGCCGGAACTGGCGGCGAAACTGGCAGTCGAAGCGGTCGAGCGCGATAGTTGGGCGGCGGAAGTCAGCCAGCTCGCGGTGCCAAAACTGGTGGAGCAGGTGGCCCTTAACGCCTGGAAAGAGCAGGAGGGCAATCGCGTCTGTCTGCATCTGCGTCCGAGCCAGCGTCACCTGAATTCGGCGGGCGCGCAGCAAAAGCTGGCGGAAGCGCTCGGCATTTTGTACGGTACGCCGGTTGAATTGACCATCGTGGAAGATGATAATCCCGCGATGCGCACGCCGCTTGAGTGGCGGCAGGCAATTTATGAAGAAAAGCTCGCGCAGGCGCGTGAAGCGATTATTGCGGATAATAACATTCAGACCCTGCGTCGATTCTTCGATGCGGACCTGGATGAAGAGAGTATTCGCCCCATTTGATTGCAAGTCTGACTTGCGGTCAGCATCCTTAACGATGACTTACTGAGAGAGAAGCCTATGTTTGGTGGAAAAGGCGGTCTGGGTAACCTGATGAAGCAGGCCCAGCAGATGCAAGAAAAAATGCAGCAGATGCAGGAAGAAGTGGCCCGTCTGGAAGTGACCGGTGAGTCCGGCGCTGGGCTGGTAAAAGTCACCATCAACGGCGCGCACAACTGCCGTCGCGTTGAGATCGACCCGAGCCTGCTGGAAGACGACAAAGACATGCTGGAAGATCTGGTGGCCGCCGCGTTTAACGACGCCGCCCGCCGCATCGAAGAAACGCAGAAAGAAAAAATGGCGTCCGTGTCCGCCGGTATGCAGCTGCCGCCAGGCTTTAAGATGCCGTTCTGATGCAGACCAGTCCGCTGTTAACGCAGCTTATGGAAGCACTGCGCTGCCTGCCGGGCGTTGGCCCGAAGTCGGCGCAGCGCATGGCGTTTACCCTGCTGCAGCGTGACCGCAGCGGCGGGATGCGCCTGGCGCAGGCGCTCACGCGCGCGATGTCGGAAATCGGCCACTGCGCCGATTGCCGCACCTTCACCGAGCAGGAGGTATGCAATATTTGCAGCAACCCTCGGCGCAAGGAAAACGGCCAGATTTGCGTGGTAGAGAGCCCAGCGGATATCTACGCTATCGAGCAGACCGGGCAGTTTTCCGGTCGCTATTTTGTGCTGATGGGCCACCTGTCGCCGCTTGACGGGATTGGGCCGGATGACATCGGGCTCGATCGTCTGGAGCAGCGTCTGCGTGACGAATCAATGCAGGAAGTGATCCTTGCGACCAACCCAACGGTGGAAGGAGAGGCGACGGCGAATTATATCGCCGAGCTCTGCGCGCAGTATGGCGTAGACGCGAGCCGTATCGCCCATGGCGTTCCGGTTGGCGGCGAGCTGGAAATGGTTGACGGCACAACGCTGTCCCACTCTCTCGCCGGGCGGCATAAGATTCGTTTTTAATCAAACGGAGGCGCTTTTCGGGGCCTCCGCTTGAAAACCTCTCCCTCTGTCCCCATCTCACCCTCAACGGTTTTTTTACCATTAACAATGGCATTGTTGAGGTTGATTTAGATGAAAGGACAAGAAACTCGTGGTTTTCAGTCAGAGGTCAAACAGCTTCTGCACCTGATGATCCATTCTCTTTACTCCAATAAAGAAATTTTCCTGCGTGAGCTGATTTCCAACGCCTCCGATGCGGCCGACAAGCTGCGCTTCCGCGCGCTGTCCCAGCCGGATCTGTACGAAGGCGACGGCGAACTGCGCGTGCGTGTTTCATTTGATAAAGACAACCGCACCCTGACCATCGCCGATAACGGCATCGGTATGAACCGCGATGAAGTCATCGACCATCTCGGCACCATCGCCAAGTCCGGCACCAAGGCGTTCCTTGAATCCATGGGCTCTGACCAGGCGAAAGACAGCCAGCTGATTGGCCAGTTCGGCGTAGGTTTCTACTCGGCGTTTATTGTTGCCGATAAAGTCACCGTCCGTACCCGCGCGGCGGGCGACAGCGCCGAAAACGGCGTATTCTGGGAATCCGCTGGCGAAGGCGAATATACCGTTGCCGACATTAACAAAGCCGATCGCGGTACCGAGATCACGCTGCACCTGCGCGAAGGCGAGGATGATTTCCTCAACGACTGGCGCGTGCGTTCGATCATCAGCAAATACTCCGATCACATCGCGCTGCCGGTGGAAATTGAAAAACGCGAAGAAGTGGACGGCGAAAGCGTGATCTCCTGGGAGAAAATCAACAAAGCCCAGGCGCTGTGGACGCGCAATAAGTCGGAAATCAAAGACGACGAGTACAACGAGTTCTACAAGCATATTGCCCACGATTACAGCGATCCGCTGACCTGGAGCCACAACCGCGTTGAAGGTAAGCAGGAGTACACCAGCCTGCTGTATATCCCGTCGCAGGCGCCGTGGGATATGTGGAATCGCGATCATAAACACGGCCTGAAGCTGTACGTGCAGCGCGTCTTCATCATGGATGACGCCGAGCAGTTTATGCCCAACTATCTGCGCTTCGTCCGCGGGCTGGTCGACTCCAACGATCTGCCGCTGAACGTGTCGCGTGAAATTCTCCAGGACAGCAGCGTCACCCGCAATCTGCGTACCGCGCTGAGCAAGCGCGCCCTGCAGATGCTGGAGAAACTGGCGAAAGACGACGCGGAAAAATATCAGACCTTCTGGCAGCAGTTTGGCCTCGTGCTGAAAGAAGGCCCGGCGGAAGATCAGGCCAACCAGCAGGCCATCGCCAAACTGCTGCGCTTCGCCAGTACCCATACCGACTCCGCCGCGCAGACCGTGTCGCTGGAAGAGTACGTCTCCCGCATGAAAGAAGGGCAGGAGAAGATTTACTATATTACCGCCGACAGCTACGCCGCCGCGAAGAGCAGCCCGCATCTGGAACTGCTGCGTAAGAAAGGCATCGAAGTGCTGCTGCTTTCCGATCGCATCGACGAGTGGATGATGAGCTATCTGACCGAGTTCGACGGCAAGCCGTTCCAGTCGGTGGCGAAAGCCGATGAGTCGCTGGATAAGCTGACGGACGAAGTGGATGAAACCACCAAAGAAGCCGAGAAGGCGCTGGAGCCGTTCGTTGAGCGTGCCAAAACCCTGCTCGGCGACCGGGTGAAAGAGGTTCGTCTGACCCATCGTCTGACCGATACGCCGGCCATCGTCACCACCGACGCGGACGAGATGAGCACCCAGATGGCGAAACTGTTTGCCGCTGCGGGCCAGGCCGCGCCGGAAGTGAAATACATCTTTGAGCTGAACCCGCTGCATCCGCTGGTAAAACGCGCGGCGGATACCCAGGATGATGCGCAGTTCGGCGAGTGGGTTGAGCTGCTGCTCGATCAGGCGCTGCTGGCCGAGCGCGGTACGCTGGAAGATCCAAACCAGTTTATCCGCCGTATGAACCAGCTGCTGGCGTCGTAATCTTTACCCTCACCCTAACCCTCTCCCGCTGGGAGAGGGTATCAAACCGCACGATACGTAAAATATCTCACCATTAACCGTTTCAGCCGCCCCGCCTTCCTTGAGCCATCCGCGTTCTGGTGGTATGGTTTAGCGTTTTTTGAAAAATTGAATCAACTTTTGAGGGGATTTTCGTAATGCGTATTATTCTGCTTGGCGCTCCGGGCGCGGGTAAAGGAACTCAGGCTCAGTTCATCATGGAGAAATACGGTATTCCGCAAATCTCCACCGGCGACATGCTGCGTGCCGCGGTGAAGTCAGGCTCCGAGCTGGGCAAACAGGCGAAAGATATTATGGACGCCGGTAAGCTGGTCACCGACGAACTGGTTATCGCCCTGGTTAAAGAGCGTATTACTCAGGAAGATTGCCGCAACGGTTTCCTGCTGGACGGCTTCCCGCGCACCATTCCGCAGGCTGACGCCATGAAAGAAGCGGGCATCGCCGTGGATTACGTGCTGGAATTCGACGTTCCTGACGAACTGATCGTTGACCGCATTATCGGCCGTCGCGTTCACGCAGCTTCCGGACGCGTTTACCACATTAAATTTAATCCGCCGAAAGTTGAAGGCAAAGACGACGTGACCGGCGAAGAGCTGACCACCCGTAAAGACGATCAGGAAGAGACCGTGCGTAAGCGTCTGGTTGAATACCATCAGATGACGGCTCCGCTGATCGGCTACTATCAGAAAGAAGCGGAAGCGGGCAACACCCAATACGCGAAAGTCGATGGCACCAAAGCGGTGGCCGACGTTCGCGCTGAACTGGAAAAAATCCTCGGTTAATTCCGTTAGTTCTCATCCCGCAGCGGCGGGGTGAGAACTCCTCTCATTTTACCTTTTTCTATGATTGGTTCCGTTTAGCGCCATTTCAGCTACAATTGTCAGCGATTCAAATGGTTAAGAGGCGGTAATGCATCAGACGAAAACAGGTATCTTATTAGCCAATTTAGGCACTCCCGATGCGCCCACGCCCGACGCGGTAAAGCGCTATCTGCGACAGTTTCTCAGCGACAAGCGCGTGGTGGATACCTCCCGTCTACTGTGGTGGCCGCTGCTGCGCGGCGTGATACTGCCCCTGCGCGCCCCCAGGGTCGCTAAGCTCTATCAGTCCATCTGGATGGAAGAAGGCTCGCCGCTGATGGTCTACAGCCAGCAGCAGCGGCAGGCGCTGGCCGCGCGGCTTGCGGATACGCCGGTGGCGCTGGGGATGAGCTATGGTTCGCCGTCGCTGGAGAGCGCGGTCGATGAACTGCTGGCGCAGGGCGTGGATCACATCGTGGTGCTACCGCTCTATCCGCAATACTCCTGCTCCACCGTGGCGGCGGTGTGGGATGAGCTGGGGCGTATTCTTGCCAAAAAGCGCGCGATCCCCGGAATCTCTTTTATTCGCGACTACGCCGATGACGTGGACTATATTCACGCGCTGGCCGCCAGCGTGCGCGCGTCCTTTGCGGTGCACGGCGAGCCGGATTTACTGCTGCTCTCCTATCATGGGATCCCGCAGCGTTACGCGCAGCAGGGGGATACCTATCCTCAGCGCTGTCGCGATACCACCCGTGAGCTGGTTTCCGCCCTGGGTCTGCCGCATGACCGGGTGATGATGACGTTCCAGTCGCGCTTTGGTCGTGAGCCCTGGCTGACGCCTTATACCGACGAAACGCTGAAAATGCTCGGTGAGAAAGGGGTGAAGCATATCCAGGTTATCTGTCCCGGCTTTGCCGCCGATTGCCTGGAGACGCTGGAGGAGATTGCCGTGCAAAATCGGGAAATCTTCCTCGAGGCTGGCGGCCAGCAATATGAGTACATTCCGGCGCTTAATGCGGACACCGCGCATATTGAAATGATGGTCAACCTGACGGCGAAATATCGCTGATCGCGCGTGCGGCGGGGAGTATGCTACTATTCCCCGCTTGTTCACTGCCAATAAATCGCCACTATGAAATTTCCCGGTAAACGCAAATCCAAACACTACTTTCCCGTCAATGCTCGCGATCCGCTGCTGCAGCAAATTCAGCCGGATAATGAATCTAACGTCGCCTGGGTCGTCGGCATCGATCAAACCCTCGTTGATATCGAAGCGAAAGTGGATGAGGCGTTTATCGTACGCTACGGCCTGAGCGCCGGGCATTCGCTGGTGATTGAAGATGACGTCGCCGAGGCGCTGTACCAGGAACTGGTCCGCAACGACCTGATTACCCATCAGTTTGCCGGCGGTACCATCGGAAACACCATGCACAACTACTCGGTGCTGGCGGATGACCGCTCGGTTCTGCTTGGCGTGATGTGCAGCAATATTGAAATCGGCGGCTACGCCTATCGCTACCTGTGCAACACCTCCAGCCGTACCGATCTGAACTATCTGCAAGGGGTGGATGGCGCGATTGGTCGCTGCTTTACCCTTATTAGCGACTCCGGCGAGCGCACCTTTGCGATCAGCCCCGGCCATATGAATAAGCTCCGCCCGGAAAGCATTCCGGAAAGCGTAATCGCCGGCGCTTCCGCGCTGGTGCTGACCTCCTATCTCGTCCGCTGCAAGCCGGGCGAGCCGATGCAGGACGCGACGATGCAGGCCATCGCATATGCGAAAAAGCACGATGTACCGGTGGTCCTGACCCTGGGGACTAAATACGTCATCGCCGATAATCCGGCGTGGTGGCAGGCGTTCCTCAAAGAGCACGTTTCCATTCTGGCGATGAATGAAGAGGAGGCGGAAGCGCTGACCGGGCTGTCCGATCCGCTGCTGGCTTCCGACAAGGCGCTGGAATGGGTTGACCTGGTGCTGTGCACCGCCGGGCCTGCCGGGCTGTATATGGCCAGCTTTACCGAGGATGAGGCTAAGCGCAAAACGCAGCATCCGCTGCTGCCGGGCGCGATTGCCGAGTTTAACCAGTATGAATTCAGCCGCGCGATGCGTCATCAGGATTGCGAAAATCCGCTGCGTATTTATTCCCATATCGCACCCTATATGGGCGGGCCGGAGAAGATCATGAATACCAACGGCGCGGGCGACGGCGCGCTGGCGGCGCTGCTGCACGACATCACCGCTAATAATTATCATCGCAATAACGTGCCGAACTCCAGCAAGCACAAATGCAAATGGCTAACCTATTCCTCGCTGGCGCAGGTGTGTAAATACGCTAACCGCGTGAGCTATCAGGTGCTGAACCAGCATTCACCGCGTCTGACCCGCGGCCTGCCGGAGCGTGAAGACAGCCTGGAAGAGGCCTACTGGGATCGTTAAGCGGCCGGATAAAGCTGGCCCCGGTCATCCGGGGCCGAAGCATTAACCGGTAATAAGCTCGCCGGCTGGCGGCGTTTCAAGCAGCTTAAGCATGGCGCGGGCGATTTCTCGTTCGCCCATCACCACCTGGTTGGCGCCGCGTTCGACGATATACTCCACCTCATCGTCGTAATGCGCGCGCGCGATGATCTCGATATTTGGGCATTTTTCTCGTGCGGAAGCGACGATTTCCCCGGCCTCGTAGCCGTTAGGAATGGTCAGCAGCAGCCAGCGTGCGCAGTCCAGATGCGCCAGATTCATAATCTCTTCATTGGCGGCGTTGCCTAATACCGCGCGAATACCCCGCGCGCGCAGTTCGTCAACGCGGGTGCGCGACGTTTCGATAACCACCAGCGGTATCCCCTGAGCCATCAGTTTTTCACCAAGCAGGCTCCCTACGCGACCAAAACCGACCAGCAGCGCATGGTTACAGATATCAACGGGGATCTGTTTCTCATCTTCCAGCACTTCTTCCAGCGTCTGTTCGTCCAGCGTCTCCGTTTTATCGAGGTATTTTTCCAGCAGGGTAAACAGGACCGGGTTGAGCATGATGGAGATAATGGCGCCGGCAAGCACCAGGTTCTGCCCGGCCTGCGGCAGCAGATCCAGCGCCATTCCCAGACCGGCAAGAATAAAGGCGAATTCACCGATTTGCGCCAGACTGGCGGCAATGGTCAGGGCAGTGCGCGGCGAGTGGCCAAACATCCGCACCAGGAAGAAAGCGGCGGCCGATTTACCGAAAATAATGATGGCCAGCGTCGCGAGCACCGCCAGCGGCTGCTCAAGCAGGATCATCGGATCAAACAGCATTCCCACGGAGACAAAGAACAGCACGGCGAACGCGTCGCGCAGCGGCAGCGTATCGTGGGCCGCGCGATGGCTGAGTTCGGATTCATTGAGCACCATACCGGCGAAAAAGGCGCCGAGGGCGAAGGAGACGTCAAACAGCTCAACGGCGCCGAAGGCGATGCCGAGCGCTAACGCCAGTACCGACAGGGTAAACAGTTCGCGCGAACCGGTTGCCGCGCTGCGTGACATAATCCACGGCACCAGGCGGCGGCCCACCAGCATCATAATCGCGATAAAGGCGACGACTTTACCAATGGTAATGCCCATATCGAGGGCCAGGGAAGCCAGACCCACGTCGCCTTTCTCCGTCATGCCTGCGACCGCTGGCAGCAGCACCAGCGTCAGCACCATCACCAGATCTTCAACAATCAGCCAGCCGATGGCGATTTGCCCCCGCTGGCTATCAATAAGCTGTCGTTCTTCCAGCGCGCGCAGCAGCACCACGGTACTGGCGGTAGAAAGACACAAACCAAAGACGATGCCGGTCATTAACGACCAGCCCAGCATGGCAGAGAGCGCCATGCCCAACAGCGTCGCCACGGCTATCTGGGCGATAGCGCCCGGGATGGCGATGGCCTTGACCGCCATCAAATCTTTTAAGGAGAAATGCAGACCCACGCCGAACATCAGCAGGATCACGCCAAGCTCGGCCAGCTCCGGCGCCAGCTTGGTATCAGCAACAAAACCCGGGGTAAAAGGTCCGGCCAGCACGCCCGCTAATAAATATCCCACCAGAGGAGAAATACGTAGCTTATTGGCAATCATGCCGAGAATAAAGGCGAGCACAAGGCCGCCGACAATGGTGGTGATTAGCGGTGTTGCGTGGTGCATTCCGTCTCCTTGCAGTGGTGAGCTGATCCATTTTCGGCACAAAAACCAAAAAACCGAATAATAGTTTATGACAATTTCAGTGGTTTTGTTTATGAATAATTATTGAATTTTGCAGAAAAATGGAATTGACGCCTAAAAAGGCACGGACAGCCAAATGGCAGCAGGTTATGCGGGGTAATGCCGATGGAGTAAGGGATTGCGGCAGCCAAAGTTGCACTTTGGCTGCCGGATAATCACGACTTTTGGCGGTTATCAGGAAGAAATATCGTCAGAATGCCGAGAAGCGGCAGGAAAGCACAGATTTTATAGACCAGTTCGATACTGGTATGGTCAGCTAAAAGCCCCAGCACCGCGGCTCCAAGGCCGCCCATGCCAAAGGCGAAACCGAAAAACAAACCAGAAACCATGCCGATCCGCCCCGGGAGCAGCTCCTGGGCATAGACCAGAATAGCGGAAAAGGCCGAAGCGAGAATAAAACCAATAATCACCGTCAAAATACCGGTCCACTCCAGCGATGCATAGGGTAAAACGAGGGTAAACGGCGCTACGCCAAGGATAGAGCCCCAAATTACATATTTACGCCCAATCTTGTCACCAACAGGCCCGCCAATCACCGTTCCTGCCGCGACGGCAAAAAGAAAGGCAAATAGGTGGAACTGGGCATTTTGTACCGACAATCCGAACTTTTGCATCAGATAAAAGGTGTAATAGCTACTGATGCTCGCCATATAGAAATATTTCGAGAAAATGAGCATTAACAGGATGCTAACCGCCAGAATGACTTTATTTTTCGGCAGCGGATTAACCACCACCGCTTTCGGTTTACCTTTGTTCAGACGGTGCTGAGCGGCATACCAGCGGCTGATCTGCGCCAGCACGACGATCGCCAGCAGCGCCGCCAGGACAAACCAGCCGACGTTCCCTTTGCCGTAAGGCGCGATAATCAGGGCCGCAAGCAGCGGACCTAACGAGCTGCCGAAGTTGCCGCCGACCTGGAATATCGACTGCGCCAGGCCATGACGTCCGCCGGAGGCCATGCGCGCCACGCGAGAAGACTCCGGATGAAAGACCGACGATCCGGTCCCGACCAGCGCGGCAGCGAGCAGAACCATCCCGAAGCTGCCGGATATCGCCAGCAGCACCAGACCGCTCAGGGTAAAGCACATGCCAATTGGCAGCGACCACGGCATCGGGTGTTTGTCGGTCAGGTAGCCGACAACCGGCTGCAGTAGCGATGAGGCCAGCTGGAAGGTGAGGGTGATCATCCCAATCTGCACAAAGGTCAGCGAGAACTCGGCCTGAAGCAGCGGGTAGATAGCCAGAATAAGCGATTGGATCATATCGTTCAGCAAATGCGAGAGGCTGATGGCCCCGAGAATGCGAAACGAAGTGCGTGCTTTTTGCGGCGCAGCAGCAGGGCCGGATAAGGGTTGTGCGGTCTGATTCATTGCCATAGGTTCGCTTAAGTGTTTTTTATAGAGGATGCAGGTGGAATTATTATCTGTATAACAATTTCATTTAGTCAAAAAAGCAGTATCTGAAAATGTCGAGTTAAGAGCACTAACTGACTCAAAACCAACCAAAGCTGGACTCACTAAGACTCAGTAAACTGGAGAGCAACAAATTATCGAACATGTTTATCTCTATGCAATAGACTCTAGAAAATACACATTTGTATTGCTGACCACTGATACTACACAGGTATCAAATTTATGTTAATAATTTGTTGGTTTTTTTGTGGTGTTCAAAGAGGTCCCGGGGTTATATTAACCCCGATCTCCTTTGTAAACCATCATGCACTAAAAAAGGAGTTGAACCTTTCACTGTACCTCAATTCATTTTCTGTATCATCATTGAGAATCCAAATTATTCTCCCCTTAAAGTAGATCATGGCTATGATATCGTTATTTTTTCTGTATTCGGCTATATTCCATAGAATAGAATGGCATCTCTGGAAGAGGTAATCAAAACGTTGATTGAATAGATAGTTGTAAACATTTTTTAGTTTACGTATATCGTCTTCTTTTATTTTTTCAAATGAATTGTTTTCGATATAAGATTCATATTTTTGAATGATCGCTCTGCATTGGTTGTAGACACTGGTTTCAGAAGATAGTACGCTATCTAAAGATGCAACTTTTTCTTCATGGCTTTTATCTGCGCTCAGTTCGAGAACCATATTATTTGCAGTTGTATGGAATTCTAATTTCCTTGCTTTTTTTATCAATGTGTTTAATGATTTGATTCTTTCTTTACGATCTTTTTTGATAGACATCATTTGATCAGAGATAATATAAGCGAGACTACTGCTGCTAAACTCTTTTTTTCTTCTTTTAGCTAATTCGATAGCTTTGTTCTTATCAGTTTTTTCGTAGATATACAGTTGCTCAATATAGCAATCCGCTAACATAGATTTATCGTCAGAGGAACATAATTCTAAACATTGTGTTAGGTGCTTTTGTGCTAGATCGTATTTACCTAGCATCCTGAATGATGTTGCCATAAAATAATAATATTGATAACAGTCTGCATTCTCAATGTTATCGAGTGTTTTCAGTAAAGAAACAGAAGTAGAGATCACCTCGTTATACATTGAGGCATTTTTAAGTGCGTACACATAACCTCTTGATAGGAAGAGCAATTTATTTAATCTTCGCGTATTAATCTCTATTGTTTCTTGATCTTGGCTTTTTAGTTCAAAAGTATGCATACAATTATTAATATTATTGACAAGTAAATACCCCCCATTATCTTCCTCGGTACTAAAGCCTTTTTCTAAAACTTTTCTGTTAGTAGAATTTATTTTGAGACCATCTTTTGTTTCAATAATTGTAATGCCTAAATATTCTTTTGATATATTAAATATTTCATCATGAGACATTAGCGAAAGTATATAGTCTTTTATGATAGGATTTATTTTGGCAATTGATGTTATATTATCAATAACAATGGTTTTGGCAATCCCCATATCTACTAATTGTTTTATATGATCAAGATCGAGTTTAACTCCAATTTTACTTTTACGGATATTTCTTAGTGATTCACCATTTTTTAATACTGCTAATATTTTTACGAGTAAATAAGTTAGATTATAATCTGGAGTGTCTTTAAGTAGTTCTATTTGCCTCAAAGTTTTTTCGGAAATATTATTAAAGTATGATATCCCTTCGAAAATATTTTTCTTATCTAAAACATCTTGTGCAGATGCATCATCCAGATAATAAATGATTCTATCAAGTTTTTTTATTACTCCTTCAGACAAATCATGGAAATCAAGAATCTGACTTTGCGTGAAATGACGCTCATCGAACCTGTTTTTTAAAACAACAAAAGTTTCTTGAACAGTTAAACACTCCAATTTGACGTAAATATCTTTGAAGTTACGAATGAATGCATTAGATGAAAAAAAGAAAAGAGCCATACTATTGCTTTGCGTTAGCATTGATGGAAGATTTCTAATATAAGAAATAGCATCTAAGTCCAAGTCGTTTGAGATATTATCAAAGTGTATTATAACATGTTCATCATAATTTATTATGTAATGATAAATTATCTGAGAAATATCTAACCCGGCATCTTTTTTTATCTTTGTCTCAAGTTGTTTTTTAGATATTACATCAGATAGATCAATACGTAAAATTGATGAGTTGTCGTAGCCCATTTGGAGTGCAACTGAATAAATGAAGTCAGTCAGGCCATATCCTAGGCCGGACTCAACAAATACATTTTTCAATGAAGAAAGATATGAAACTGCTAAATTTTGCTCTTTAAGTCTGGTTGATAAGTATTCCGTTCTTTTCTCAAAATAGCTGTGATTAAGTATTTGTGCCTTATTCTCATTCTCAATGGCTATTACTTTTTTTTTTCAGAAAAAGCCGAGTTAGCTTCTTCAAATAGCACATTGCAATCTATCCCTTTAAAAAATTGGATTCTCCCTCTGCTTATGGCGGGATTAAGCTCCTTAAACCAATCACCAAAATCATCTTCTATAGATGAGTTTGAGTCAGAGTAAAAACACCACGCGATGGAATAGTTAGCGCTTTGCACGTTTACTATATTGCTCAATGCTCTAGTAAAACTATCTTCCCAACCGCTATACGCCATTATATAAACCGAAGTATCTAAAAATAAATCTTGAAGAGATGCTTCGATTTTAATTCTTTCTGCATTTAATTGGCTGTAGGAATGCATTGTGTCATTTTTATCCCAGACTCCATGGATATGAACAATTTTTATATCATCACTACTTATCGCATTTATATGAGAATCGGACACAATACTTAAACTAGTTTTTGGTATTAGATTTTCTCTAAATGATTCCTCTAACAAAGTATCAAAATTTGTTGTTATAATATTTTTAATATTAATTTCGCCGCTTCTAATATATAGAGCCAAATCATTTATTGCTTTCGTTATTCTGTGCTTATTATTAACAGGATCTACATTACTTAATACTATTTCAGTAATAATGGCATTAATCGAATCTTGACCAAGTACAGATGCAATAAATTCAAAACCTGATTGGTAGTTATCACTTAATTCATTATCATCCAAAAATTCATTATAATTTGATTTCAAGCCCTTCTTGGTTAAAAAATCACCAATATGCGTGTTGATTTCATTAACATCTGCTATACCTACGCCATTATGCTTTCTGGAGATAGCTGAACCCAGTACTAAAGTTATTGGTTTTTCTTCCAGCTTAAGCCTTTGAATTAATGAGCCTTTTCTGCTAATTATACGTTTAGCCACAACCCAATCCTATAGATGTAAAATTTTGTATGAATAAATTTCAATAAGCCATGAGACACCTCTTATTGTAAAATATTTTTTACAAATGTCAATATTCTTGCTGCTCTGGGAGTTTATTCTCTGAGATACTCAACCTTGACTGTGAAAGAATGCAAAATCTATACAAGAGAGTTAGTTCAATATATCAAAAATAGCTGTTTGAAGGTATTTTTAAATAGATTTTAAGAGGTTTTTATAAGGCTATTGACTGTATTTACAGACAATACTGCTAAAATCGATTATAGTAGTATTGGTAATAACAGATAGGAGGGTGTTTTTTATATTTCAGAATTATTGTGTACATTAACTTTCCTTTAGATATAATAACTAGAAGGAGAGAATAATGAATACATATGCATACACTCGAGTATCAAAAGCAGATTCTGAGAATGGCACTACCGATAATCAGATTCATTTAATTCGTTCACAACTGGATATTGATATGGTCTTTTCTGATGTCAATATCTCAGGTTCAATGCCCTTCATTGAACGTCCAGAAGCAAAAAAACTCTTAAGCTATCTCAACAAGGGTGATACCGTTGTTATAGCGAAATTAGACAGAGGTTTTCGAGATACCGCTGATTGTTTGAATACAGTAAACTTATTGAAGAAGAAAAAAATATTTCTTAAAGTATTAGATATTTCCTTAGATTTATCCTCCCCAATTGGTGAGATGATTCTTACTATCATGGCTTCAGTTGCAACTTTTGAAAGAAAAAGAATCGCTGAACGAATAAAAGACGGTTTCAGTGCTGGTCGTAGCAAAGGAAAAAAGTATGGTTATAATAATAAGAATACAAAAGCTGGTGTTATAAAGAGAAACTCAAAAAGACAAATCGAAACTCAACTTCGGTATGAATCAATACTGGAATGTCTCAGAAAATTACCCGCTAAAAAACCATCTGAACGAGTTATGCTTGCTCACTTGGAGCAAGCCGGGATTCCGGTGAGTAGGAATACTTTGCGTAAGGCTTTAGGTAAATAATTGCTCATAAAGCATACAGTTTGCTTCAAGAAAAGTATGCTATCATGTGTATAATGGATTTCAAACCTAAACTAACTAAGAATATATTACTGATTAGTAAATGCTTAAAAAATTCAGTGTTATAATGAATCTAAGTCCTTACTACTAATACTAACTAACCAGAAAAGATAGATAGCAGCTTGCTGCTTACGCCGTAGGCGTAATATTTTATTAGCATGAATAAATGCTTTAAATAATCAGTGTTATAATGAATCTAAGTCCTTACTACTAATACTAACTAATCAGAAAAAGATAGATAGCAGCTTGCTGCTTACGCCGTAGGCGTAATAATATTTTATCTAATTAACTAAAACAGATGGGGCGATGCCCCATCGTTATCATAGAGTTAACGGCAATTACTTAACGCACCAGTATGAGTAACCCTACCATTCGCATCAAAAATCGTCACAGAGCCTTTTCTGGTTCGTTTATTAATGGTTAATGAAGTAGCTCCTGTATCGTCTTGCTCTTCAAAGTGATACTCAGTAGCAGTTTGAGTTGTTTCAACACCTGTACCAAAAGTTGGTACAGTCACTTTTTTCCAGGTTCCTGTCTGCTCGTTCGTTAGTTTTCCATTGCATGTCCAGCGCGGGTTAGCTGGATCTCTTCGTGCATTCTGTTGCTCCAGAGCTTCTCGATTTCTTATCGCCTGTTCTATCTCTGCCCTCGGGTTGAAATTCATCAACCTGTCGATATCAGCCTGTGTTGTTTGCGCACTCATCGCGATTGATGGAAACGTTAGTATCAAAGCCAGAGTCAGCTTTAAAGAGAAGATTGATTTAGCTTTGTGGAAAAATTCTGTTTGTAACACGTTGAAAACTCCTTGTATAAAATTTGTTAAAACTATGCCTGCATTGCCCCTGTAGCTTGTTTACAGAGATGTTGTCCACCGAGTGACACTAGGTACTCGGTGGACAATGTCACAACAGACACATAGTTTCTCTTGGTAATAAATACTAAGTAATTCTTAGTAAATTGTACACCAATAAAAAACATAATCAGCGTAGTTCATTGGGGTTGGTACTATGCTGATTACACGGTTGAAAGAAGCCCGGCGGCGAGCAGGGCTGACTCAGGAAAAACTAGGCATCCTTGCTGGGCTGGATGAAGCATCTGCTAGTACAAGGATTAACCAGTATGAAAAGGGGAAGCACGCGCCAAATTTCGAAACAGTCTGCAACCTGGCAAAAGCATTAAATGTACCTGTTTCTTTTTTGTACACACCTGAAGATGACTTGGCTCAGTTTATACTTCTGTTTGGTTCCTTAAGCGAGTTGAATAAAAAAGAAATTCTATTGAAATATAGATAAGGATACTTATCTCTGTAATGTAATCTTATTTAACTAATTCTGAAAGCATAGCAAACAAGTTCGCTTTTACTTTTCACTTTAATGATTTTTGAGAGAAATTATTAACCTAATACTTAAAGGACTGCAACTAAGTAAATCCGTATACCAACTTCAGCATAAGAAATATCTCAGATTGTATCACCTTGAAAGAGGGGAGGGACGAGTGATATTGCTCCGTAGAGATACTATTTTTAATAGAAGCAGCTCTGAACCTTCCCTTGATAGCAGTCATATCCGTACAATTCATCTTTCGCTTTTGAAAAAAACTATGTTTTTCTTGATTTTTATGAATATTAACATGTATAAAATATTATGATGTACTTATGTTAAAATTAGAGGGTGTTGACAAATGAATGAACTATATCAAGTGATACTATCAGCTGTTGAAGAGTCAGGGGCAGATGCTTCTATTAATGATAGGTTAACAGAAATTTTACATAAAGAGCTTAGTAGTTATGTAAATTTTGAACTTCTTAAATCCAAGCTTGAAGTTTTATATAACTACGAGAAAAGCTATCTTGAACTCATCAAGGAATACAAAGAGGAAATCAAGTTTGCGAGTACTCTTCAAGAAGATCTAAGAAAAGAGAGATCTAAATTCTTTTCTGAAACATTAAAAGAAGTCTCTGAAACGCTTAATCAATCTCAGGTTGATAATCAAGTTGCTTCAAAATGGTTAAAAGAGCTGGTCGATAGCTATACTAAAAGTTTGGACTTAAGCGGTAATTTAATTGAAGAACATACTCTAGATACCATAGGGATTATTCGATCAGAGGCTAAACTAAATAAACCAAGTGTATCTGTTGATAACTAAAATAGGAAAGAGTGTTCAAATTATCCAGTTGATTGATATTCTGTATTTGGTGAAGTAGTGTAAGATTTTATATAATACTTTGTATAAAAATACACATGAATACTTATTGAACACTTTTTATTTAGTCTCGCCATCGAAAATGCAAAAGATTAACATGTACCGCAAATCAATGAAAAGAGCACTGACTGAGTTATTGATGGCTTTGTATGAAGCAAGAAAAGATCTTGTCTCGCGCACTGTTAATGAAGATTCACGGCTATTTTCTTGCTTGTTTCAATATGAAGATCAAGAAAATCTATTATTACTTTCTTTTGAAAGAGAATACTCTATTTTCATAAACTGTAATTTAGAGAAAATTTCCAACTATGTTACTGATTTTGATGGCAATTACTCTAAAGAGAAAATAAAATACATTGTGGAAGAGTTTATCTGCTTCAAAGAGTCCAGAAGTACCTCAGTTATAGACTCATTTTTCCTTATTGATAAAATAAATCAGATTGAAAAAATTTTTTCCATCTTTGATAAATCTAAAGATAGATTGGATGAGTTAAATTACATAAAGAATAAAGATCAAGTTCTTTTTGATAGACAGTTCAGATTATTAGGGGAATAATATGAGTTGGTTTAGTAAATTTGGCAGTGCAGTTCTAGATTGTGTAAGTAAACCAATTGATGTTTTATGTGATTGGGCTTCAGAGCCACTCAAAACAAGGGCTCATGATAGAAGTGAATCAGAAAAAGACTCTGAACATAAACGTAACATTGAAATACTAACAGCTCAATCCAAAGCAGAGTATGAAATAAGAATTCAAGAAAAGGAGTTCGAACATAATTTAAAAAATCAAGAAAAGGAACTTGAGGTAGATCTTGAAGTTCGTAGGGTACGGGAAATCGAAAAAACTGTAGCTGAAATTCAAGAGTGGAAAAAAGAAAAAGAATTTGAACGTATGGAGCGTACTACTGCTGCAATAGCTCTTTATCTTGAACAACTAACGAAGTTAAATGTAGAGACTATAAACGCTATTGGAAATATGCAACTCGAACTAAAAGCACGTGCACAGCAACTCGTTTATGATAAAGCTAAACAGTATAAGGAACTCCAGGATATTGCTATGGAGGATGCTATTCATGATTTTCTAAGAATTGAAGAGAAATTTGGGAATAATGAAAGGGCAAAAGATATCCTTACTAAAGCAGTTGATACTAAAATGGGAAATATAATCGCAACGTCAACACGCTTCTTAGAGGAACTCAATAGAGACATTGTTAATCTCAATGAAAGTATTAACAGACTAACAAATCAAGGTCAAAGATTCATTGAGAATCATTTAGAACGCTTTCATGTATCAAATATTAGTTCGCCTCTTACTCTTAAAAAAGAAAATGATGAAAAGATAATATTACCAAAAAACGATATCAATTAATCCATACATAATCCAACTGGATATAATAACCATTTTAATGGTTTACTAATAACTGATATGAGTATTGCAAACCTTGGAATGAATCTTAATTATATTTTTTATTCAAAATGATATAATTGTTTGAAGGCGATAACAAAGTGGGGCCGACAGTCACTTACTTTAGTAAGTGACTGGGGTGAGTGAACTCAGCCAAAACATAATCAACTTGAAGTATGACGGGTATGTAAGCTAAGATCCTATCTCAATAAGCGATAAAAATAGACTTCTAAATAGTTCTGTTTGACGCTCAAGGCCATAAGAAGCAACGTTTCTGCAAAGACCTAAGCACCAGGCTCACTCCGTGTTTATTACCTACTGGGATAGGCTCTAACTCTGTATATACAATAGAATATTATAAACTGTCGTAGTGGATTCTGGAAAAATATGGATAAAATGAAAGGGGCACTTGGCCCCTTTGAACAATTTGTTATCTAAAAAATTTAGTACATTTGGGTCTTTGGAGAAGTCTTTATCGAAATTTAATCTGTGGACAAATTTGCACTTATCACTTTCAATCCAGAGATCAATAAAATCCTTTATGTTTTTATCAGCAGTAAGTTCATCATAGTGAATAATTACCTATTCATAAGGTCCTTTATGAGAAAAAATACCTTTTTAGATGCAAGGTAATACATATTTTTAATTTCTTCAAAATCCATCTTTAAATCCTGCAAGTGATTTTTTTAATCGCTCAGTATCTGACTTAAATATAGTCTGTCCATCTTTTATTAAAAAATTCTGATGGTGTCCATCTGTTTTGTCTACTTTTATACGTAAGTTTTTTGGACCATTGATTTGGTAAACAGTAATGCGTTTAACTAGTCGTTTTAGATGCATGTTATATTTTGAAGGATCATTTATTGTACTTAGCACCACAATGTCTTCTTGTCTTGGCGCAATAACTTCTGGTTGTTCAAGCAAAGTTTGTAGTTCTTTTTCTAAATTGCCAATAGTCTTTAGTACTGAAACTGGAGGGGTATCTAGTTTCAGAAGCATTTCGTTAAGTTGTTCTATCTTATTTCTTTTTGTTATTATTGATTCACTCCTGATGTTTTTGGTTGATGTGTTCTTTATTTCAAGTTTATCTAATAAATTAATTAGTATCGGCGTCAAGTTGGGTATGGATTTTGTGTTTTTACAGCGTCCTTCTCTCGCTGCTATGCAATAGTGATAATGGTATTCATGTTTATCATTTTTTGCAGTTTTACTATAACTCTTTTTAAAACAAATTGCGTTTCCGCATTCACAGTAGAAAACACCTCCGAATGGATTAACACGAGATGGGCGTCCTTTTGATGCATTTTTATTGTCAAACTGAATCTGAGAAAATAAATTATAATCAATAAGAGCTGGGTAGTAATTTTCGACAAGAGCTACCGGTATATATTGCCCTTCAATTACTTGGTGTGACTGATATGCTCCGTAAAGTACGGGGCTTGTGATTATTCTTTTAATTGAGGGTTGATACCACTCTTTTCCTGTAGGTCCCGGGATTTGTCTTTCATTTAATATTTTTGCTATTTTTCTTGGCCCATGTCCTAGTAATCTTAGTTCAATTATCTCTTTAGCTATGGTTGCGCGGTCGTTTAAGACATAATGCCTTTGCTCCTTATCGTAATCAAGCCAAAACATAGATTTTCCGGGGAGTATAACACCATTTTGCGCTTTTTCTCTTGCTATCGCTTTAGACTCTCTGACTAGTTTTGATTTTCTAAGCGACTCTTTATGGGCCAAATCTGCTGCTAATGCAACCATGATGACTGAGCTTAGATCATTTAGGGAGTCCTTATTAAGCACTTGGCCTTGTAGTGTCTTTGCATCCTCGCCAACAAAAGCTACTTTGATGTCGTGCTGAAGAATTTTCTTTAGAATATCTTGTGTATGGCTAATTCCTTTACGACTTAAACGGTCGATAGCTTCAATAAGTATAAAACTACCTGCTGGTATAACACCAGTTTGAATCGCTTCGAACATCTGTTCAAGCTCAGGACGACGCACATTTTTGAATCCTGAAATCCCTAGATCATGATAAGACTGGTTTGAAAGCCTCAATCCGTGCTGTGTGCAAAATAGACGGGATGCATTTAACTGACGTTCTAATGACGTACCTGTTGCTTGAGATTTGGTACTAAATCGTACATAACTGAAGGCTTCGATCATGCTGATTAACACTCATTTTTTCATTTATCCATTGAATTATATCATGTTTGTTATATTTGTTTAAATGAAACCGTTATCTGCCTAACATACCTGCCGCTAAGGTTTGAAGGAAGTCGCAATTCTGAAAACATATTTGTCTAATTCGCTATCTCGCTATACTTTCGGCACTTGTTACTTTGTCAGGGAGAGAAATATGCACCTTATTAAACGAGGCGTCGCGCTGGCGCTATTTACCGCGTTATCGCTGGGGAGCCTGTCAGCGCAGGCTTATGAGCAGGATAAAACCTATAAAATTACCATCCTGCATACGAACGATCATCATGGTCACTTCTGGCGCAGCGACTACGGCGAATACGGGCTGTCGGCACAAAAAACGCTGGTGGACGGTATCCGCAAAGAGGTGGCGGACGAGGGCGGCAGCGTGCTGTTGTTATCCGGCGGCGATATCAATACCGGCGTGCCGGAATCCGACTTACAGGATGCGGAACCCGATTTTCGCGGGATGAACCTGATTGGCTACGATGCGATGGCGGTAGGCAATCACGAGTTTGATAATCCCCTTAGCGTACTGCGTCAGCAGGAAAAATGGGCGAAGTTCCCCTTCCTCTCCGCCAATATTTACCAGAAAAGCACCGGCGAGCGTCTGTTTAAGCCGTGGGCGCTGTTCAAGCGCGGCGGACTGAATATTGCGGTTATCGGCCTGACGACCGACGATACGGCTAAAATCGGCAATCCCGAGTTCTTTACCGATATCGAGTTCCGAAAGCCGGCGGAAGAGGCCAAACTGGTTATCCAGGAACTGCAGCAGAACGAAAAACCGGATGTGATTCTGGCCACCACCCATATGGGTCATTATGACAACGGCGCCCACGGCTCTAATGCGCCTGGCGACGTTGAGATGGCGCGCAGCCTGCCTGCGGGATCGCTGGCGATGATCGTCGGCGGCCACTCGCAGGACCCGGTATGCATGGCATCGGAGAATAAAAAGCAGGTGGATTATGTCCCGGGCAGCCCGTGCGCGCCGGACAAGCAGAACGGTATCTGGATCGTGCAGGCCCACGAGTGGGGCAAATACGTGGGCCGCGCCGACTTCGAATTCCGCAACGGCGAAATGAAGCTGGTGCACTATCAGCTGATCCCGGTCAACCTGAAGAAAAAGGTCACTTACGACAACGGCGAGAGCGAGCGCGTGCTCTATACGCCGCAAATCCCTGAAAGCCCGCAGATGCTCTCTCTGCTGACGCCGTACCAGAATAAAGGCAAAGCGCAGCTGCAGGTGAAAATTGGTAGCGTGAACGCGCATCTGGAGGGCGATCGCAGCAAAGTGCGTTTTGTGCAAACCAATATGGGACGTCTGCTGCTGGCGGCGCAGATGGCGCGTAGCAATGCCGATTTCGCGGTGATGAGCGGCGGCGGAGTACGTGACTCGATTGAAGCGGGCGATATCACCTATAAAGACGTGATGAAGGTACAACCCTTCGGCAACGTGCTGGTGTATGTCGATATGAGCGGTAAGGAAGTGACGGAGTATCTGACCGCGGTGGCGCAGATGAAACCCGACTCCGGCGCCTATCCGCAGTTTGCCAACGTCGGTTTTGTGGCCAAAGACGGCAAGCTTAACAATTTGACCATCAAAGGTGAACCGGTCGATCCGGCGAAGACCTACCGTATGGCGACCCTGAGCTTTAACGCCACCGGCGGCGACGGCTACCCGCATATCGATACTAAGCCCGGCTATGTGAATACCGGCTTTATCGACGCCGAAGTGTTGAAAGAGTATATCCAGAAAAACTCACCGCTCGACGCGGCAGCCTATGAGCCGAAAGGCGAGGTGAGCTGGCAGTAACGTCAGAGTAGCCCCCGGTGGCGGGGGCTACAGGTCTGAGCGGTTGTGGATTTTATAGCCGGACAAGGCGCGTCAGCGCCGCCTCCGGGATTGTCCTCTGACGAAAATCCGTAAATTAATCGCGCCGCGCGATATCGGCGAATTTCGCCGCAAGGATCTTCGCCAGATCGCTGGCCGCCAGCTCAATATCCAGGCCGCGTTTGCCGCCGGAAATATAGATGGTGGCGAACTCCTGGGCCGGCGCGTCTATCACCGTCGGCAGACGTTTTTTCTGCCCGAGCGGGCTGATACCGCCCACCAGATAACCGGTGACCCGCTGCGCGACCATCGGGTCTGCCATATCCACTTTCTTCGCGCCTAAGGCTTTCGCCACCTTTTTCAAATCCAGCTGACCCGCTACCGGCGTCACTGCGACGGCCAGATGCTTCATGTCGCCGTTAACGGCGACCAGCAGCGTTTTATAGACCTGGTCGGCGTTGAGCCCCAGCTTGCGCACCACCTCATCGCCAAAATTGGTTTCGTGCGGATCGTGATCGTAGCTGTGGATTTGAAAACTAATTTTGTTTTTTTCGAGTAATTTTACGGCGGGAGTCATCGTTATCCTTCTTACCAACCGATTAAATGTGACATAAGCATACGCCCGACGGCTGTCTAAAAAATAGTATCATCTTGCGCAATAGTGTTGGCAGTGATGGTCACTTTGAGCGACAATCAGACGATCCGGGGCGCGAACCCCGGAATAATAATAATGATGAAATTCCTCTTTGACGGGCCAATAGAAATATTGGCCATTTTTTTACGTCAGCATATCCGGCAGATTCCCTTCCCCGTATAAATGTAGCGCCCCGACGGCAACCACGTAGCGCCCCGGCGGCAGCGCCAGCAGCGTTTCGCGCCAGGCGAGGTTGCGCTGGTGCATCAGCACGTCATACAGCGACTGGCTAAAGGTGGTCGGTAGCGAGGTTGTTCCTTGTGACGGCGGCTGTTCCAGCCACCAGCCGATCATCACCTGCAGCAGACGCGCATTCGTGCGCCAGTGGGTGAGGGTATCTTCCAGCAGCGCCAGCCCGCCGTCGGGCAGATCCCGCAGCAGCGCAATCTGACTATCGGCGCCCTCCAGCTCCATCACGCGGATATGGCTCTCGCGCGCTGCCATCAGCAGCTGATAATCAATGCCGTAGTCTGCTCTTAGCCCTAATTTTTGCGCCTGAGTCGCCTGCAATACCATCGCCACCTGCCACAGCGGCTGGTTGTCGAACAACGCGATAGACAGACCCATTTCTCCCGCACGATCTTGCAGTTCTGCAAGCTGGGATGGGCTCAGGCGTTCCGCCAGCGGCGGACAGGAGGGGAGGTTGCTGAACGGCGTTTCGCTGCCGCTAATATCCGCTTCCACAATCAGCGCATCGGCCTGGCGGATCTTTTTTAATAACCTGGCGGGCGGCGGCGACATGTCGCGGGTGCCCATATGAATACTGCCGACCAGGTGTAGATAGCGCTCGCCGGGCAGGGTGATGTCCAGCGCGGGCCAGGAATAAGACGAGCCGACGGCGGCTTGCCACAGCATTTTTATTCGGTTTAACAGGCCCATACGTGCTCCGTAGTGTGAGGAATCCATGCTAGCGCGCGGGGGGCTGGGGCGCAAGGGGACTCAACGTGCGCGACGGAAGAGGCGTTTTGCAATGTCACGAAAATAACAAAAAAATTTGATGTTCTCTTTTTTGTCATTTCTGTAATGGCGTTTTGAAATTAATTATCACTTAAAAAACAATGGTATGACTATTTATAACGTGAATTGATATGGTGTTTTTTTCTCAAATATTCCTCGATTGTGATAATAAAATAAAAAATCTGTAACAAAAAATAAACAAAACGCTTCTATATTGGCCCCTTCAATTTTTGGGGGGAGTGACATGCGTAACTGGAGTGAGCCTAAAAAGAATAAAGCCCATATCGAGCTGATCCCGATGATCGATGTGATGATGTTTCTACTGGTTTTCTTTGTCCTGATTAGCCTGAATGTGATCCCGGCTCTGGGCTTGAAAACGCAGCTGCCGTCGGCTGGCAGCGCCCAACAGCTTAAACCGCAAAAAAAAGCCATTATCACCCTCGGCGCCGACGACCAGCTGCAGCTTGATGGCCAGCCGCTGCCCCTGAATGCGCTGGTCAATACCCTGAAGCAGCAGCAGGAAAACCAAACCACCACCATTATCGTGAACAGCGATAAAGAGGTTGCGGTGGAACGCCTGATCGCCGTGATGGATACCCTGCGTCAGGGTGGTTTCTTCTCCATTTCCATTGCCACACGGAAGCAGTGATATGTACCTGCTTTATCGCTCACGTCACGTTGTTAGCTGGCTACCCGCCCTTGTCGTCGCCGGATGTTTACTGTTTGTCAGCCAGCAGGCAGTGCTGCAGGTCAAACCGCATTACGACGATACGGTCATGGAACTGTCGCTGGCTGAACCCGAACCGCCGCAGCCGGAGCCTGTCCCGGAACCGCAGCCGGAAATACCGCCGCAAATTCAACCTGAGCCGGAACCGGAGGCGGTCGCTGAACCCGTCGTTTCTGCGCCAGAACCCATTATCCAGGCCAAACCGGTTGTTAAACCGAAAGCCAAACCCAGGCCCAAACCGGTTGTGAAGGAAAAAGCGCCGAAACCGCAGGCGATCGCGGCTCCGCAGCCCGCCGCCGTTCGTCGCCCGGCGAGTAAACCGGCCCCGCCGCCTTCTCCCCCGGCGCCGAAGGCGAACGCGCAGGCGGTGGAAAACGGCTATCTGCAGGCGCTGCGCCGGGAGCTGGAGCAGCGCAAGCGCTACCCGAGCGGCCGTCAGGCTTCGCTGGAGCGCCCGCAGGGCAACGTGGAGGTCTGGCTGGAGGTTGACCGCAGCGGCAGAGTGCTGGCTTCCGGTATTGCCAGCAGGGCGCCGAACATGCTGCTCAATCGCGCTGCGCTTAGTTCCCTGCAAAGCATCAGCCAGCTGAAGCCCTTCCCTGAAGAGGCTTTTGCCGGACAAAGCAGCAAAAAATTTACCGCGACGTTTAATTATCAGGCGCCATAAGCCTAATTAATCATTTGTTTTTACAGGAAAAGAAATGAAAAACTTTAATTATTCTGGGATTGCGTTAGCCGTGGTGTCGGCCCTGTTATCGGGGGCCTCGCTGGCGGCGGAAAGCAGCGACGTGGGGGAGATTAACGTTAAGGGGCAATCGCTCGGCGGCGGTCTGATGGTGCAGGAAGACAGCGGCAAAGCGCGTTCCACCCTGACCAAAGAGGCGATGGAAAAAGCCCCCGGCGCCAGCAACGCTATCGACATGCTGAAATATACGCCGGGAATGAACGTCAACAGCAATGACGCCAGCGGCCTGAGCGGTATCGACTACACCATGCGCGGGATGAACTCGGATCAGATCGGCCTGTCGATGGACGGCATCCCGATTAACGACTCGGGCAACTATGCTGTCTACCCCAACCTGCTGGGCGACGCGGAAAACCTTGAGCAGATCTTTGTCACCCAAGGCTCTTCCGAGGCTGACGGCCCGCATATTGGTTCCAGCGGCGGTAATATTGGCCTTGTGACAAAGCGTCCCTCAAAGGAGTTTGGCGGCTTCGTCAAACAAACGCTCGGCAGCCATAACCTCAGCAAAACTTTCGCTCGTCTGGAGACCGGGGAGTACAACGGTTTTAGCAACTGGCTCTCGTACTCGCATACTGAAGCCAAAAAATGGCGCGGGGAGGGGCGTAATTATTCCGATAAGTTCGAAATGAACTCGCTGTACGAGGATGGCAACGGCAACAGTAGCAACCTGATCATGAAGTATAACCGTCAGGATAACAGCAACTATAATACCCTGAGTAAAGCGCAGTTCGAAGAAGACCCGCGTCAGGACTACTCGACCACCCAGGTCTACAACAGCAAAGGTCAACTGAGCAAATATTACAAGCTGAACCGTAATCCGTTTGAAACCTTCACCCTCTCTTTTAGCCAGCGCTTACAGCTGCGCGATAACCTCGCGTTGACCGTTCAGCCCTATTACTACTGGGGTAACGGCGGCAGCTTTACCGGACAAACGGCCTCGGTGCTGTCCAATACGTCTGATACCGCCGGACAGTACGATCTCAGCAACCTGACTTCCAATACCTACTACCGGCCTTCGTGGACCCAGACCTGGCGGCCGGGCGTTACCACGAAATTGAAGTGGGATATTAACGACGAACACAGCCTGGATATTGGCTACTGGTACGAGCGCGCGCGTCAGTCGCAGACCCAGCCGTTTATTAGCATTCAGGACGATGGCAACCCGGCGAACGTTTCCGGCAAACCGGGTGGTTCCGATCAGGTTAAAGATGCGAACGGCAATACGGTACAGGGGCGTAACCAGTACACGGTGACTCCTGCGCACAAAGTATGGCTTCAGGACAGCTGGTTCGTGACGCCAGACTGGACGCTGGTGGGCGGGCTGGCTTATCAGTATGTAGAACGTAAAGGCGATAATAAAGGCAGCCTGTATAGCGCTGCGGAAAAACGCCAGGCGACCTACCATGAATTCCTGCCGAACTTTAGCATCAGCTATAAGCCGGATAGCGAAAATCAGCTGTTCTATAACCTGACGCGCAACATGCGTACGCCACCCAACTACGTGCTCTACAACGTCGGCGATTCGATCAGCACCAAACCTGAGCTGAGCTGGAACCACGAGCTGGGCTGGCGTTTTCAGCGCGAAGATATGCTGCTGAGCGCGACGCTCTTCTATATGCGCTATACCGACCGGCAGATTTCGACCACCAATGCGGATGGTGACTACGAAATGATGAACATCGGCAGCGTGGAGAGTAAAGGTCTGGAGCTGGAGTGGAGCGGTAAGCTGCCGTACAACTTCAACTACTACACCTCTTATACCTACACCCATTCCGAACAAAAAGACGACATTGTGAGCAACGGCGGACATCCGCTGCCAACAGCGGGCAAAACGGTGCCAAACGTACCGAAAAACATGCTTAACGCGTCGCTGGGCTATGACGATGGTCTCTACTACGGCAGCTTCGGCGGCAAATACGTCAGTTCGTTCTACGGCGATTTGACCAACGACGAAAAAATCGGCGGGCGCACGGTCTTTGATGTCGCCGCGGGCGTGCATCTGCCGGTGGATAAAAAGATTGTCAAAAGTGCCACCCTGCGCTTTGGCATCGATAACCTGTTCGATAAACAGTACCTGACCTCCGTCCGCTCGACGACTTTTAACGCGGCGGCTTACGACGGCGTGAAGGCCAGTACCCCGTACTACAACGTTGGCGAAGAGCGCACCTTTAGCGTCTCGCTGGAAGCAACCTTTTAATTAACCGGAGGGCACTCTGATGGATGCCAATCTGATTCACGATATTATTTTCTACGTTATGTACGCCGCGCTGGCGATCGCCGTGGTGATACTGGTTGAACGCGGCCTCTATTTTTCGTGGGCCCAGCGTCAGGCTTTGCGCTTTGAAAAGGCGCTGACGCCGGACGTTCGTCGCGCGTCGGATCTGCCAGAATCGCTGACCGGCCGCAGTAGCCTCCCGCTGACCCTCATTCTGCCGGTGCTGGAGAAAAAGCAGACGGCGGAAGACCGTGAGGCGATGAGCGATCTGATCGACGCTCAGTATCTGCTCAGCAAACCGCAGATGTCGCGTGGGCTGTGGATGCTTGAAACCGTTGTCACCGCCGCGCCGCTGCTGGGCCTGCTGGGGACGATCCTCGGTATTATGGATACCTTTAAGGCCCTTTCCGCCTCCGGCGTCTCCGATGCCAGCATGGTTTCTGCGGGTATGGGGACCGCCCTGTATGCCACCGGCCTGGGCATTGCGATTGCGCTGCTGTGCCTGGTGGGCAATAACTATTTGCAAAGCCGCATGGAGCGAATCAACGAACTGCTGAAGGTGCTGCTGATCCGCGCCGGCAGCCCGGTCAGCCGTCCGGTGCAGGGCGGCAAACGCTGGGAAGGCCACGAGGCGCAGCGCTATGCCTGAACATGGTCAATGCGGGTGGCCGGCAGGCTGCCTGATGAGCGCGCTGGCGGGGAGCTGGATGCTGTTAAGCCAGCCGGTATGGGCGGCGTTCTCTATACCCGGCTACGAGCTGGTGTATAACGCGCCGCAGGAAACCACCTTACAGGATAATGATTTACGTCATGCCGCCGAAGTCTGGCAGCAGATGTTCGATGCGGCGCGCAGCCATATCGATCTGGCGCAGTTTTATGTGGCGAATGAAAAAGGCTCTCTGCTGGATGGGGTTCTGGCACGTCTGCGGGCCGCCGGGGAGCGTGGAGTAAAAATTCGTTTTCTGATGGAGGAGAAGGGCGTGGGCCTTTCAACGCCGGAAACGCTGACGGCCCTGAAAGCGATCCCGAACCTGGAATTGCGGGTGATTCCGTTCCATCGGCTGACCGGCGGTATTGTTCACGCCAAGTATCTGCTGGTGGATGGCAAAGAGGCTTTTGTCGGTAGCCAGAATTTTGACTGGCGCGCGCTGGAACAGATCCAGGAGACCGGTCTGCGCATCAGCGATCCGCAAACGGTGCAGCAGATTCAGGCTATTTTCGATCAGGACTGGCAGGCGCAAGCTCTGCTGGCGGAGAGTAAGCCGGTACCGAAGCCGGCGCGGCAGGCGGTAGCGTCGGCCCCGCAGGGCAATTATCTGGTTGCCAGCCCGCGCGATTATAACCCGAGCGGGGTGATTGATTCGCAGGTGGCGCTGCCGCAGCTGCTGGCGAGCGCCAAATCGCGGATCCGGGTGCAGGTGATGGACTATGCGCCGCTGGCGTGGGGAGAAAAGGGGAGCCGGCCCTTTTATGCGCCCATTGATAACGCCCTGCGCAGCGCGGCGGCCCGCGGCGTACAGGTGGAGCTGATGGTGGCGAACTGGAACCTGAAAAAGCCGGAGGTATTCTGGCTGAAGAGTCTCTCTCTGGTGCCAAACGTTCAGCTAAAAGTGGTGACCATACCTCCCGCCAGCCGAGGGTTTATCCCCTTTGCCAGGGTGGTACACAGTAAGCTGATGACCATCGACGGTACGACGGCGTGGGTCGGAACCAGCAACTGGAGCGGAGGCTATTTCGATAACTCACGTAACCTTGAGCTGGTGCTGAATAATGCGTCGATGGCCGCGCGCGTGGACGCGCTTTACAGCCAGCTGTGGAATAGCCGCTATGCGGCACCGATCAAGGTCGATTTTGATTATCCGGTTCCGCATCCTGGCCGTGAGTTCGAATAGATAAATCGGCTGAGGCTTCCCCTCTCCCGAAGGGGGAGAGGGGAAACCTGTTTTCGCCCTCGTCAGAGGCTGCCTTATGCTTTGGGCTTAAAGCGCAGCAGACGGTTGGCGTTGCTCACGACGGTAATCGAAGAGAGCGCCATGGCCGCGCCCGCTACCACCGGGTTGAGCAGCGTTCCGGTCAGCGGCCACAGGATCCCGGCGGCAATCGGAATGCCCAGCGAGTTATAAACAAACGCCCCCAGCAGGTTCTGCTTCATATTACGCAGCGTGGCCTTAGCGATTTCCAGCGCATCGGCGACGCCGTTCAGGCTATGGCGCATCAGGGTGATAGCCGCCGTTTCAATGGCGACATCGCTGCCGCCGCCCATGGCGATGCCCACATCGGCCTGCGCCAGCGCGGGCGCATCGTTGATACCGTCGCCGATCATCGCCACCTGGTGCCCCTGGCTTTGCAGGCGTTTAATCACATCGGCTTTACCGTCCGGCAGCACTCCGGCAATCACCTCATCAATGCCCGCCTCTTTGGCGATAGCGTTGGCGGTGGTGGGGTTATCTCCGGTCAGCATCACCAGCCGATAGCCCTGGCGGTGCAGCCTGGCTAATGCCGCCACGCTATCTTCGCGCAGCGGATCGCGGATGGCGAACAGCGCCGCCGCCTGACCATCCACCGCCAGCAGTACCGGCGTCGCGCCCTGTGACGCCTGGGCGGTCATTTCGTCTTCTATTTCAGCCGTTGCAATCTTGTGCTCATTCAGCAGCGCCTGGTTACCGAGCAGCAGACGGTGGCCTTCGGCTTCGCCGCTGACGCCCAGCCCGCGCAGCGTGCGGAAATTATCTACCGCAGGCAGGCGTTGGTCTGCGGCTTTGTCGAGGATGGCGCGCGCCAGCGGGTGACTGGAGCCTTGCTCCAGAGACGCCGCCAGGCGCAGAGCGGCGGATTCATCCATAGCGGTAAAGGTTTTTATCGCCACCACCTGCGGTTTACCCTCGGTGAGGGTACCGGTTTTATCAAAGACCAGCGTATCGAGGGTGCTGGCGCGCTGCAGCGCATCGGCGTCGCGCACCAGTACCCCGAACTCCGCTGCGCGGCCCACGCCTGAGATAATCGACATCGGCGTCGCCAGCCCCAGGGCGCACGGACAGGCGATAATCAGCACCGTGGTGGCGATCACCAGGGTGTAGACAATTTGCGGCGCCGGGCCAAAAAAGTACCAGATTGCGGCGCTGAACAGGGCTATCGCCACGACCGCCGGGACGAACACGGCGGAGATTTTGTCCGCCAGCTGGCCGATTTCAGGTTTACTGCTCTGCGCCTGGCGCACCATACGGATAATGCGCGCCAGCGTGGTTTGGCTGCCGACGGCGCTGGCGGTAAACAGCACGCTGCCGTCCTGCACCACGGTCCCGGCATGAACGGCGTCGCCGTCGCCTTTTTGCTGCGGCACCGGTTCGCCGGTGAGCATCGCTTCATCGAACCAGGCTTCGCCCTGGCTAATGACCCCGTCGACCGGTACGCGATCGCCGGTGGTCAGACGCAGGGTCATTCCCGCCTGAACCTCCGCCAGCGGCAGATCTTTTTCGCCTTCGTCGGTGACCACCCGCGCTGACGGCGGGGTTAAATCGAGTAGTTTTTCCAGCGCTTTCGAAGAGCGCTGGCGCGCGCGGGCTTCCAGCATATGGCCGAGGTTAATCAGACCGATAATCATCGCGCTGGCTTCATAATAGAGGTGGCGTGCTTCCATCGGAAACCACTGCGGCCACAGATTGACGCTCATCGAGTAGAGCCAGGCGACGCCGGTACCCAGCGCCACCAGCGTATCCATTGTCGCGGTGCCGTTCTTCAGGCTTTTCCACGCGCTGCGGTAGAAATGGCCACCGGCAAACACCATCACCGCCAGCGTGACAACACCGATAGCCAGCCACAGGGAGCGGTTATCATCGCTGACCATCATGTTGTCGCCGATCATCCCCCAGCCCATGACCGGGATACCGACCAGCAGGGCGACGATCGCCTGCCAGCGGAAGCGCTTCATGGTGGCGACAGCGGTTTCCTGCTGACGCTCGCGGCGTTCGAGGTCGTCTTCGATGGCTTCCGCGCCGTAGCCCGCTTTCTCTACGGCCTGGACTAATTCTGCGGCGGACGCGCTGCCCATCACCAGCGCAGTGCGTTCCGCCAGGTTAACCCGCGCCTGTGAGACCCCCGGTACCGCCGCAAGCGCGTTTTGTACCCGAGAAACACAGCTGGCGCAGCTCATGCCGTTGATCAACAGCTGCTGGCTGTCATCTTCGTCACGGGCTGCCGGAAGCTCAGTGGTGGCCGCTGTCAGCGCTTCCGGCGGGATTGATGATTCTGCCAGCGGTTTAGCCTTTGGGTGGCTGAGCTCCGCGCCGTATCCGGCCTGTTTAATGGTCTCAATCAGCGCTTCCGCGCTGGCGCTGCCCGTCACGTGAGCTTCGGTAACGGTCACTTCCGCCTGCTCAACGTCGGGACGCTGTTCCAGGCTCTCTTTTACCCGTTTAACGCAGTGGCCGCAGGAGAGGCCATCAAGCGCAAGGTCGATAGTGTTAGACATAAATAACTCCTGAATAATTTCCGGTTAATGATTGACCGAACACACTCTTTCATCGAGTATTAGCAAGGTTAAACCTTCCAGCAAGGGGAAGGTCAAGGGGGAAAGATGAATATTAGCGATGTGGCGAAAAAAACCGGTTTAACCAGTAAAGCGATCCGTTTTTACGAAGAGAAGGGGCTGGTGACGCCGCCGCTGCGTAGCGAAAATGGCTACCGCAGCTACAGCCAGCAGCATCTGGATGAACTGACCCTGCTGCGCCAGGCGCGCCAGGTGGGGTTTAATCTGGAAGAGTGCCGTGAGCTGATATTTCTGTTTAACGATCCGTCGCGGCACAGTGCTGACGTGAAACGCCGGACGCTGGAGAAAGTGGCGGACATTGAGCGCCATATCAGCGAGCTGCAGGGGATGCGCGCACATCTGCTGGCGCTGGCGGACTCCTGCCCCGGCGATGACAGCGCGGATTGCCCGATCATCGATAATCTTTCGGGCTGCTGTCACCGCAAAGCGCAGGCTTAACGCCCGGCGGGGAGCTCCCTGACCCGCAGGGTAATCCCCTCAACGGCGACCACTTCAATCTTGCTGCCCGCCGCGAGGTCTTCATCGGCAATGACCGGCCATGAACTATCACCCACGCGGACGTGTCCGCGACCGTTAACCAGCGCCGTTTCCAGCGTAAAGCGGCGGCCAAGCAGCTGCTGCCCGCGCTGATTAAGCTGAGCGTCCGCCGGCTTCTGGCGCTTAACGCGGTTACGCAGCCAGCGCGACCATAGCCAGGCCGCCAGCAGAGTCAGGACGGCAAACAGCGTGCCCTGCCACTCCCAGCTCAGCGGCAGCATCCAGACCAGCAGCCCGGTTACGACGCCGGCAATGCCGCTCCACAGCAGATAACCGTTGCCGCCGAGCATTTCCGCCGCCAGCAGCAGTCCGCCGAGGCTGAGCCAGAAAATATGCGGGTGGGCGAGAATTAGCGCGATCATGATTTTTTCTGCGCGCCGGCGCCTTCTTTAAGCAGCTCGCCGATCCCGGCGATGGAGCCCATCAGGCTGCTGGCGTCGAGCGGCATCAGCACCACTTTACTGTTGCTGGCCGCGCCAATTTGCTGCAGCGCATCGGTATATTTCTGCGCGACAAAGTAGTTGATGGCCTGAATGTCGCCGGAGGCGATAGCGGATGAGACCATCTGCGTAGCGCGCGCTTCCGCTTCCGCGGAACGTTCGCGCGCCTCTGCCTGTAAAAACGCCGACTGACGCTCGCCTTCGGCTTTGAGGATCTGCGACTGCTTCTCGCCCTCGGCTTTTAAAATTTCCGCCTGACGTATCCCTTCGGCCTCAAGAATATAGGCGCGCTTGGTTCGCTCGGCTTTCATCTGGGCGTTCATTGAGGCGATAAGCTCCGCTGGCGGACGCACATCGCGGATCTCAACGCGGGTAATTTTGATCCCCCACGGGTTGGTCGCTTCATCGACGATATGCAGCAGGCGGGTGTTGATGCTGTCGCGCTGGGAGAGCATTTCGTCCAGCTCCATGGAGCCCAGCACGGTACGAATATTAGTCATGGTCAGGTTGATGATCGCCAGCTCGAGGTTGCTGACTTCATAGGCGGCCTTCGGCGCGTCGATGACCTGAATAAAGCACACCGCATCAATGGTGACGTTGGCGTTATCGCGCGAAATCACCTCCTGCGAAGGGATATCGAGCACCTGCTCCATCATATTAATTTTGCGCCCGATACGATCCATAAAGGGCACCACCAGGCTCATACCCGGCTGCAGCGTTTGCGTATAGCGGCCAAAGCGCTCTACCGTCCACTGGTAGCCCTGAGGAACAATTTTTACCGCCGCTCCGACGATAACCAGCGCGACGAAAATAAGAATGGGGATAAAAATCAGCATCAAAAACCTCCTGTCTTGTTGCCTGTTGATGCGCCGGAAGAGCGGCGCGCGTTTAACCAGAGTATATCTTTCCGCGCATCCGGGTGAAAGAAAAGTGGAGTAAACTAGAGGCGTTGTCGAAAAACTGGGAATAATAATGACCGAAAGTAACGCTATTTTGCGCCTGGAGAACGTGGGTTTTCAGGCCGATGGGGTGACCATCCTTAATGAGATTAATTTTCAGCTCAGAGCAGGGGAATTTAAGCTGATTACCGGCCCTTCCGGCTGCGGAAAAAGCACGTTATTAAAAATAATCGCTTCGCTGCAAAGCCCCACCTCGGGGAGCATTTTCTTCGCCGGTAAAGATATTAATGACTTAACGCCGGAAACCTATCGCCAGCAGGTTTCCTACTGCGCGCAAACCCCGGCGCTGTTCGGCGATTCGGTGTATGACAACCTGATCTTCCCGTGGCAGATCCGTCAAAAACAGCCGGATCCTAAGGCGCTGGTGGCCGATCTTGCCCGCTTCGGTCTGGCGAAAAATACGCTGGAAAAATCCATTAACGAGCTGTCTGGCGGGGAAAAGCAGCGCGTTTCATTGATTCGCAATCTGCAGTTTTTACCGCAGGTGCTGCTGCTCGATGAAATAACCAGCGCGCTGGACGAGAGCAATAAAAAAAATGTGAATGAGATTATTCACCGCTATGCGAGCGAAAAAAATATCGCCGTTCTGTGGGTCACTCACGATAGCAATGAAATTGCCCATGCGGATGAAGTGATTACGCTCCAGCCTGCCGGCGGCAAAGCGCAGGAGGAGCAAAAAAATGAACGGGCATAATATTACCAACGAGTCGCTGGCGTTATCCATGGTTCTGGTGCTGGTGGCGATTGTGGTCAGCTACCGGGAAAAGCTGGCGCTGGAAAAAGATATTATCTGGAGTATCTGCCGGGCGATTGTGCAGCTGATTATCGTCGGCTACGTGCTGAAATATATCTTTAACGTTAATCACGCCGTGCTGACGCTGCTGATGGTGCTGTTTATCTGCTTTAACGCGGCGTGGAATGCGAAAAAACGCAGCAAATATATCGATAAAGCCTTTGTTTCTTCATTTATCGCGATAACCACCGGCGCCGGGTTAACCCTGGCGGTGCTGGTTTTTTCCGGGTCGATTGCTTTTGTGCCGATGCAGGTCATTCCAATCGCCGGGATGGTGGCCGGCAACGCGATGGTGGCGGTCGGGCTGTGCTACAACAATATGGTGCAGCGGTTTAGCAGCGAGCAGCAGCAGATTCAGGAGAAGCTGAGCCTGGGCGCAACGCCGAAGATGGCTTCCGCGAGGCTGATCCGCGATAGCATTCGCGCCGCGCTGATCCCGACGGTGGATTCGGCGAAAACGGTAGGGTTGGTGAGCCTGCCGGGGATGATGTCGGGGCTGATTTTCGCCGGGATTGATCCGGTAAAAGCGATTAAGTATCAGATTATGGTGACGTTCATGCTGCTCTCTACCGCCAGTCTGTCAACGATTATCGCCGGGTATCTGACCTACCTGAAGTTCTTTAACGCTCGCCATCAGCTGGTGGTGACGCAGCTGAAAAAACGGGCATAAGCGTTTCCCGGGTTGCGGCGTAAACGCCTTACCCGGGCTACAAGATCATCCAGTCTGTAGTCCGGCTACGCGCAGCGCGAGCCGGGTTTTTTGCGATTAATAAAGCAGAGAGTAGAGCTGGCGGCGGTACTTCGCGGCCAGCGCGTCGCCGGTGCCCAACGCGGAGAGGATCTCCTGGAGCATCTTGCGCACTTCGCCGTTTCCGGCGCCTAAATCTTTTTGTAGATGGCTGAACAGCAGCGCCAGCGCCTCTTCGTTACGCCCTACCTGATGCAGCTGTAATGCCAGCTGGGAGGCCAGCGCCGCGTCTTGCGGGTTTTGCTCTACCTGCTGCTGCAGCTGCTGAATTTCCGGCGTGTCGGCGGCTTTTTTCAGCAGCTCGATCTGCGCCACCAGCCCCTGATAGCGCGTATCCTGATCCTGCAGCGGCACGGCTTTCAGCACGGTTTCCGCTTCATCGGAACGGTGCAGGGCAATCAGCGTTTCCGCCAGCAGCAGGCCAATCTGGCTCTCCTGGTTCGACAGCTGCCAGGCGTCTTTCAGCAGCGGCAGGGCTTCGGCATAGTTCTCTTCCTCCATCAGCGCCAGCGCCTGCTGCGCCTTGAGTTCTTCTTCGCGCGGCAGGAACTTATCCAGCAGCGCGCGCACCGCTTCTTCCGGCTGCGGGCCTTCGAAGCCGTCGACCGGCTGACCGTTCTGGAACAGGTAAACCGTAGGGATAGCGCGCAAGCCAAACTGCGAAGCCAGCATTTGTTCGGCATCGCAGTCAACCTTAGCAAGGGTAAACAGACCGTTGTACTGGGCGGCCAGGCTCTCCAGCACCGGCGTCAGCTGCTCGCAATGTTGGCTGCGCGCGGACCAGAAATAGAACAGCACCGGCGTCGCTGCGGACTGCTGCAGCGTCTGGTGTAGGTTAGCTTCGGTAATATTGACAATATTCTGTGCGGACATGAGCGAGTCTCTTTAGTCGATACTTGTATAGATATATGGGGGCGACGGCAGGCGCTTCAACTTAGCCCTGGATAATTTTGTCCATCGCGCGGGTCGGCAGCAGGCGTTTCAGCAGGGCGACCGCGTGCGTCACCAGGGTTACCGGGTAGCGCAGCTTCGGTTTATCGCTGACAAAAGCATGGCGCACTTTTTCCACCACCGCTTCCGGTCCGAGAGTAAAGCGGGCGGCAATGCCGGGGTTTTCCACCGGCTTATCGGCCTGGGTCTGGTTAACGTTGTTGGTGAAACGGGTGCGGATGGGGCCCGGCTCAATCAGGCTGACCTTAATACCGCTGTGGCGCAGCTCCATGCGCAGCGCGTCGGACCAGGCCTCCAGCGCGTATTTACTCGCGGCATAGGCGCCACGGCCGGGGCTGGAGATGATCCCCATCACCGATGAGGTCATCACGATACGCCCCTCGCCGTGCGGCTCCATGGCCGGAAGCAGCAGCATCGTTAGCTGATGGGCGCCGAAAAAGTTGGCGGAAAACTGCTGCTCCATCTGCTGGCGGCTGATGGTCGGCAGCGGGCCGTAGACGCCGTAGCCCGCGTTGTTAAACAGGCCATACAGGCGGTTATCGGTCAGGGCAATCACCTCGGCGGCGGCGCGTTCAACGCTCTGCGGATCGTCAAGATCCAACAGAACACCGCTCAGCCCCAGTTCGTGCATCCGCGCGACATCTTCTGCTTTGCGGCAGGCGGCCAGCACGTTAAAGCCCTGGCGCTTTAAATCCAGGGCGCTTTCAAGACCAATTCCGCTGGAACATCCTGTAACTAAAACCGATTTTTGCATAACTTTACCTGCGAATGACTCGCTGTTATCAGGAGTCATGATTAACTAAGGGAGCCAAACGCGTCGCCATCCAGTCGGCGATAAACGGCTGGGCGTCTCGATTGGGGTGAATTCCATCGTCCTGCATCCACTGCGGTTTCAGATAAACCTCTTCCATAAAAAAGGGCAGCAGAGGAATATCAAACTCTTTGGCCAGTGCCGGATAGATTGCGCTAAAGGCTTCATTATAACGGCGGCCATAGTTGGCGGGCAGGCGAATTTGCATCAGCAGCGGCTGGGCATTCGCCGCTTTGATATGCTCAAGAATGGTACGCAGCGTCTGCTCCGTCTGCTGCGGGGGGAAACCGCGCAGTCCATCGTTACCGCCGAGCTCCACCAGCACCCAGCGCGGCTGGTGCTGCTTAAGCAGCGCCGGAAGCCTTGCCAGCCCCTGCTGCGAGGTATCGCCGCTGATGCTGGCGTTCACCACCGGCGTTTTGGTCTGCCACTTATCGTTAAGCAGCGCAGGCCAGGCGGTATTGCCCGCCATACGATAACCGGCGCTCAGACTGTCGCCGAGAACCAACAGCGTGTCGGCCGCCATCGCGCGGCAGGTAAACAGGACCAGAAACAGGAAAGGCAAATGCCAGCGGAAAACATACTTGAAGTTCATCATCTTAAGAAATCCGTCGGTCAGGGTGAGCATCAGCTGTCCATCCTTACCGGAGTTGAGCTGGTTGTCAAACAAGGGCAAACCATCGCCCTGATTGGCGAGTCGGGGTCCGGTAAATCGACGCTGCTGGCGATCCTGGCCGGGCTGGACGACGGCAGCAGCGGAGAAGTCTCGCTGCTTGGCAAGCCGCTGCATCAGATGGACGAAGAGGCGCGGGCGAAGCTGCGCGCAAAGCATGTCGGCTTTGTGTTTCAATCCTTTATGCTGATACCCACCCTCAATGCGCTGGAAAACGTCGAGCTTCCGGCGCTGCTGCGCGGCGAAAGCGACAGCCAGAGCCGCGGCAGCGCCCGGGCCCTGCTGGAGCAGCTGGGGCTGGGTAAACGCCTGCATCACCTGCCGGTGCAGCTTTCCGGCGGCGAGCAGCAGCGGGTCGCGCTGGCGCGCGCGTTTAACGGCCGCCCGGAGCTGCTGTTTGCCGATGAACCCACCGGCAACCTCGACCGTCATACCGGAGATAAAATTGCCGATCTGCTGTTTTCGCTTAACCGCGAGCACGGCACCACGCTGATCCTCGTCACCCACGATCCGCTGCTGGCGGCGCGCTGCGACCGGCGGCTGCGGCTGGTAGATGGCCAGCTGCGGGAGGAAGCATGATTGCCCGCTGGTTCTGGCGCGAATGGCGCTCGCCGTCGCTGCTGATTGTCTGGCTGGCGCTAAGCCTGGCGGTGGCCTGCGTGCTGGCGCTGGGCTCGATAAGCGACCGCATGGAGAAAGGACTCAGCCAGCAGAGCCGGGAATTTATGGCTGGCGACCGCACGCTGCGCAGCTCACGCGAAGTCCCTGGCGCATGGATTGACGAAGCGCGTCGCCTTGGCTTAACCGTCGGCGAACAGCTGGGCTTCGCCACCATGACCTTTTCCGGCGATACGCCGCAGCTGGCGGACGTCAAAGCGGTTGACGAGCGTTATCCGCTGTATGGTCAGCTGCAGACCCAGCCGCCGGGGCTGAAGCCGCACGCCGGGACCGTGCTGCTGGCGCCGCGATTAATGGCGCTGCTGAATCTGAAAACCGGCGACACTATTGATGTCGGCGACGCTACGCTGCGCATTGCCGGCGAGGTGATTCAGGAGCCGGATGCCGGCTTTAACCCCTTCCAGATGGCGCCGCGGCTGATGATGAACACCGCCGACGTGGCGAAAACCGGCGCGGTACAGCCAGGCAGCCGCGTTTCCTGGCGCTATAAGTTCGCCGGAACCCCGCAGCAGCTGGCGGATTATGAAAAATGGCTGCTGCCGAAGCTGGGGCCGGAACATCGCTGGATCGGCCTGGAGCAGGACGACAGCGCGCTGGGCAAATCGCTGGAACGCTCGCAGCAGTTTTTACTGCTGTCGGCGTTGTTAACGCTGCTGCTGGCGGTCGCCGCGGTGGCGGTGGCGATGAGCCATTACTGCCGCAGCCGTTACGATCTGGTGGCGATCCTCAAAACCCTCGGCGCCGGGCGGGCGCAGCTGCGCAAGCTGATTGTCGGCCAGTGGCTGATGCTGCTGGCGATGGCGGTGGTTGCCGGCGGGGCGATGGGCGTCGGGCTAGAAAATATTCTGCTGGTGATGCTTAAACCGGTGCTCCCGGCGGCGTTGCCGGCGGCGAGCGGCTGGCCGTGGCTGTGGGCGATCGGCGCGATGGTGGTGATTTCCCTGCTGGTCGGGCTGCGACCCTATCGACTGCTGCTGGCGACCCTGCCGCTGCGAGTGCTGCGCCAGGATGTTGTCGCTAATGTCTGGCCGCTTAAGTTCTATATTCCCGTGGTGTGCTTGGTCGTGGTGGCGCTGCTGGCGCTGCTGATGGGCGGCAGCCCTCTGCTATGGGCGGTGCTGGCGGGCGCCGTGGTGCTGGCGCTGGTGTGCGGCCTGGCGGGATGGGGCGTTCTGTGGCTGCTGAAGCGTTTGACGTTAAAAGCGCTGCCGCTGCGCCTGGCGGTGAATCGTCTGCTGCGTCAGCCGTGGTCGACCCTGAGCCAGCTGGCGGCCTTTTCGCTGTCGTTTATGCTGCTGGCCCTGCTGCTGGTGCTGCGCGGCGATCTGCTCGATCGCTGGCAGCAGCAGCTGCCGCCGGAAAGTCCTAACTACTTTCTGATCAACATCGCCCCGGAGCAGGTGGTGCCGGTGAAAACCTTCCTTGCCGAACATCAGACCCGCGCCACCGAGTTCTATCCCATCGTGCGCGCCCGCCTGACGCAAATCAACGGCCAGGCGACGGAAGGCAATAAAGATGAAGCCCTGAACCGCGAGCTTAACCTCACCTGGAGCCGCGAGCGGCCTGATCATAATCCGCTGGTGGCCGGAACCTGGCCGCCGAAAGCGGGCGAGGTCTCGATTGAAGAGGGGCTGGCGCAGCGGCTGGGCGTCAAGCTCGGCGATAGCGTGACGTTTACCGGGGATACCCAGGACTTTAGCGCGAAAGTGTCCAGCGTGCGCAAAGTTGACTGGGAGAGCCTGCGGCCAAACTTCTTCTTTATCTTCCCGCAGGGGGCGCTCGACGGGCAGCCGCAAAGCTGGCTCACCAGCTTCCGCTGGGATAACGGCAACGGGATGCTAACGCAGCTCAACCGCGAATTCCCCACCGTCAGCCTGCTGGATATCGGCGCGATTTTGCAGCAGATTGGCCAGGTGCTGACACAGGTAAGCCGCGCCCTTGAGGTGATGGTGATTCTGGTCACCGCCTGCGGCGTGTTGCTGCTGTTGGCGCAGGTGCAGGTCGGGATGCGCCAGCGTTATCAGGAACTGGTGGTCTGGCGCACGCTGGGGGCCGGTAAGTCTCTGCTGCGCACCACGCTGTGGGCGGAGTTCGCCCTGCTGGGCGTGGTGTCAGGCGTGGTGGCGGCGATTGGCGCAGAGGTAGCGCTGGCGCTGCTGCAAAGCAAAATCTTTGACTTCCCGTGGTCTCCGGACTGGCGGCTATGGGTGATGCTGCCGCTGTGCGGGGCGATACTGCTGTCGCTGTGCGGCGGCTGGCTGGGGCTGCGTTTGCTGAAAGGGAAGGCGCTGTTCCGCCAGTTTAGTCAGGGATAGCGTGAGTGATGTAGCCCGGGTAAGGCGTCAGCCGCGACCCGGGGTTTTCACCCGGCTCGCGCTGCGCTTAGCCGGGCTACCGTTTCACAGCTGTCTACGGGAAAATAGCCCGGGTAAGGCGTTAGCCGCAACCCTGGGGGGGGCCGGTACGGATGAGAGTGGCTATTACAGATGACCGTGGTTCAAGACGGTGAGCGGCTCGTTGACGTCGAAGATTTTGCAGATAACGTCATCCACGCCGAGAGATTTCAGGCGTGCGGTATGCTTGTTGAGATAAGCGAGCGCGGTTTCTTCATTCTCAAAAAGATAGATCCCGCCCGCTTCCTGATCCTTTTCGCTTTCCGTCCAGACCTTCCAGATAAACCCCGGTTCCTGATTGATAGACTCGGCCAGTTCCACGAGCTGACGGGACATCTCGCTGCCGAAGGGGCCATTAAAGGCAAAGTGCAGCTGCAGTAGTTTTTTCGACATAGTTCCTCCATGGATGAAGTTTGCGCGGTAATAGACCATTTTAATGACATGGCGATGAAAAGATAACCACTGTTTTTTTAACGGCACAAAATGGTAAGTCACTGATTTTTAACCGCACGAAACATTAAAAACTCAACAACACGTCATACTCAATCGCAGTTAATATTCAACTGGCAAATATAAGGTTGCTTATTAATCAAGGAAAAAGTATGGCACATAAAATAAAAGCGCTGGCGATAACGATCGGCGCAGCCCTGGCGTTAACCTCTTTTGCATCCCAGGCGGAAATTACGCTTTTAAAACAAGATCCGCAGGCGGGCGATCCGTTAAGCCGGCTTAACTTCACCGTCGGCGGGAGCATCCGTCCCCAGTTCAATATGATGTCCGGCGACGGAGACAAAGGCTCTTATAAACGTAACGGTTTCGATGGCGGCACCCGTTTCCGCTTCGCCGCCGACTACTATCTGTTCGATGATATTAGCTGGATCAGCTACTACGAGCTGGGCGTCAATATTCCGGCGCTTTTCGACTGGGATAACCACTATGCCGAAGGCGCGAATAACACCAGCCGCCGTATGCTCTATACCGGCCTGAAAAGCGATACCTGGGGGACGTTAACCTACGGTCAGCAGAACAGCGTTTATTACGACGTGGTCGGGGTAAAAACCGATATCTGGGATTACGACATGATAGGCCAGGCGCCGGGTAACGGCATCAACGGTGACTACGATGGTTCCTATCGCTCACGCAATATGCTGAAATACAAGAAAACCGTTGGCGATGTCGATCTCTACGCTTCTTACTTATTCGAAGACAGCGAATATCTGCCGGGCAACGGCCTGCGCTACAAGCGTAAAGGCGGTGGCTCCATCGGCGCCGATTACCACATTATGAAGGATTTGACCTGGGGTGCCGCGTGGAACTATACCCGCGCCGATATGCGTAACCCCTCGAGTTCAGACAGCAAATCATACGACCAGAATATCGTCGGTACCGCCCTAAGCTGGACGCCGGATAACTGGACCTTCTCCTTCGGCGGCGGCTGGTATCAGAACTTCCTGACCACCAAAAAAACCGATGTTCATAACTACTTCGCGGGCGATGCCTGGGGTATTGAGTACTTTGCCGGTTATAAATTCCCGATTGGTCAGTATGCGGTGAAATCTATTCAGCCGTACTTTATGGGCGACCGCCTGCAGTACGTGAACGGCCGTAACTATCAGCGGATTGATAACGGCGTCGGCGTGAGCTTCCAGCTGGATTACGGTTTCCGCGTTGACTACGAACACGTCTTCACGTCAAGCACCGACAACCTGGGCGATATGAACCTGGTGCGTCTGCGCTACGACTTCTAAGCTGAAACACTTCCCCGGCGGCGCTGCGCTTCCGGGGCTCGCCGTTTGCGGACCCGTAGCCCGGCTAAGGCGTTTACGCCGCAAGCCGGGACAAGGGAGGATGTGACTACTGCGCCTGCGCCAGCCAGGCGGCGACGTCCTGCCAGCTGCCGCGAAAAATAATCTTCTCCGCTTTTTTGCCGAGCTGGTAGCGGTACATTGGGTCGTAATACTCGTTCAGCAGGGGAACCAGCCAGCTGAAGTGGGCTTCGGTGCTGGCGCTGCGCTGCTGCTCCAGCAGGGCTTCATCAAGCCTGGCAGTGAGCTGGGCAAAACGCTGTAACCCGAGGCGGCGGCGGATAGCGAACAGGCCGTGGTGCAGATATTCGCTATATGCCCGCCAGCCTTGCTCTTCGCCGTAGGCCGCCAGGAAATCGCGATGCATCCGGGTAAAATACTCCTCGCGCAGCCGTTCAAGACGGATCTCAAACGGATCTTCCACTACCGCCAGCGGCGACTGCGCCATGCGCAGACGCATACATTCCGGCAGGTGATTGGCGCCGATCATATGCCCCTCATCTTCCAGCACCCAGCGCGTCTGCCGCTCTGACTTTTTGAGCATCGCCACGGCAAGATGATTTTCAAAGGTTGCCTGCTGATACTGCTCCTGCAGGGTACGGCCAAATGAAGAGCCGCGATGGTGGGCGAGGCCCTCGAGATCGATGCCGTCGGGCTGGGCGCAGACCAGCAGGGTTTTACCGTTACCGGTACAGCCGCCAATCAGCACGATAGGGCGCTGCACCAGCTCTTCGGTCAGCTGGATAGCCGCCTGGCGCAGCGCTTTATAGCCGCCGGTAATCAGCGGGTAATCCACGCCTGCGTCCTTCAGCCACTGCTGCACGATATGCGAACGCTGGCCGCCGCGGGCGCAGCACAGGTAGCCCTCGGGATAACGCGCGCAGGCTTCTTTCCAGGCGGCGAGGCGGCTGGCGCGAATCTCGCCGCTGACCAACTGATGACCCAGCGTGAGAGCGGCTTCCGGCCCCTGACGTTTATAGCAGGTGCCGACGGCGGCGCGTTCGTCGTCGTTCATCAGCGGCAGGTTGACCGCCGCGGGCATGGCGCTTTGCCTGAATTCAATCGGGGCGCGTACGTCAATCAGCGGCGTATCGCTGGCGAGGATCTGCCGAATATTCTGTGGGACTAATTGCATCATTTAAACCGTTAAGCCATCCAGACGCGTCGCTCGACGCGATAATCCTCCTATTGTACGCGGTGAGCGGTAGGCTGAATTGATTTTTCACGGTGTATCGCTGAATAGTGTCAGGAATCCCTGGATTTCCGGGGCCGAATGGACGAACAGCGAGGCGATATCCTGCACCGCTTTACCATGATGATCTTTGCGCCAGGCGAGGCTCAGAGGAGAGGGGGGACGCATCGCCGGGATCTGTCGGGCGATCAGCTCACCGCGAGCGATAAGCGGCTGGCACAGCGGCTCGGGTAAAAAGCCGATACCGACGCCGGCGATATGCGCCGCGATTTTAGTTTCGATATCGGGAACCACAATCTCTTTTTGCCCCGGCAGACGCCAGGCGACGCGCTTGGTCAATCTCCGGGCGCTGTCCTCAATATTGACCGCAGGATAGCGACGTAGCTGGGCCTCCGATAGCGGATCGCTTTGCTGGCCGAGCGGGTGATGCGGCGACATCACGAACAGCCAGGACACTTCGCCCAGCGGGGTGACCGCAATATTTTCGCCTAACGGTTCGGTGCCGGTAACGCCAATCGCCAGCGAAAAGTCATCGTGCAGAAGCGTATCCCAGACGCCCATATAAATTTGTCGCGAAAAATGAAACTGCGTAAAGGGGTAACGTTGGCTGAGCCAGGCCAGCAGCCGGGCGATGGCCTGCGGGTCATACATCAGGTTATTTACTACAATATTGACCTGGCGCTCCACGCCGTCGTTTATCTGCTGTAGCTCTCCGGGCATACTGTCAATCCAGCCAAGCCATTCTCTGGCCTGCGCCAGCAGGTGCATCCCGGCCGGGGTCAGCAGTACGCTGCGCGTGGTGCGGGAAAAGAGCGCGACGCCGGTGTTATCTTCCAGTAATTTGATGCGATAGCTAATAGTGGCGGTTGTTTTATAGAGTTTTTCCGCCGCTCTGGAGAAGCTGCCGCTCTCCGCTACGCTGACAAAGGTACGTAGTGTTTCGGGGTCTAGCATCGCCTCATTCCTCGTAATTTAATAATTCCCCCATGATTTTTAAGTATTTTTTCATAATAACCATTTCAATTATGTGGCTTAAATCAGGTTTTGGAAAATTATTCCAACTTATAGTTAATACCACTTTGAGATGGCCATGAATTGACCGGTACATCTCTTACCCTCAAGGTATGAGGAGGGGAACGGTTTTTAATGACTAAGGAATATGCAATGAAGCTAGAAGTATTGCCGCTGACGCGCGAAGCCTTCCGCCCCTATGGGGACGTTATCGAAACGGAAGGACAGGATTTTTTCCACATCAACGATGGCAAAGTCCAGCGTTTTCACGATCTGGCGATGGTGGAAACCCTGCAGCAGGAGCGCACGCTGATCAGCATTAACCGCGCCCAGCCGGCGGCGCTACCGATTGTGGTCACCGAGCTGGAACGTCATCCGCTGGGCACCCAGGCGTTTGTGCCGATGAACGGTGAAGCCTTTGTCGTGGTGGTCGCGGCAGGAGGCGATCAACCGGACATGACCACGCTGCGCGCGTTTATCTCCAATGGCCGTCAGGGGGTCAATTACCATCGTAACGTCTGGCATCACCCGCTGTTTGCCTGGCAGAGTGAAACCGATTTTTTAACCGTCGATCGCGGCGGAAAAGATAACTGCGATGTGGTAGAGATCCCGACCGTGGAGTTGAGCTTTGCGTGAGGTTGCACGTGACGCTATCGATTATCTTGCATAACATGTGGGCGCTTACACACTATTTATGCTCAGGTTTTGAGCCGGAGATAATCGAGGTATGACAGAAGTGAGAAGGCGGGGAAGGCCGGGCCAGCAGGAGCCTTCCGCGCAAAAAGGCGCCCAGGCGCTGGAGAGAGGGATCGCGATACTGCAATACCTTGAAAAGAGCGGCGGCAGCTCGTCGGTCAGCGATATTTCCCTGAATCTGGACTTACCGTTGTCGACCACCTTTCGTCTGCTCAAGGTGCTGGAAGGCGCGGATTTTGTGTATCAGGACGCGCAGTTAGGCTGGTGGCACATCGGACTTGGCGCATTCAATATCGGTTCGGCGTACATCCACAACCGGGATGTTTTATCCGTCGGCGGACCCTTTATGCGCCGGCTGATGCTGATGTCGGGCGAGACCGTCAACGTGGCGATTCGCAACGGCAACGAAGCGGTGCTGATTGGCCAGCAGGAGTGCAAGTCGATGGTGAGGATGTGCGCGCCGCTCGGCAGCCGACTACCACTGCATGCTTCAGGCGCCGGGAAAGCGCTGCTGTATCCGCTGTCGGCGGAAGAGCTGGTGGATGTCATTGTGAAGACCGGACTACAGCGGTTTACGCCGGCGACGATCGTCGATTTGCCGGTCCTGCAGCGGAATCTGGATGAAGCGCGAGCCTGCGGCTACAGCATTGACCAGGAGGAGCACGTGACAGGATTAAACTGTATTGCTTCAGCGGTTTACGATGATGTGGGGTCCGTGGTCGCGGCGATTTCGATTTCCGGGCCGGCGTCCCGCTTAACCCCGGATCGTTTTATCAGCCAGGGAGAGCTGGTAAGGGAGACGGCAAGGAATATCAGCACCGCGCTGGGACTCAAACCCCAGGCTGATTGATAGCCGAACCGACCCGCTCTGCGGAGCGGGACTTTTTTGGCTTTTTTCAAATTTGGAAAATTTTTCCAATATAGCGAGGTAGTAAAAAATGGCAAAAATGAGAGCCGTCGACGCGGCAATGTATGTACTGGAAAAAGAAGGGATTACCACCGCATTTGGCGTGCCCGGCGCGGCGATTAACCCGTTCTATTCGGCGATGCGCAAGCACGGCGGGATCCGTCATATTCTGGCGCGTCACGTGGAAGGCGCGTCGCATATGGCGGAAGGTTATACGCGGGCCACGGCCGGCAATATCGGCGTATGCCTGGGAACATCGGGCCCGGCGGGAACGGATATGATCACCGCGCTGTACTCCGCCTCCGCTGACTCCGTTCCTATTTTGTGCATCACCGGCCAGGCGCCGCGCGCGCGTCTGCATAAAGAAGATTTCCAGGCGGTCGATATAGAGTCCATTGCTAAGCCCGTCACTAAGATGGCGGTGACCGTGCGCGAAGCGGCGCTGGTGCCGGGCGTGCTGCAACAGGCTTTCCATCTGATGCGCTCCGGCAGACCGGGACCGGTTCTAATCGACCTGCCTTATGATGTCCAGGTCGCGGAAATCGAATTTGATCCTGAGCTGTATGCGCCGCTCCCAGCGTATAAACCTGTTGCCACGCGCCCGCAGATTGAACGCGCGCTGGCGATGTTGCTGATGGCCGAACGCCCGGTGATAGTCGCCGGCGGCGGGGTAATTAACGCCGATGCCGCGGCGCTGTTGCAGCAATTTGCCGAAATCACCCATGTGCCGGTGATCCCGACGCTGATGGGCTGGGGCTGTATCCCGGACGACCACGAGCTGATGGCCGGTATGGTCGGCTTACAAACCGCGCACCGCTACGGCAACGCCACGCTGCTGGCCTCCGACCTTGTGTTCGGTATTGGCAACCGCTTTGCCAACCGTCATACCGGTTCGGTCGAGAAGTACACCGCAGGCCGCAAAATCATCCATATCGATATCGAACCGACGCAGATTGGCCGCGTGCTGTGCCCGGATTTAGGGATTGTCTCCGATGCGAAAGCGGCGTTGACCCAACTGGTGGATATCGCGCAGCAGATGCAAAAAGAGGGCCGCCTGCCTCGCCGCGAGCGTTGGGTTGCCGAGTGTCAGGAGCGCAAACGCACGCTGCTGCGTAAAACCCACTTCGATAACGTGCCGGTCAAACCGCAGCGCGTTTATGAAGAGATGAACAAAGCCTTTGGCCGCGACGTGTGCTACGTCACCACCATCGGTCTGTCGCAAATCGCCGCCGCGCAGATGCTGCACGTATTTAAAGACCGCCACTGGATCAACTGCGGCCAGGCGGGGCCGCTGGGCTGGACGCTGCCCGCCGCGCTGGGCGTTTGCGCCGCCGATCCCGAGCGTAACGTGGTGGCGATCTCCGGCGACTTCGACTTCCAGTTCCTGATTGAAGAGCTGGCGGTAGGCGCGCAGTTCAATATTCCTTACGTTCACGTGCTGGTGAACAACGCCTATCTGGGCTTAATCCGCCAGTCGCAGCGCGCGTTTGATATGGACTACTGCGTCCAACTGGCGTTCGAAAACATTAACTCCAGCGAAGTGAACGGCTACGGCGTCGATCACGTGAAGGTCGCCGAAGGTCTCGGCTGTAAAGCGATTCGCGTCTTTAAACCTGAAGATATCGCGCCCGCATTTGAACAGGCGAAAGCGTGGATGAAAGAGTATCGCGTGCCGGTGGTGGTGGAAGTGATCCTTGAGCGCGTGACCAATATCTCGATGGGCAGCGAGCTGGATAACGTCATGGAGTTCGAAGACGTTGCCGACAACGCCATCGATGCGCCAACCGAAACCTGCTTTATGAAATATGAATAAATGAGGTGAACCTATGTTGCGCTTTTCTGCCAATCTTTCGATGTTATTTCAGGAATATGATTTTCTCGAGCGCTTTGATAAAGCGGCGGCCTGCGGTTTTCGCGCCGTTGAATTTATGTTCCCGTATGACTATGCGCCCGAGGTATTAAAGCAAAAGCTGAGCGACAACCGGCTGGAGCATACCTTACATAATTTACCCGCTGGCGACTGGGCGGCAGGGGAGCGCGGCATCGCCTGTATTCCCGGTCGCGAAGCGGAGTTCCGCGAGGGCGTTGACGCCGCAGTCCGCTACGCCAAAGCGCTGGGCAATCGTAAAATCAACTGCCTGGTCGGTAAAACCCCGGTGGGCTATCGCGAAGATCATATTCGCGCCACGCTGGTGGCGAATTTACGTTTTGCCGCCGCCGCGCTGGCCCAGGAGGGGATTCTGCTGCTGATTGAGCCGATTAATTATTTCGATATGCCGGGGTTCTATCTGAATACCACGCATCAGGCGCTAGCGCTCATTGATGAGGTCGGCAGCGATAATCTGAAAATCCAGTACGATATTTATCATATGCAGCGCATGGAGGGTGAATTAACCCATACGATGCAAACTTATGCCAACCGAATTGGTCATTTACAGATTGCCGACAACCCGGAGCGCGGAGAGCCGGGAACCGGAGAAATTAATTACGATTATCTTTTTAAATTTATCGACAAGTCAAATTATGACGGCTGGGTCGGCTGCGAATATAAACCGCTGACTACCACCGAAGCGGGCCTGACATGGTTTAATCGCTACCGCTAATTTTTAATTTATCGTTGGGCACTATTTATTATTCCATTTCGGGGAAGGGATAACTATTGCCCAAATAAATCGAAACAGAAATTTTGAGAGGAAACGTATGAAACTGGGATTTATTGGTTTAGGTATTATGGGCACCCCGATGGCGCTCCGACTTGCCAAAGCGGGCCACGCGCTGCACGTGACCACCATCGGTCCGGTTGCTGAAGAACTGCTCAAGCAGGGCGCGCAGCATCTGGCTACCGCCGAGCAGGTCGCGGAGCAGTCCGAGATTATTTTTATCATGGTCCCGGATACCCCGCAGGTTGCCGACGTGTTGTTTGGCGAACACGGCTGCGCCAAAGCGGCCCTGAAGGGCAAAACCATCGTTGATATGAGTTCTATATCGCCGATTGAAACCAAGCGTTTTGCACAGCAGGTGCGGGATTTGGGCGCGGATTATCTCGATGCGCCGGTATCCGGCGGCGAAATTGGCGCGCGTGAAGGCACGCTCTCGATTATGGTCGGCGGTGACGAAAAGGTGTTTGCTCGCGTGAAGCCGCTGTTTGATATCCTGGGTAAAAACATCACCCTCGTCGGCGGTAACGGCGACGGGCAGACCTGTAAAGTCGCCAATCAGATTATCGTCGCGCTGAATATTGAAGCGGTCTCCGAAGCGCTGGTTTTCGCGTCTAAAGCCGGAGCCGATCCCGCTCGCGTTCGTCAGGCGCTGATGGGCGGCTTCGCCTCCTCGCGTATTCTGGAAGTACATGGCGAAAGAATGTTGAACCGGACTTTTAATCCCGGCTTTAAAATTTCCCTGCACCAGAAGGATCTTAATCTGGCATTGCAGAGCGCGAAAGCGCTGGCGCTTAATTTACCAAATACGGCAACCTGTCAGGAGCTATTTAATACCTGCGTCGCCAACGGCGGTAGCGAATTAGATCACTCGTCTTTAGTTCAGGCGCTGGAATTAATGGCGAATCATAAAATATCGTAATGAGAAAATGCTGCCGATTCCGGCAGCGTTTTTTAAACCTCACGGGTGAATTTATGGATACTATCAATAAAACGGGTATCGACTATTGGAAGAAAATAGTCGTGGTAATGAGTCTGGGCTGGGTGGCAATATGGATTTATCGTACCGTATTAACGCCGATTTACCCGGAAATTCAGGCGTCCTTAGGCAACGTCAGTAACGCTGAAATTGGCGCGATAGCCAGCTTCTATTTTCTTGCCTACTGCGGAATGCAGATCCCCTGCGGTATTCTGGTTGATAAACTGGGGCAGAAAATTATGCTGATGTGTGGTTTCTCGCTGTTTATTATCGGCACGCTAAGCATCGCTAATGCGGGAAACCTGACGCTGATTTATATCGGCTCGCTGCTGGCCGGCGCCGGCTGCGCGTCCTTCTTCAGCTCCGCCTATTCGCTCTCCTCGGCCAACGTGCCGCAGGAGCGTCGGGCGCTGGCGAACGCCATTATTAACAGCGGCTCGGCTATCGGGATGGGGATTGGCCTGATTGGCTCAAGCATTCTGGTCAAAAGCATGCATATGGCCTGGCAAAACGTGTTGTTTATTGTCGCCGCGATCCTGGTGGTGATGCTCTGCGTGTTTACCCTGGTGATTCGTCGCAAGCTTAAAGAGCCAGCCGCAGCGGTCAATAAAAATAGCGCCACGGCGTCAGCACCGGTCGAAGAGAAGTCAGCGCCGCTGTTTTCGCCGCTGCTGTGCAGCGTTTACTTCCTCTATTTCTGCACCTGCTACGGCTACTACCTGATCGTCACCTGGCTGCCTTCCTATCTCCAGACCGAACGCGGCTTTGACGGCGGGGCCATTGGTTTTGCTTCGGCGCTGGTGGCGGTTGTCGGGGTGCCGGGGGCGCTGTTCTTTAGCCATCTGTCGGATAAATTCCGCGACAGTAAAGTCAAAGTTATTCTCGGGCTGGAGATTGTCGCCGCGGCCATGCTGATGTTTACCGTCCTGTCGCCGAATACCACCATGCTGATGATTAGCCTCGTGCTGTACGGACTGCTGGGCAAAATGGCCGTTGACCCGATTCTTATTTCGTTTGTCTCCGAGCAGGCATCAGCGAAAACATTAGGCCGCGCTTTCAGCTTATTTAATTTCTTTGGTATGAGTTCAGCGGTCGTTGCCCCGACGCTCACCGGTTTTATTTCCGATCTGACTGGGTCAAAAGAAATTAGTTTTGTGATGTCTGCCGGGCTAGTTATTACCGGAACGATACTGTTTGCATTGATTACCTTGCGTAAGAACAAAATACAGTCAAAGACAATCCCCGTATAATAAAAATAAATAATTATAATAATTTGTTGTTCCACATAGCTAAACCTGTAAACGTAATCCGATGCGTATTAAGAGGGAATTATGGAACAAGCTCAAGACCTGTACAAATCCAGAGGTTATAGCGACGATCTATTACCAAAAATAGAATCGCAGCGTAACTGGAAGACATTTAACTATTTTACCTTATGGATGGGATCCGTACACAACGTACCTAATTATGTCATGGTTGGTGGTTTTTTTATTCTTGGACTATCAACGTTCAGTATAATGATGGCAATAATATTGAGTGCTTTTATTATTGCCGCGGTTATGGTGTTTAATGGCGCTGCCGGAAGTAAATACGGCGTACCCTTCGCTATGATTTTAAGAGCCTCGTATGGGGTGCGCGGGGCATTATTACCTGGCCTGCTCAGAGGCGGTATTGCGGCGATTATGTGGTTTGGTTTGCAATGCTATGCCGGTTCGCTGGCATTCCTGATCTTATTAGGCAAACTGTGGCCAGCGTTTTTGACCCTTGGCGGCGATTTTAAGCTGCTGGGACTGTCGTTGCCGGGGCTGATCGCCTTTCTGGTTTTCTGGCTGATTAATGTGGGGATTGGTTTCGGCGGCGGAAAAGTTCTCAATAAATTCACCGCGATCCTCAACCCCTGTATCTATGTTGTGTTCGGCGGCATGGCCATCTGGGCTATCTCGCTGGTGGGGATCGGCCCGATCCTCGACTACCTACCGACCGGAGTGGAGAAAGCGGAACATAGCGGTTTCCTGTTCCTGGTGGTGATTAACGCGGTGGTCGCCGTGTGGGCGGCGCCGGCTGTCAGCGCCTCGGACTTTACCCAGAACGCGCGCTCGTTTCGCGATCAGGCGCTTGGGCAAACCCTTGGTTTAGTCGTGGCTTATATTCTTTTCGCGGTGGCCGGGGTGTGCATTATCGCCGGGGCCAGTATCCATTACGACATGGATACCTGGAACGTGCTGGATATCGTGCAGAAATGGGACAGCCTGTTTGCTTCTTTCTTTGCGGTGCTGGTGATATTAATGACCACGATCTCCACCAACGCCACCGGTAATATTATTCCGGCAGGCTATCAAATCGCGGCAATTGCGCCGACTAAATTGACCTATAAAAACGGCGTACTGATCGCCAGTATTATTAGCCTGCTGATCTGCCCATGGAAATTAATGGAGAATCAGGACAGTATTTATCTTTTTCTCGATATTATCGGCGGCATGCTGGGCCCGGTTATTGGGGTAATGATGGCGCACTACTTTGTCGTCATGCGCGGGCAAATTAATCTTGATGAGCTGTATACCGCGCCGGGTGATTATAAGTATTTTGATAATGGTTTTAACGTTACCGCATTCCTGGTCACCATCGTGGCGGTGATTTTATCGCTCGGCGGAAAATTTATTCCGCTGCTCGAACCATTCTCCCGGGTGTCGTGGTTTGTCGGCGTCATCGTCGCTTTTGCCGCATACGCTTTACTAAAAAAACGGGCGCTGCCGAATAATATTTCGCACCCGGATGTTGTTAGCTGATTTTCTTATCAAGAGGAAGATTTATTTCAGGGATGAAGCATCAATACCCAAAGCCACAAGCAGAAGTATGGCGGGTTAATCGTCTGTACACATACAAGGAGTTTTATATGTCTTTTGATTTAATTATTAAAAACGGCACCGTTATTCTGGAAAACGAATCGCGGGTGGTGGATATCGCGGTTGCTAACGGCAAAATCGCCGCGATCGGTGAAAACCTGGGCGAAGCGAAGCAGGTGATGGATGCTTCGGGCCTGATCGTGTCGCCGGGGATGGTCGATGCGCATACCCATATCTCTGAGCCGGGGCGTACCCACTGGGAAGGATACGAAACCGGCACTCGCGCAGCGGCAAAAGGCGGCATCACCACGATGATCGAAATGCCGCTGAACCAGCTCCCGGCGACCACCGACCGCGAAACCATCGAGCTGAAATTCGATGCCGCGAAGGGCAAGCTAACCATCGACGCCGCGCAGCTTGGCGGCCTGGTTTCCTATAATCTGGACCGCCTGCATGAGCTGGATGAAGTGGGCGTGGTGGGCTTCAAATGCTTTGTCGCCACCTGCGGCGATCGCGGGATCGACAACGACTTCCGCGACGTTAACGACTGGCAGTTTTTCAAAGGCGCGCAAAAGCTGGCCGAAATGAAGCAGACCGTGTTGGTGCACTGTGAAAATGCGCTGATCTGCGATGAGCTCGGCGAAGAAGCAAAAAGAGAGGGCCGCGTGACGGCACATGATTATGTCGCGTCGCGTCCGGTCTTCACCGAAGTCGAGGCGATCCGCCGCGTTCTCTATCTGGCGAAAGTCGCCGGTTGCCGCCTGCACGTATGCCACGTCAGCAGCCCGGAAGGGGTCGCCGAAGTGACCCGCGCGCGTCAGGAGGGTCAGGACGTCACCTGCGAATCCTGTCCGCACTACTTTGTGCTGGATACCGAGCAGTTCGAAGCGATTGGCACCCTGGCGAAGTGCTCTCCGCCGATCCGCGACGCGGAGAACCAGAAGGGAATGTGGGAGAAGCTGTTCAACGGCGAAATAGACTGCCTGGTCTCCGACCACTCTCCGTGTCCGCCGGAAATGAAGGCGGGCAATATCATGCAGGCCTGGGGCGGGATTGCCGGTCTGCAAAGCTGCATGGACGTGATGTTCGACGAAGCGGTGCAGAAGCGCGGTATGTCTCTGCCGCAGTTCGCCCGCCTGATGGCGACCAACGCCGCCGATATTTTCGGCCTCAAGCACAAGGGGCGCATCGCGCCGGGCAAAGACGCCGACCTGGTGTTTATTCAGCCGAACAGCAGCTACGTTTTGCAGGCGGAAGACCTCGAATACCGGCATAAAGTCAGCCCGTACGTTGGCCGGAAGATTGGCGCGCGTATCACTAAAACCATCCTGCGCGGCGAGGTGATTTATGACATCGAGCAGGGTTTCCCGCAGGCGCCGAAGGGGAAATTTATCCTTAAGCATCAGCAGTAACGGGTAACCGTTGCATTCCCGGATTGCGGCGTAAACCCCTTATCCGGGCTACGAACCTGACGTCGTGCGCGGGTTTTGTAGCCCGGGTAAGGCGCAAGCCGCGATCCGGGGCATAACCCACACCGTTCAATGTTTAGCGCCAGTTCAACGTCAGGCGCTTTGTCAGGATTTTATCATGGTGGTATTGCCGCTAAATCAACGAAACACCCTGGCGGGATTTCAATGGTTCTTTTTTATCTTCTGCAACACCGTGGTGGTGCCGCCGACATTACAATCTGCTTTTCAGCTTCCCGCCAGCGCGCTGATTACGCTTACCCAATACGGTTTTATTACCACCGGGCTGGCGTGTCTGGCGCAGGCGCTGCTGGGCCACCGTCGCGCGATTATGGAGGGGCCGACGGGGCTATGGTGGAGCACCATTCTGACCGTCACCGTCGGCGAAGCCGCGCGCGGCACCGCGTTCGACAGCATTGCGGCCAGCCTGGCGGTGGGTATCTTTCTCTCAGCCGTTCTGACCATCATTATTGGCGTCAGCGGCATCGGCCATCGCCTGGCGAAGCTCTTTAGCCCGACGGTGATGGTCTTTTTTATGCTGCTGCTCGGCGCGCAGCTGACGACCATATTTTTTAAAGGCATGCTCGGGCTGCCCTTTAGTTCGACCCAGGCCAACGCCGCCATTCAACTGGCGCCCTTTGGCCTCGCGCTGGCGGTGATGATCCTGGTGCTGGGGATGATTATTTTTCTCCCGGACGGCATCGCCCGCTACGCTCTGCTGACAGGAACCCTGGCGGGATGGGCGAGCTGGTACCTGCTGTTTCGCACGCCGCCCGCCACGGCGGCATCCGGGCCGATTCACTGGCAATGGTTTCCGCTCGGCTACGGCGAAGAACTACGCCCAGGCATTATCCTGACGGCGCTGCTGGCCGGGCTGGTGAATATCACCAATACCTACGGCGCCATTCGCGGCACCGACGTTTTTTATCCCCAACAGGGCGCCAGTAATAGCCGCTACCGACGCAGCTTTATTATCTCCGGCCTGATGACCTTAATAACAGTTCCTCTTAGCGTGGTGCCGTTTTCACCGTTTGTTTCGTCGATAGGCTTATTAACCCAAACCGGAGAAACCTCGCGCCAGCCGTTTATTATCGGCTGCCTGTGTTGTCTTTTAGTTGGCCTGTTTACGCCGCTGACCCACTTTTTTACCACGTTGCCGCTGCCGATTAGCAGCGCGGTCATGCTGGTCTCTTATCTGCCGTTGTTATATTCCAGCTTATCGTTCAGTAAACAAATTACCTTCACCGCGCGAAATATCTACCGGCTGGCGCTGCCGCTCTTTATCGGTATTTTTTTAATGGGTCTGCCGCCAGTTTATCTCCAGACGCTACCCCTGATAATTCGACCGCTATTAGGCAACGGCTTATTAATCGGCGTGCTGCTGGCGGTAGTGATGGAAAATCTCATTCCCTGGGATCGTATTAAGTCATGACAGCAAAAAGGATCAACAATGAAAATTATTATTGCACCGGACTCTTTCAAAGAGAGCGTTAGCGCCAGCCGCTGCGCCCAGGCGATAAAAGCGGGCTTTGTCTCAATTTTCCCGCAGGCGGAGTGCGTCTGCCTGCCGATCGCCGACGGCGGCGAAGGAACGGTTGAGGCGATGGTCGAGGCCACTGACGGCAAAATGGTGATGCTGCCGGTCATGGGGCCGATGGGCGATTTTGTCGGCGCCTTCTACGGCCTGAGCGGCGACGGGCAAACCGCATTTATTGAGATGGCGGCGGCCAGCGGGCTGATGCTGGTTCCCGCCGGGGAGCGTAACCCCCTGCGGGCTACCAGCTACGGCACCGGCGAGCTGATTCGCCATGCGCTGGACGCCGGGGTTCGCCATATTATTCTCGGTATTGGCGGTAGCGCCACGGTAGACGGCGGGATGGGTATGGCCCAGGCGCTGGGGGCGCGCTTTCTGGATGAGCGCGGCGAGAGCGTCGGCCTTGGCGGCGGGGCGTTACAGCGGTTGGTAAAAATAGACCTAAGCGACCTCGATCCGCGCCTTCACGATTGCCGGATTGAGGTGGCCTGCGACGTCGATAACCCGCTGCTCGGCGAACGCGGCGCGGCGGCGGTTTTTGGTCCGCAAAAAGGGGCTTGCATAGAAATGGTTGCCGTTCTGGAGCGCGGGTTACAAAACTACGCTCGGGTTATGCTGGCGGCTACCGGTCAGGATGTCGCGCCGATGGTCGGCGGCGGCGCGGCCGGCGGAATGGGCGCGGCGGCCCGGGTTTTCCTTAACGCTACGCTGAAATCAGGTATCGATATTGTGCTGGAAGCGGTTCATCTGGAGGAGGCGCTGCGCGATGCGGACCTGGTGATCACCGGCGAAGGACGAATGGATTCGCAAACCGTTGGCGGCAAAGCGCCGATCGGCGTGGCGCGGATCGCCAAAAAGTACGACATCCCGGTTATCGGTATCGCGGGCGTGCTGGGCGACGGCGTTGAAGCGGTGCATCAGCACGGTATTGATGCGGTATTCAGTATTTTACCCGCGCTGGCGCCGCTGGCCGAGGTGCTGGATCGCGGCGAGCAGAATCTCTATGCCTGCGCGCGTAATATTGCCTGCGCAATAAAATTAGGTCAGCAAATCCCCGTCTGAATAAAAAATGCCACGGTTTTCACCGTGGCAAAATCCAACATAGCTAAACAAAAAAGGTGAACTTCATCGGCGACAATCAGATCTCAACGTCGCGATGGCAATCTTTCGAGTAAATGTAGCTAAACGCCTCGCGCCCGACGCCGTATCCGGCCTGTAGTGAATAAGCGCCCATAAAGATATAGTCGCCTTTTTTCACCGGCACCCAGTTGTTGTCGAGGTTATAAACGCCCTGGCCGGAGAGAATATAGGCACCGTGTTCCTGGACGTGGGTTTCGATATAACCGTGGCTGGCTCCCGGCTCGAAGGAGAGAATATGCATGTTCATATCGAAGCCCAGCTCTTTCGGCAGGAAATCGATCAGGATAACGTCTTCCATTCCTTCATAATGAATTCGCTCCAGCTGGCTGACGTTGCCGGTAACCAGATAAGGGGCGTGATTCTCAACCGCAATATAGCGGCGCTTGTAGAGGAACAGCTGGCTGTTGCCTGAGCGGTTATTGATGAAGGTAAGTTTCTCGCCCGGCGGGCAGTAAATATAGCCGCCTTTGGTTAGCGGGAAGCTTTTGCCTTGCGCCCCGGCGGTGATTTCCCCCTCAATCACATACAGGAAGGTCTCAATCCCTTCGCCGCCGAAACCGCCCGGATTACCGCCATTTTCATGCAGCGTCACCAGATAATCCACAAAGGTCGCGCCTAATTTCGGCGTTGACAGAATGGTCACATCGCAATTAGTAAAACCCGGAATAATATTTTTGACCAGACCGTCCGGCGTCAGCAGCGCATAATTGCCGTGGCGCACGATGGAACGGCTGGCCAGTAAATCGTCGCGATAGCCAACCACATTATTTAAATAACCCATTATCTTTTCCTTATTCAGTCCAGGCCAGTTGATGCAACATTAAGGCCAGCGTTTTTACGCCTTCCGCCAGATCGTCGATATGCGTGCTTTCCGCCGGGTTATGGCTGATGCCCTTAATGCTCGGCATAAAGATCATGCAGGTCGGGAAGCAGGGGGCGAAAATTTGTGCGTCGTGGCCCGCGCCGCTGTGCATCACGCGGAAATTCACCTTCTCTTTCTCACAAAGCGCGGTGAGTCGGGCCACCAGCGTTTTATCCATGGGAACCGGGGCTTCATCCATCCACAGATCGATCTCGATGCCAATCTCCATTTCCCGGCAGATCCGCCGCATATCGGCTTCAATCACTTCCGTAAAGGCCGTTAATTCGCGGGCATCGGTATGGCGGCAGTCCATGGTGAAGACCGTTTTACCCGGTACCACGTTAACGGTATTCGGCTGCGGATCGACCTTGCCGAAAGTGAGCACCAGCGGGTCGCCGTGGGCCTTCGCTTTGGCGATAGACTCGCAGCAGATACGGCTAAACGCATGAACGGTATCGCGGCGGTAGCCCATTGGTGTGGTACCGGCATGGTTGGACTCGCCGGTGAGGGTGATGGTGTAGCGGCGCTGTCCAACGATGGCATTGACCACGCCGATGGACTGCTTATTGGTTTCCAGTACCCGGCCCTGTTCGATATGCAGCTCGACGAAGGCTTTAATATCCCGGCGCGGCGCCAGCGGGGCGGCGGGCAGCGTGAATCCGCACTGCTTCATGGCATCGACAAACGCCACGCCTTTGGCGTCCTTAATCTCGCGCACGTCCGCCGGGTTGGCGATGCCGACGATATTTTTGCTGCCCCAGAAGACATAAGGGAAGCGGCTGCCTTCTTCCTCGGCCAGCGCCAGCACTTCGACGGTACGCAGCGGTGCGCCGTAGGTCTCTTTTAGCCAGCGTACCGCCAGCCAGGCCGCCAGCGCGCCGAACTGACCGTCAAGATTACCGCCGTTGACCACGCTATCAATATGCGAACCGCTGAGGATAACTTCGTCGGGAAAGCGCGTACCGGGCAGGCGGCCATAAAGGTTGCCGACTTCATCAAAGCGCGTTTCCAGCCCGCTTTCGCTCATCCGTTGTTTAAACGCCTGCTGCGCCTGTAACCATTCCGGCGAATAGAGCAGGCGGGTAATTCCCCCGGTCGGGTCGGCGCCGAAAGAGGAAAGCCAGGGCAAGGTCTCTTCTATTGCCTGTCGAAAATAATGAGCCATACGCAACTCCTGTATTTTAATTTATTGAGCAAAAGGGGAATGGGTTTCATAAGAGCGGTTATATAAAGCGTCAGAAACCAGATAGTCATAAATCTCATCAACGATTTCGATACCGTCCACCGCGCTGTTTTTCTCATTGATATCCAGGTTCTGCCCCGGGTAATAAACCTGGTTAAATCCGGGCGCTGGCGTAATGGCGTTTAATTCGCGCATGGTGTCGCTGATATGCTGGCGAAATAGCGTGCTGGAGGAGAAAAATTGCGGGTTGATAACGATATGTAGCTGGCCCAGCTCGCGTCCCTGGCTGAGGTTGTCGTACATCGAGCTGACCTGGCGACCAAAGGGCAGGTTGAGCAAAATGCCGGAGAGCACGTCGATCATCATCATCAGGCCGTAGCCTTTCGGACCGGCTGCCGGAAGCAGGGCGTGGACGGCAAAGGGGTCGCTGGTCGGCGCGCCGTTTTTATCCACCGCCCAGCTGTCGGGGATGGTTTCATGGCGCGAGCGGGCGTCGAGAATTTTCCCCCAGGCCTGCACGGTAGTCGCCATATCGAAGGTAATGATATCGTCGCCCTCGCCGGGGGCGGCGAAGGCCAGCGGGTTAGTGCCGTAATAGATTTCCGCGCCGCCGAAAGGCACGACCATCGGATCCGACTGACACAGCGAAAGCCCGATAAATCCGGCGCGGGCCGCCTGCCGGGAGAAGTAAGAGATCGCGCCGCTGTGGCCCATGCGCCGAATGCCGACCACGGCGACGCCGTTTTCCCGGGCAATCTCTATCGCGTGCTCCATGCCCATTTTGGCAGCGACCTGACCAGCGGCATTATCGGCATGCAAAATGCCGCTGCAGGGACCTGTTTTTTCAAAGGTAAAGTTGGGTTGACGGTTAGTTCCGCCTTTTGCAATACGTTCCGCATAATATTCAACGCGGACCGCGCCGTGCGAATGAATGCCTCTTGCATCGGCATAAACCAGCACATCGGCAATAATATCCGCGTGATTATGAGTAAGCCCTGCTTTGTTCAGCTTATTGGCAATAAGCTGATGAAGTGTTTCCCGACTGACTTTCATCTGTCTTCCTTTTAACGACGGTGTAGAGCCTGACTGACGATTAAAATACGGGGAAAATAAACTTAAATTGTGATCTGCATTGGTAAAAATAGTTAGTTAGATTTTATTTAATAATCACCGCGGGTTTATCAGAAGGGACCCGGTTAATCTATTCATTGAAAATTCCGGGCTAATGCCTTCGGCTTTATTTGAAAGCGTCTTGTAATAATTTCCATGTGATATGGCTCACGCCGCCGATAATTTTATCTCGTTAGCCTGATTGCAGATTATTCATGCTCATTCAATTGCAATGGGTGCAATTATTGGGGAGTTATTATGATCCATGCCTTTATAAAAAAGGGCTGTTTTCAGGATTCAGTCAGCTTAATGATTATTTCGCGTAAGCTGAGCGAGTCAGAAAATGTCGACGATGTTTCGGTGATGATGGGCACACCGGCAAATAAATCGCTGCTGGAAACCACCGGTTTCTGGCACGACGATTTTACCACCGCGACGCCGAATGATATTTGCGTGGCGATCCGTACCGATTGCGCCGATGCGTCGGTGGCGGAAATGATTATCGCCCGTCTTGATGAGGCCCTCGCCGCCCTGGCGCAGGGGAGCGGGCAGAGTCAGAGCCTTAGCGTGGTTCGCCGCTGGCAGAGCGCGACGCAAAAGCTGCCGCAGGCCAATATGGCCTTAATTTCGGTTGCCGGAGAGTACGCCGCGGAGCTGGCCCAGCAGGCGCTCAGCAGCGAGAAAAACGTGATGATCTTCTCCGATAACGTCACGCTGGAAGATGAAATCGCCCTGAAAACCCGCGCCCGCGACAAAGGGCTGCTGGTGATGGGGCCGGACTGCGGCACCGCCATGATTGCCGGAACCCCGCTGGCTTTCGCCAACGTCACGCCGGACGGCAACATTGGCGTGATTGGCGCATCCGGCACCGGTATTCAGGAGCTGGTCTCGCAAATCGTCCTTGGCGGGGAAGGGATAAGCCATGCGATTGGCCTCGGCGGGCGTGACCTGAGCGCCGAGGTGGGCGGCATCAGCGCGCAAACGGCGCTGGAAATGCTGACCCAGGACGGGCAGAGCCAGGTGCTGGCCTTTGTCTCGAAGCCGCCTGCTGAGATGGTGCGCCAGAAGGTGATTAGCGCCATGAAGCGCAGCGCTAAGCCGGTGGTGGCGCTGTTTCTCGGCTATGCGCCGCCCGCCGCCCGCGATGAAAACGTCTGGTTCGCCCGCACCCTGGATGAGGCCGGGCGCCTGGCCTGCCTGCTGGCGCGCGTCGCGCGTTACCAGCAAACCCTGAGCGCAGTCGCGGGCAAGCAAATTCGCGGTTTATACACCGGCGGCACGCTGGCTGCGGAATCCGCCGGGCTGCTCGCCGAGCGGCTGGGCATCACCCCTGACGCTCATCATCCGCAGGGCATGATGCTCAATGCGCAGGGCCATCAGGTTGTCGATCTCGGCGATGATTTTTACACCGTTGGCCGCCCGCATCCGATGATCGACCCCTCCCTGCGCAACCAACTGATTGCCGAACTGGGCGAGGAAAATCAGGTCGGCGTGCTGCTGCTGGACGTGGTGATTGGCTATGGCGCGACCGCCGATCCCGCCGAATCGCTGGTGGAAGCCTGCCTGCGGGCGTGGGCGGTGAGAGACGAGCGCCATCCGCTGCATATCATCGCCACGGTGACCGGCACCGAAAGCGACCCGCAGTGCCGTTCCCGGCAGATTGCTTCCCTCGAAGATGCGGGGATCGTGGTGGTCGATAGCCTCCCCGAAGCCACGCTGCTCGCCAGCGCGCTGATTAGCCCGCAGCGGATGGCGGAACTGGCCCCGCGCGCCAGCCTGCTGGAAGGCGTGGCGGTGATTAACGCTGGTCTGCGCAGCTTCGCGCTCGATTTACAGTCCGCCGGAACGCCGGTTGTCCACTATCAGTGGGCGCCGATCGCCGGGGGGAATAAGAAACTGGCTCGTTTATTAGAACGTTTGCAATAAGAGGTCTCTATGTTTACATCAGTGGCGCAGGCCAATGACGCAGTAATAGAACGAATTCGTAATGCACGTCCGCACTGGCTGGATGTGCAGCCAGCGGGTTCTTTAATCGGGGCGCTGAATCAGAACAAAACCCTGCTCCACGCCGGGCCGCCGATGCGCTGGCAGGAGATGACCGGCCCGATGAAAGGGGCCTGTATCGGCGCATGCTTATTCGAAGGCTGGGCGCAGGATGAAAAAACCGCCCACGCGATGCTGGAAGGCGGCGAGATTACCTTTATTCCCTGCCACCACGTTAACGCCGTTGGCCCGATGGGCGGGATAACCTCGCCGAATATGCCGATGCTGGTGGTGGAGAACATCGCCGAAGGCAACCGCGCCTATTGCAACCTGAATGAAGGGATTGGCAAGGTGATGCGTTTCGGCGCCTACGGTGAAGACGTGCAGCAGCGCCTGCGCTGGATGCGCGATGTGCTGATGCCGGTCCTCAGCGCGGCGCTGAAACAGATGGAACGCGGCATCGACCTGACCGCGATGATGGCCCAGGGCATCACCATGGGCGATGAGTTCCACCAGCGCAATATCGCCACCTCCGCGTTGCTGATGCGCACGCTGGCCCCTTATCTGGCGCGACTTAATCACGATAAGCAGCAGATTGCCGAGGTGATGGATTTCCTCGCCATTACCGATCAGTTCTTCCTCAACCTGGCGATGGCCTACTGTAAAGCGGCGATGGATTCCGGGGCGCAAATTCGCGCGGGCAGCATCGTCACCGCGATGACCCGCAACGGCAATATGTTCGGTATCCGCGTCAGCGGGCTGGGCGAGCGCTGGTTTACCGCGCCGGTCAACACCCCGCAGGGACTGTTCTTTACCGGCTTCTCTCAGGAGCAGGCCAACCCGGATATGGGCGACAGCGCCATTACCGAAACCTTCGGCATCGGCGGCGCAGCGATGATCGCCGCTCCCGGCGTCACGCGCTTTGTCGGCGCGGGCGGGATGGAGGCGGCGAAATCCGTTTCCGAGGAGATGGCGGAAATCTTCCTTGAACGCAATATGCAGCTGCAAATTCCGGGCTGGGATTTCCAGGGCGCCTGTCTGGGGCTGGATATTCGCCGGGTGGTGGAAACCGGGATTACGCCGCTGATCAACACCGGCATCGCTCACAAAGAGGCGGGGATCGGCCAGATTGGCGCCGGGACCGTCAGAGCGCCGCTGGCCTGCTTTGAGCTGGCGCTGGAAGCGCTGGCGGACGAGCTGGGCGTAAGCTAAGGAGCGCGCGATGCAGATTATCCGTCCGCTGACAGGCAGCGTTGATGCGCCGGACCATCGCCAGCCGTGGCGAACCGGCGGCCTCTGGCAGCGCACTATCAACCTCTATGTTGAAGGCGGCGCATTGCTGACGCTGCATCGTCATGGGCAGGGCATCAGTCCCGGCGGATGGGTATTACGTCATCGCGATTTTATCCGCCTGCATGGGGCGCTGCGGGCGGGCGCTCTGCCTGCGGCGGGCGAAAATGGCATTCAGGTTGATGACCTTTTGCTGTCGCCGCCGCGCAGACGCTGCTCCCTGCGGCCTTGCTATCAGCCCGCTGGCGCTCGCTTACCGAAAGCGCTGGTGGATCGCCCGGAAGAGACCGGGCTGTTCGGGCCGCTGTCGCAGGCGGTTCATCTACCACTGCATCCTGAATTGCGGCAATTACGCCACTGTTTTGCCTCAGCGCTGCGCGGGAACGCCGTTGACTGGCGGCTGTGGCTGGGAAAGGGGCCGGGCCTGACGCCGAGCCTGGACGATATGCTGATCGGCATGATGCTGGCGGCCTGGCGCGCGGGGCGGATGTTGCGCCACGGCGGGCAGGCTTTCTTTCGCGCATCCGGGGATCTGCACGCGGCGACGACCCAGGTGAGCGTCAACTATTTACGCTATGCCAGCGCGGGGCGCTTCGCCTCGCCGCTGCTGCATTTTTCTCACGCGCTTCAGCGCGGACGACGTATTGAACCCGCCGTCGAAGCCCTGCTGGCGATGGGCCACACCTCCGGCGCGGATACCCTGCTGGGATTCTGGCTGGCGCAACACATTATCTAAGGAAAAATCATGAAAACGCTGGTGGTTGCCCTCGGCGGCAACGCTTTATTGCAGCGCGGGGAAGCGCTGACCGTGGAAAATCAGTACCGCAATATTGATAGCGCGGTTCCGGCGCTGGCGCGTCTGGCGCAGAAGTACCGGCTGGCGATTGTTCACGGCAACGGGCCGCAGGTGGGCCTGCTGTCGCTGCAAAATCTGGCCTATGGCGATGTCGAACCTTACCCGCTGGACGTGCTGGTGGCGGAGAGCCAGGGGATGATTGGCTATATGCTGGCCCAGCGTCTGGCGCAGGAATCACAAATGCCGCCGGTCTCGACGGTGATGACGCGCATCGCGGTAGCCTCGAACGATCCGGCATTTTCGGCCCCGGAGAAGTTTATTGGTCCGGTTTACGAACCTGAGCTACAGGCGCAGCTTGAAGCCGAATACGGCTGGACGATGAAGCGTGACGGCAAATATCTGCGCCGGGTGGTTCCCTCGCCGACTCCGGTGAGGATTGAGGAGAGCGAGTCGATTGAACGCCTGCTGGGCGAAGGTCATGCGGTGATCTGCTGCGGCGGCGGGGGGATCCCGGTGCTGGAGTGCGGGCGCGGCGCGGAAGCGGTGATCGATAAAGACCTGGCCGCCGCGCTGCTGGCGGAGCAGATTAACGCCGATGGCCTGGTGATCCTCACCGACGCCGATGCGGTATATGAACACTGGGGGACGCCCATGCAGCGACCGATCCGCGAAGCGACGCCGGAAGAGCTCGAGCCTTTTGCCCGCAACGATGGCGCGATGGGGCCGAAAATCGCGGCGGTCAGCGGCTACGTGCGCCGTCGGGGCAAGCGGGCGTGGATTGGCGCGCTGTCGCGCATTGATGACACTCTGGCTGGACTTGCGGGAACGTGTATCAAGCCCTGATGCGTTGGTGAAACTTACCAGCGGCGCACACTGTGAAATATCGTGCGCTTTTCCCCCGGAGGGCGGCGCCTTGTGCGGGCTACGGGGGAGTGCTCTCTGGTAGCCCGGACAGATGCGCAGCGCCGCCTCCGGGAAAGTTCCAGAAGGAGACGGGCATCTGGCGGTTTTTGTAGCCCGGCTAAGGCGCAGCGCGCCGCGAGCCGGGATAATGGGGGGCTGGATTACGCCAGCTGCGCCTGCGCCCAGACGATGCCGCTGGCGTATTCCGGCGGCAGCAGCGGCTTCAACGCTTCCAGCGTCGCGCTCAGGCGGTCGGTATCGCTGTCGGTCAGGTTCAGGTGCCCGACTTTACGACCCGGACGCACCTCTTTGTCATACCAGTGCAGATGCACCAGCGGCAGTTTCAGCCAGTCATAGTTCAGATCGGTACCGATCAGGTTGATCATTACCGACGGGCTGTTTACCACCGGCGGCGGCAGGGGGAGATCGGTGATCGCCCGCAGATGCAGTTCGAACTGGCTAATCGACGCGCCGTTCTGCGTCCAGTGGCCGCTGTTGTGCACGCGCGGCGCCAGTTCGTTAATCAGCAGGCCATCGGCGGTGACGAAACACTCCATCGCCATTACGCCAACGTAGCCCAGCTCATTCATGATCGCCGTCAGCATCTGTTCCGCCTGCGCCTGCTGGCGGGCGTTGGCCTGCGGGAAAGCGACGCTGGCGCGTAAAATACCGTCCTGATGCAGGTTGCGGGTCAGCGGATAGAAGACCGTGCTGCCGTCCCGGGCGCGAGCGCCGACCAGCGACACTTCGCCAGAGAAGTTAATCCCCTGCTCGACGATACACTCGCCGTAGTTATCATCAGGCAGCTGCGCGATTTCGTTTTCCCGCAAACGCCACTGGCCGCGACCGTCGTAGCCGCCGACGCGGCGCTTAACGATAGCCAGCTCGCCGAGACGGGCGAATACCGCTGGCCATTCGTTTTTATCCGCCAGAAGCTGCCACGGCGCGGTAGCGAGCGCCAGCTTATCGAACAGCTGCTTTTGCGTCAGACGGTCGGCGATAATCGGGAAGACATCGCGGTTGACGAAGGCGGAATGACGCGCCAGTTCGCGGGTCAGCGCGGTTTCCGGCCAGCGTTCAATCTCTGCGGTAATCACGCTTTGCTGTACCGGCACCGCTTCCGGGTCGGCTTCCAGACCAACCGGCCAGACCGCAATACCCAGCGGCTCACCGGCCTGACGCAGCATTCGGCCTAGCTGGCCGTTGCCGAGGACGCACACCTGCTTCATGCCGCACCCCGCGGGTCCGGATTATCCAGCACTTCATCGGTTTGCGCCTGACGCCAGGCGCTGAGGCGCTGGAGGAGTTCAGCATCATGTTGGGCGAGGATCTGCGCCGCCAGCAGGGCGGCGTTGGCGGCTCCGGCTTTACCGATCGCCAGCGTGCCAACCGGGATACCGCGCGGCATCTGGACGATGGAGTAGAGACTGTCAACGCCGCTTAACGCTGCGCTCTGAACCGGCACGCCTAACACCGGCACCAGGGTTTTTGCCGCAATCATACCCGGCAGATGTGCCGCGCCGCCCGCACCGGCGATAATCACCTGATAACCGTTCTCTTGCGCGCCTTCGGCGAAGCTGAACAGTTTATCGGGCGTGCGGTGGGCGGAGACCACTTCGACATGGTACGGAACGTTCAGGGCATCAAGGATTTCTGCGGTAAACTGCATGGTAGCCCAGTCGCTTTTGGACCCCATCACGATGGCGATACGCGCCGAATTATTGCGGGAAGACATGCGTCTTAAAACTCCTGTGGGTGTGTTTCACACTGCTTTAGAGGCCACAGAGAATAGCATGAACTGACGGCAAGGAAAACGGTTGCGTACGCATGGCTAGCCGACTTTTGTCTCGTCGGTATTTGATGAAACGCGGCGGTTATGGGCGGCGGTCGCGCTGGCGAAAAAGGTAAAAATCAGCACCAGCCCCCAGGGCAGCATAAGAATACTCATAATCAGCATGTATACCTGCACAAAGCGCTCATCGTGCGGCCGTGTGCAGAGCAGATAAATCGCGTAAAAATAGAGAATCCATAATAAAATGGCGAACCAGACTACGCTCAGCGTTCCAAGATAGGTAAACGCCAGACCAAAAAAGCTGGCCATAATCGGGCCGATGACGGCGATGACCATTCCCCAAATCAGGGGCTGACTCCATTTTTGCATGCTCGTTCCTTGAGAGAGGTTTGCTGGAAAATTAACCTGGCGGGAGCAAGGAAAGACAGCAATTCAGTTGCCTGAGGGGATTTTTCGGAATAGTGCCTGCAGGCTATCAGAAAGGGAAATGAATCAGCTCGACGTCTTCTGGCGTGACTTTGACCATGGAACCTTCGCTGTGCCAGGCGCCGAGCACTACGCGATACGCGGTTTTGCCGTTGGCTTCCAGGGAATGGACGGCAGGGCGGTGCGTATGCCCGTGAATCAGCCACTGGACGTGATGTTTCTCCATGACGTCAACCACCGCCTGCGGATTGACATCCATAATCTCCATCGACTTGCTGCTGTTGGCCGCTTTGCTGTCGGCGCGCATTCTGGCGGCGATACGGCGGCGAATAAACAGCGGCAGGGCCAGAAACAGGCGCTGGATCAAGGGATTGTGGACTTTCGCGCGAAACGCCAGATAGCCCGCGTCGTCGGTGCAGAGGGTATCGCCGTGCATAATCAGCACTTTGCGCCCGTAGAGGTCGAGAAGCTTTTCTTCCGGCAGCAGGATCATGCCGCTTTCGCGGGCAAAGCGCTGACCGACGAGAAAATCGCGGTTGCCGTGGAGGAAGTAGCAGGGGACGCCGGACTCGGCTAACGCGTTGAGCGCAGCGGCAATTTGCCGATGCAGCGGGTTCGGATCGTCATCGCCGATCCAGGCTTCAAACAGGTCGCCGAGGATATACAGGGCGTCCGCCTGGCGGGCTTCCCCGTGTAAAAAACGCAGAAAACCGGCGGTAATCGCCGGTTCTTCCGTTTGCAGATGCAAATCCGCAATAAAAAGCGTCGCCACGAATTATTCGCTGACGGTAACGCTTTTGATCACAACATCTTCTTTCGGCACATCCTGGTGCATGCCGCTGCGGCCGGTGGATACCGCTTTGATCTTGTCGACTACGTCCATACCTTCAACCACTTCTGCGAATACGCAGTAGCCCCAACCCTGCAGGCTTTCGCCGGAGAAGTTCAGGAAGTCGTTATCGGCGACGTTGATGAAGAACTGCGCGGTCGCGGAGTGAGGCGCCTGAGTACGGGCCATCGCCAGCGTACCGCGGGTGTTTTTCAGACCGTTGTTCGCTTCGTTCTGAATGGGGGATTTGGTGGTTTTCTGATTCATGCCCGGCTCAAAACCGCCGCCCTGAATCATGAAGCCGTTGATAACGCGGTGGAAAATAGTGTTGTCGTAAAAACCTTCACGACAGTAGTCCAGGAAGTTTTTAACTGTTTCCGGCGCTTTGTCGTCAAACGTCTTGATTACGATATCGCCATGATTGGTGTGGAAAGTAACCATTTTTGCATCCTGTTCCGATGATTGTGGTGCCTGCACCCGGAGTCGGGTGAGATATAGGGGGCTGTTATAGCATAACCGCAGGATGCGATCACCTTGCATTGTGTGCTGATTCGGGTTTGAATTACGGGTAGAATACCCGGTTTTCAACCACACACGTGTTTACATGGAATCTTCGATGTTAAAAATCTTTAATACAATGACGCGCCAGAAAGAGGAATTTAAACCTATCCATGCCGGGGAAGTCGGCATGTACGTGTGTGGTATTACGGTTTACGATCTCTGTCACATTGGCCATGCTCGTACCTTTGTTGCCTTCGATGTGGTTTCGCGCTACCTGCGTTTCCTGGGGTACAAACTGAAATACGTGAGTAACATTACCGACATCGACGATAAAATCATCAAGCGCGCTAATGAGAACGGCGAGAGCTTTGTGGCGCTGGTCGATCGTATGATCGTCGAGATGCACAAAGATTTCGACGCCTTAAATATTCAGCGCCCGGATATGGAGCCGCGCGCTACCCACCATATTGCGGAAATCATTGAGATTACCGAGCAGCTGATCGCCAAAGGCCACGCATATGTCGCCGATAACGGCGATGTGATGTTCGACGTACCGACCGATCCGAACTACGGTCAGCTGTCGCGTCAGGATCTCGACCAGCTGCAGGCCGGCGCGCGCGTTGATGTTGTCGACGTCAAGCATAACCCGATGGACTTTGTGCTGTGGAAAATGTCGAAAGAGGGCGAGCCGAGCTGGCCGTCGCCGTGGGGCGCGGGCCGTCCGGGCTGGCACATTGAGTGCTCCGCGATGAACTGCAAGCAGCTGGGCAACCATTTTGATATACACGGCGGCGGGTCGGATCTGATGTTCCCGCACCATGAAAACGAAATCGCTCAGTCCACCTGCGCCCACGACGGCGAGTACGTGAATTACTGGATGCACTCCGGGATGGTAATGGTTGACCGCGAGAAAATGTCAAAATCGCTGGGCAACTTCTTCACCGTGCGCGACGTGCTGAAGTTCTATGACGCGGAGACTATCCGCTACTTCCTGATGTCCGGCCACTATCGCAGCCAGCTGAACTACAGCGAAGAGAACTTAAAGCAGGCGCGCTCCGCGCTGGAGCGTCTGTATACGGCGCTGCGCGGAACCGATAAAACCGCAGAGCCGTCCGGCGGCGAGGCGTTTGAAGCGCGCTTTATCGAAGCGATGGATGACGATTTCAACACCCCGGAAGCTTATTCGGTGCTGTTCGATATGGCCCGTGAGGTTAACCGCCTGAAAACCGAAGATGCCGCCGCGGCCAACGCGATGGCGGCGCATATGCGTAAGCTCTCTTCGGTGCTGGGTCTGCTGGAGCAGGAGCCGGACGCCTTCCTGCAGAGCGGCGCGCAGGCGGACGACGGCGAAGTGGCGGAAATCGAGTCTTTGATCCAGCAGCGTCTGGACGCGCGTAAAGCGAAAGACTGGGCGGCGGCGGATGCCGCGCGTGACCGTCTCAACGAGATGGGCATTGTGCTGGAAGATGGCCCGCAGGGTACCACCTGGCGCCGGAAGTAGTCTCATTCTCTCTTTTTGCCGGGGCTATCCCCGGCATTTTTTTGCCCATACTCAGGCCTGTGCATCAGGCGCTGACCATAGGGTCTAATTCCCGGATGGGGATAAATTTAAGGCGCCGGTTGCGGCGCCTTAACTTTTTACTCGGTAACGGTAACGCTCTGCCCTTCAAAGCTGACCGTTTGACCGGCGACGATTTTGCAACGCTTGCGGGTTTCGACCGCGCCGTCGACTTTGACCAGACCGTCGGCAATGGCGATTTTCGCCTGCGCGCCGCTTTCGCTCCAGCCTTCCAGCTTCAGCAGGTCGCAAAGCTCAACGTGCGGGTGTTTGCCTAAAGAAAAATTCGCCATCTCAGGCCTCCTGAATATCGTGATACTCTTCGCACGCCTGCAGCGTGTTCTGAATAAGGGTGGCTACGGTCATCGGGCCGACGCCGCCGGGAACCGGGGTGATGTACGACGCGCGCGCGGCGGCATCTTCATAGACCACATCGCCAACCACTTTGCCGTTTTCCAGGCGGTTAATCCCAACATCGATCACGATCGCGCCTTCTTTAATCCATTCGCCCGGAATAAAGCCCGGTTTACCGACAGCCACGATCAGCAGGTCGGCGTTTTCGACGTGATGACGCAGGTTTTTGGTAAAACGATGAGTGACGGTGGTGGTGCAGCCAGCCAGCAGCAGCTCCATGCTCATCGGACGCCCAACGATGTTAGAAGCGCCAATGACTACCGCGTTCAGGCCGTAGGTATCGATATTGTAACGCTCAAGCAGCGTGACAATCCCGCGCGGGGTGCACGGACGCAGGCGCGGTGCGCGCTGGCACAGACGACCCACGTTATACGGGTGGAAGCCGTCAACGTCTTTGTCCGGCGAAATGCGCTCGAGGACTTTGACATTATCAATGCCGGCGGGCAGCGGCAGCTGAACCAGGATGCCATCAATAGCCTCATCGGCATTCAGCGTGTCGATAAGTTCCAGCAGCTCCGCTTCGCTGGTGGTTTCCGGGAGATCGTACGAGCGGGAGACGAAGCCTACCTCTTCACACGCTTTGCGCTTGCTGCCGACATAAATCTGCGATGCCGGGTTGCTGCCGACCAGCACGACGGCTAACCCTGGAGCACGAAATCCGGCCGCAACGCGGGCCTTCACTTTTTCCGCAACCTCAGAGCGTACCTGCTGCGCAATCGTTTTACCGTCAATAATTTTTGCTGCCATCAGAGAGAGGATTCCATCTGTATCTTTACGAAAGGGGGATGGCGATATTTTGTCAGAAGCCAGCCCCGCTGTCAGTCTTCGTTTAAGATTTTATCTTGCTTTGACGCTGCGGTGGCCTAAAAATGGGCCTGACCGCGCCGCGAATAGCGCAAAAAGGAGCTCGAGAGCCGAAGAAAAGTTAATGTGCAGAAACATAAGGTTGGATAAACTTTATACTGCTTTTGCGGCATAAGCCGCCAGCCTGCACGGGCAAGCGCAGTTTCGCGGCAAAATACATTGACTCATCAGGCGTGGACCGTATAATTCCGGCGATTGCACATCATGAAGCTCGCTTCTCAATGCGCCCTTAGCTCAGCTGGATAGAGCAACGGCCTTCTAAGCCGTAGGTCACAGGTTCGAACCCTGTAGGGCGTACCATTAAGAAACAGTCACTTACGCAAGTTTTAGTCCAGCCTGATTTCCTCCTTGTGTCGTATTTGTGTCGTTAGAGCCAAAAATGGCGTCAATTTTCCGTGCGTGCTCGGTTAAATGGTTTGGTGCCAGGTGAGCATATCGGCGCACCATCTCGATGCTCTCCCATCCGCCCATTTCCTGTAAAACTGAAAGCGGGACGCCGGACTGAATAAGCCAACTCGCCCAGGTATGCCGGAGGTCATGAAAACGGAAATCCTCTATCCCCGCTTTTTTCAGTCCGGCGCGCCAGGCGTTATTGTCATCCACCCGCATTTTTCTCACGGCGGGCGTCAGCGTTCCATCCGGGCGATGTTTTGCCGTGGTGTGAACGAACACCCATCGGGAATGCTTCCCTATCTGATCCCTTAACACCCTGCATGCGGTATCATTCAGAGCTACGCCAATCGCCTTGCCCGCTTTTGCGTTCTCCGGATTTACCCATGCAACCTTTCTCTGCATATCGACCTGCTGCCACTCAAGCCCGATGATGTTTGAGCGGCGCAGGCCGGTTGCCAGTGCAAATATCACCACTGGCTTAATGCTCTCCGGCATGCACTCGATCAACCGCTCAGCTTCCTCTCTGGTCAGCCACCGTATCCGCTTACTGATTGGCTTGCGGGTTTTGATAACTGGGGCCGTTTTTATCCAGCCCCAGTCATTCGCCGCGGCCCTGAGCAGAGAACGAATGAAGGAAAGGTGCTGCGCCTTCGTCGCCAGAGAAACCTGCCGTGGCTTGTACTCCGGAATCGGCCTTCCCTTCCTCAACGCAGCATCACGTTTACTCTCCCACACCTGCAGGTGCTTACGGTTGATCATCCCGTTAACGGCTTCGTGAATTTCCTCCACCGTTATTTTCGATACATCACGGCCGGAAAAATGCTGCAGCCAAAACTCTATTTTGGTTTTGTCATCATCCAGTGACCGCTTATGGTCTTTCTCCCGAAGCCACCGGATGCAGCATTCTTCGAAGGTTCTGACGGGCAGATCGCCGATCTGGTCAACCCGCCACGCTTCCGCCTTCAGCTTGTCGTGGAGCTCCTGTGCCTGCTTTTTGTCCCCCGTGCCAAGAGATCGCCTAACTCTTTTCCCTGTCGGCGTAAAGAAATGACAGTGCCACATGCCGCCTCTGAGGGTGATGGACATAAAATATCTCCTTTATGCTCACCCGCGTTCGCTCGTTTAGTTTCCTGCGGGGATGACAAATACGCAATACATGCCGCTTCGGTCGTTCTGTACTTGTTGCCGACCTTGCGGCCGGCGAGTTCTCCTGACTCAATCAGGCGGTAGATTACCCGCGCCGACACGATGAGTAAGTCGGCGGCCTGCTGAGCTGTTATCGGTTTGTCTGACGCCATATCACCTCCGATGCTTACCGCGCAATTCCTCTTCTTCCTGACAGTCAGCGCAGCGCTGACAGCCCGCAACCAGCTCCCGGCGCCGCGTGGGTATCTCGTCACCGCAATCACAACAGTGAGTGGACGAAACAGCGTTATGGTTGATGCGCATGTTTTGGATGGTCAGCTCAAGCCGGCGCTCTGCCAGCTCGTTGGCCTGATCGATGAGTTCTGCGCTCATGCTGCACCACCTTGAACGCGCTTGAACTCGATAACCCAAACCAAGGGGTTGGCTTGCCAGTTTTCGGCGCCATAGATGGATTCCCACAGGCTTCTGAATGAGGACCGATACAGTTGATTCATTTCTACGTAGTGGGGCATGTCCTCGGTCCAAAATTGGAAAAACTCATCAATTGCCGCGTAATTCCTTGCGACTACTGTCTGGTCCCATACCTCGGTATGAACGCCCTCGCTTTGTGCGTCCTCTTCGCTGATAGCGTTCAGTCTCTCGACCCGTACGTCGGTGATTTCCAGCAGAATGCGGCAGGCCCAGCGCGGCATGTGAATAGATGGTCGCCAGCTGCAATGCAGTTCATCATCTGCATCGTAAAACTCTGGCGCTGGCACTCCATCAGCCTTGTAAACGCAGAATTCGGGCTTCTCAAACGGAGTGGGGTCTTTGCAATAGCTATCCATTAGGTCGTAGTCGAACAGCGGCCCCTGAAACGTCTCGCGTACCCAGATACGGTCGCCGACGGCGCCGAACGGGCATGGGTGCCAGAAGTCGCAAGCATGCTCTGCATCTTCGCTCCACGGCCATTTGCTACCGTCTTCGCGCTCACCAATTTCAGTGAACCGAGTCTGTTTCCATTTGATAGGCCGCCGGGTCTGCGTCTTCCGGCCGTCGAGCAGCGCCCGCACCATTTCCCCGTTAAAAATCATTCCATGTTCTTTCATGATTCCACTCCATACCGCCCATTCATGCGGCCAATAACACTGACAAATTTCACCAGGCTGACACCCATCGGCCGGACCTTCTCGTAGTGCTTGCGAAGGATGGGGGGGCATACAGCGTTCCACTTCGGTTTGGGCTTTGCGCTCATCGCTTTGGTTAGCTCTTCTGCGCAGCGACGAGCCTGCGCGCGGAGAGCGTTTTCTTTTTCTTCTGGCGTCATGCAGCCTCCCGCTTCCCGTTTAGGTGGGGTGCATTCGAAAGGAAAACCGCCTTTGCAAATCCAAGAGGAGTTGCACTACGAATGTTGGCGCGCTCGTCGCTGGGCGGGCATTCGTGAATTCGGTTGTCCGGATACCAGTCAGTCACCAATCCGGCAAAGGACGTTCCGGATATGGCCTCGATCGCCTTTTTCTTCGGCACCATGCGGCCGCAGGCCAGCCTCACGACGTCGATAGCCGCTTCAACCATCGGGTGCATATTCTCTGCCGGCGCCTTGAAGCCGTTACCCGTCCAGAGGCATGTCTGCTTCGTGTAGTTGTCATCCCCGCACAGCCCGGTGAACTGGTACGGATGGAATGTGTAATCGGCCGAGCCAAAGATGCTGCTGAACACACTCACCGGGTTTTCGAATGCCCACGGGCAACCTGTCACCATTCCAATCATGCGGCATTGCTCAGCGACCAGTGCGGCCTTGGCCTGGAAATGTGGGTCTTTGGCCCGTTTAGCCTCGAACCACCGGGAGCCCGATACCGCAACGTGAGTGCACGGCGGAAAACCAATGACCATAACGATGTTCTCGGTGCGAATAATTTGAGAAAGCCGCGGCATAGCCTCAAGGATGGTTGCCGATATGCGCTCAATGGGACCGTCGATCGAAGTCTCAAGGTGCTGCGGGTCCACCAGAACGGCACGATAACCTGCTTCGACCCATGGCTCAGCCATGACGCCAGTGAAATCGCACAGGCAGATAATGGTTCCTTTGCTCATGCTGCCTCCGTCTTCACAACGTCGATGGCGCAGCCAGGGATCAGCTCAACGGAAGCGGTGGCGCATTGGTTTCCCCAATGGCTCCAGCCTGGCGCTGCGCTGCGACTGAACAGCTCAATCCGCGGCACGTCGCCGTAGAGCAGTTCCAGGCGGTGCCGAACTTCCCACGGTTTCTCGCTGTGCGCTCCGAGCGGGCTGTAGACCACCTGCTTAATGCCGGCGTGCTTGCGCTCCAGCCCGGCGCCGCGGGTGGCGATCAGTACGTCTTCAGTATTGGCGCGGGTGTGGTTGCCACCGTTCATGCGTGTCTCGGCATTCAGCAGGTCGAGGAAGTCGTAAAAGTCGGCGACCTCTCCCTCTGCCAGAGCCTTGGTAATGCGCAGCTCGGCCAATTGATTCAGCTTCACCCAGGTGAAGCCCTTCATCGTGCGCACCGTAAAACCCCAGGCTTCGGCTAACTCGATCGCCTCCTGGTTGTGGGTGCCCGTGTACCACATTGCCAGCACCGCGTTTTCGGCAGCCAGTTCCCACACAGGCAGACGCTTCAGGTCGATGAGTCGCATCGTCGAGTAGTGGTCCACTGCGGCGCCGTTGCTGATTGTGTTCCCATAAGCCCATGGCGGATCGGCGTAAATCAGAGAGTATTTTCTGCTCATGCTTCACCGCCAGAATTTGGCTTCCATGTAAACTCAGGAGCGATAATCACATCCATGCAGGTTCCGCTATCGTTGTATTGTTCGAGCATTTCAAGAGTGTCAGCGTCAGTCTGGGTATCCCCGTAACTACCAACAATGCAGAGCAATTCAACAGGCGCCCCGAGGTTTTGCAGGGCAATAGTTAACTGCTTTGCTAATGCCATTTTCATCGCTTCGTTACTCATGCCACCACCTTCTTGCTGTTCATCAGCTCAGCCAGACGCTGAGCCTTTAATGGGTTTTTGATAACGTCGCCGCTTGGGGCGATCCATCCCCGGCGATTGATGGAATAGGGAAGGGTGATACTGCCAACGGTGATACCGTCGTGGTGAGTTTTCATTTCCACTGCTCCCCGAAGGTGAAGCCGATCTCCGCCAGCGATTCGTCCATCTTCTCGATGAACTCCGGCACCATTTCGTTGAAGTCGGACATGTATTTGTCGTCGCGCTCAACAACCACGTGGTGAATGCCTTCTCGCTTCATGCGAGGGTCATAATTCGCGAAGTACCAGGCATCCTTCCCGGTTACCCACATGCTGAATTGCACCTGGGCCATGTAGGCGGATTTGATAGCCTCGAAGCCGCCAAGCCGGAATTTCATGAAGTCGCGAGAGGTGAAAGGGCACTTCAGCTCAAGGCCGCGGCCATCACTGCACAGGCCATCAGGTGAGCAGGCGGTGCGCATTCCTTCGTCGCGGAAGAGGATCGGCGACTCGGTTACCTGTACGTCAGTGGTGAACTCAAACAGTGTGCGGGCGTCGTCCTCGTACTGTTTCCCCCATGCCAGAGCCTTGGCGTTAACCTCCGGCGCTGCGCCGGTGCAAACCTCTGCGAGCAGCGTGTGGAAATAAGACATTTTCATGTCAGTCCACTTCTTGCCTGACTTGGGCTTAGAAATGACGTTGTGAGCGTCAGAAGCAGTAATAACTCCGAGTCTCGCCCTTGCCCATGTCTCGCTGCCTTGCTCAATTTGTGCAATTGGCCCAAATATTTGCTCAAATTTAATGAGCCACCTGTTATCCATATTTCCTCTCCTTTCGGCAGTTGGCTCTTGGCGGGATATTAATCCCTCTATCGTTGTAGCCATGGCACCATTTGTGGATGGTTGCTGATTTCACGCCAAAATGATTCGCAGCGGATCCGGCGCTTTCAAAACGCAACCCATCAATAAACCAGTAAAACGATGTACTTCTGTTTTCCGCCTGCTTGGTAACCGTTGCCCATCTGCAATTGTCTTTTGAATACGGGCCTTCATTGTTCTTCCGATCTAGCTGATGCTTAGGCGTAGGAGGTGGTCCCATATCTTCAAGAAATAGCTCGAACGTCAGCCATCTTTCGCAGATACCGCGCTTACTGTATTTTTCGAAGTCTTTGTTGTTCGGGTTCGTGCAGCGGTTTTTCATTCCGCTCCAAATCCTGTAAACGCGGGTATTGCGCTGGCCGTGAGTGGCTTTTTTTCCTGTCATGCATCCGCAGCTGCTTATTGAATTGTTTTTAAGCTGATTTGCGGCTCTATAGCAGGAATTACCGCACACACAAAGGCATAGATACATCCTTCTACCTCTCAGCATGTGCGAGTATTCTTTGACGGTTAAGTGCCCATATTTTTCACCGGGCATAAGTGGATTGGCGTTCATGCTGCCACCTGCGCTTTTTTCTGGAGGAAGCTAAAGCCTTTCTGTGCTTCTTCTTCGGTGAGCTGTGATGCCTGGAAAATGTCACGCTTGAAGATGTTGCTGCACAGAGGCAGGAAGTCCTGATCCCAGTCCTTATTCAGTGACGATAAGAGGTCAGTGATTGCCTGCAGCGTTTCATCGCTGGCCGCCAGAGGGAGCGCCTCTGTAGCGCTGCGCGGAGTAACGTCACGCGCATCCACTTCCAGCGTTTTACCTTCCATCTCTTCGGCGGTGGGCTGCTGGCCAATTTCGGGCCACGCCTTACGCAGAGCCTGAGCCTCGGCACATTTCGCTAGCTGGCCATAAGGGCGCTTTTTCCACATTGCGTTTGGCGCGGTAGTGTCACGGCCGGCGGTGGCGTAGTTTTCAACCCAGTATTCTTTCGCGCTGAATTCGACGATTTCCCCGCTCGGCATGCGCTTGCTGACTGTGTACTTGCACCATTGAGGGACTGTCACCTCAACACCAGTAAGCGTCAGAGTGACGTCCGGTCCGAACTCTGGTTCTTTGGCTCCAGCGTAATCACCGGAGCGATCGGCCTGAATCCGATAAAGCCCGATGCCAGGCATAACCACATCACGCCACTCGCTTTTACCCGACTTCGAGTCCTTAACGCTCATTGGCACCAGATGAACGGGCTTCAGAAGCGGATCGAGGTTTCTGGCCCGGCAGTAGTCGAGCGCCATCATCACCGACTCATCCTTTGCGCCAGGGTAAATACTGTTTTTGAGGGCGCTCCAGGTGGCGCCGTCAATGCCTCGCTCAGCAAGAGAGCTGGCTGTAATCACAAGTTCGTTAGCCATTGCTATTCCCCAAAGTTAAAACGGGCAGCCGGTGCGGTGATCCCAGTCGTATTCCGCCTGGGCGTAAGCTACTGCCGAGATGAGATCGTTATATGCCTCGCCAGCCGCATCGCTGCGGAGGCCTTCGTATGGGCTTTTGTCCATCGGCACAGAGAAGCGGAATAGGCCTGACGGCTCTTTCGGCAGGGCGTCGATAATTTCCTGCGCCCGATCGTCAATCCATTTTTGCTTCTCTTCGGTGAGCGTTTGCTTGGCCCACTTACGCTCTTCGATCACGTCATATGCGCGGTATGCGTTCATAACCACCTCAGTATTTGATGGTTGTAGCCGGGACTTTCCCGAGAGATACAGCAATGATGCAGGCTTTAGCCCATTCATGAGGGATGCCCTGATTGATAAGAGCCTGTACCGCTGCTGTATTTATTCCGCGGCGATGCTCAACATCAGCGGCGCGGCGCGCTTCTTCTTCGGCTTTGCGCTTCTCTTCGGCCAGTCGAGCCTGTTCACGCTGCTCTGCCTCTCGGCGGATGCGGTCAGCTTCTTCCTGAGCCTTGCGGCGCTCTGCCTCCACGGCGGCCTGTTTTTCACGCTCAGCACGTTCAGCTGCTTCTCGCTGTTCGCGCTCGGCCCGCTGCTGAGATTCAATGCGCTCACGTTCTGCGCGCTCTTTTGCCAAAATCGCCTCGCGCTCTCTGGCGGCCGCAGCGTCAATTTCACGCTGTGCCTTTTCAGCTGCTTCACGTTTGGCTTTCTCTTCCGCCTGGCGCTTAATCTCTTCTTCGCGGGCAATGCGCTGGCGTTCGGCTTCGGCTGCTTTATCTGCGCGTTCGCGGTCAATATCTTTATCCATCAGCAGGGCCATTTCGTGGTCCGCTTCGAACTTGGCCGCCAACTCCTGATCAAACTTGATGTTCATTTCCAGCGCTTCGGCGTGCATCGCGTTCATGGCTTCTTCGGCCTTAATTCGCTCCTGCTCTGCCTCCCATTCAGTCAGCGGCCGCCGCACTTCATCTTTCAGCGCATCGAGACGTTCGCGGGCAACGCGGCGGCTTTCGTCGATTTGCTTTGGCAGAGCCTTCAGCTCAGCGACCAGGTCTTTACCTGCGTTGTCGATGTAAGTTTTAGAGCGCGCGACCTTGTGAGCCATGGATGCGATAGCGTCACGGCCTTTTTTGGTGGTCACGTCCGGCACCAGGCTGCGAGCCTCTTTTTCGATCGCTTCGATAAGCGGGTCGAGCTGGTCGTTATTGGTGAAAACCGCCATCGCGTTCTTTTTCTCGATGACGACTAAATCCATTATTTCGCTCATGGTTTCTCCTGAAATTTGGTTGTGAAACGCCCGGCACCGTAATGGCTGCCTGAAGTTTGAATTTGCTGTTTATCGTTTAAAAAAGTCGTTGCAATGGGCCATTGCCAAATTGCACTGTTCTGCTGTGAACCAGCCAAAATGGCATTCTTGCTGCGTAATACCCATCTTGGACGCAAGCCACTCATACGCCTCAGAACGTGACATCACGCCAGTTCTCCAGATCCTTTCAAACGGTTCTTTGCAGAGCTTTCTGGCTTCACGGGTTCTTTTATCCGCGAGCGTCCCTAATGGGATTGCTGTAAATGGATGAAGGCCTACATATGCCCCGCATCCTTCGCAGAGGTACATATAAGGCCAGTCGCTATAATTCCGGCCATATACCTCTTCGTGAGTCGCTATCTTTATCCGGCTATCGCATAAATGGCATATCGTCGGAACTGGCAATGGATTTTTAACTCTCGCTGTTGCCTTTCTGCTTGGATTTGATGGGGTTTTAATTTCCACATTTACCTCCATTGCTCAGAGCATGCCCAATCCCGTTCAGATAAACCTCAACCAGTAAATCGGTTGTGTAAGTCCGCTCAATCCCGCGATGCAGGTACAGGCGGCCGCGTTTATTTGCTGATGCTGTCCAGGTACTTTCCCGATGCTTAACGAGCATCCCTGGCAGAACGGCGCCGCGGTTAACGGTCTGTGTCCCGTAATGATGACTAACCATTGAACACCCCCGTAACGTGCAGAATTTTGATAATCGCCGCTGCCCAGATAAAGCCGCAGACCAGCAGGCAGTAAATCAGTGAACGAATGCCTTGTTTGCTCATTTTCCACCCCAGCACTGAATGCTAACTACGAGGACTGCAACCAAAAACGGAACGACCTTTAACCAAAAATTACGCCATGCAGGCTTGTCTTCTTCGCGGATCATTTGCCACTCCTTAACACATGAAGAGAAGAGCTAGCCTTCTACCGATTCAGTTGGAAGACCAATTAACCGGTTGAGGTCCTCAACCTTCAGCGCAGGAAGGGCAGCTTTGGCGCTGTCAACGTTTTCAGGTATAAGCTCTTTGCTTTCAGGCCATACTTCTACAAGGCGACTCAGGGTAGTAACGGATTTCAGAGCAGCCCAAACAGTCGCCTCAATTTCTTTTTTTCTGGAATTGAGCTTTTGCTCTTCGTCGATAATTGAATCAAACCGCTTGGTAATTTCATGCTCGGCACCAAAGAGACACAGATCACGGTTTGGAGTAACCAGAAAAATTTCTTTTCCTTCGCTGGTTCTTCCGTATGAGCACCAGCCAAGACGACGACCGGAAATTGCAATGTTGATTGAGCTTTGCGGATTGCCGGAAATGTGAAGCGAAGCGCCAGCACTGCGAAGCTCTGCCTCTAATTTCTCAAGCTTTTCATATTGCTTATCGACCTTGTCGGCCTTTTCTTTGCCGCCAAAAGCAGCGATGCGAGCATCTCTTGCAACTTCCTGGCGTTTAAGGTCAAGGGATTCAATAGCGGTGATAACCCCTGATTTTGCCAGCGCGTTTTTAGCGATCTGTTCGCGTAAAGCATTCGTCAATCTTACTGATGTCATCTCTTCACCTTTGCCTTAAAGCCGGCCAGCTGAGCGTTGTTACGATTACCCGGCGTTGCCGGTGTTGTTTGGATGGATTGATAATAGCCAAGGCGATTGATTGGGTCAATCGCTTAAACGATATTAATAATCGGAAAAGTGATAAGCGCGTGATTATTAAAGTGATTATTTTAAGAAAAAAAATTAGGCAGGCGTTTTTACGAATGGTTTAACGGCGGCAGGCGATAAAAAACCCGCCGAAGCGGGTTATGCGAATCGTTTATATTCGATGGATTGTCTGAGAAGGACTCTGGCCATAACGTAGAACTGGTCTTCATCACCTGGCTCTACGTACCATTTTTCATAGATAGGGTTATCTGAAATTACGGCCAGTCGGTCCCTTTGCATCTGCAAGCGCTTGACGTGAAGGGTTTTTCCAAAAACAAACACGTAAACGCCATCACTATCAAAATGGGTAACGCTGATGTCTACGAAAATTTCATCACCGGGTGAGATCGTCGTATCCATGCTATCACCGGTAACGGTGATTACTTTTATGTGATGAGCTGGTCGATTGCCAAATAGAGATCTGGCCTGCTCCGATGTGTATTCGATCGCACGAATCGTCTCTATGAAATCGTTCGTGATAAGCGCACCTGGTCCTGCACTGGCTTTTACATCGAGGACATCCACACGATAAATGCCATTTTGCGGTGTTACTGGCGTCTGCACTTGCGTAATCTGTATGGAATCAGCAAGCATTTCACCTGCGCCAGTGGATAGCCATTCAGGACGCACACCTAACACTGATGCTATTTCCACTGTCTTGCGAGATCCGTTGGCGCCATTAAGCAGCTTGTTCACGCTCGACTGCGCCATGCCAACCGCTTTGGCAAGCCTGCCTTGCGTATACCCAGCTAATGACATTGCTCGAGCAAGACGCTCAGAGAAATCCATAACACCTCCTCAAAGTAACTCCTTTAATCCTATCGCCACAGCGATTACTTAGCAAAAAATCGCATAGGCGATTGACAATCTCTTTTGCGATAACCATAATCATCAAAAACCAATAGCTGAGGTGATTATGAAAAACCCCGCAGTAGAAAAAGCGATTTCCATCGCCGGCAGTCAGAAAGAATTGGCCAAGCGATGCGGCAAAGCGCAGTCGACGATCTGCGACTGGCTAAACGGGAAAAAGAGGATTTCTCCTGTGCATGTTCCCGACCTTGTTGCGGCCGTAAATGGAGAGATTAAGGCGCATGAGTTTCGCCCTGATCTGCCTTCCATTTTTCCGCCACCAAACAATAGCGCCGCCTGACCGGCGGCCATTCCAAACAACACCAGAGGAAGTATCACAAATGGAGAGTTCAACGACACGCAACAAAGTGGAGGCTCGCAGGATAGAAAGCTGGTTGCACAGCCAGATAGCAGAACTGGGAACCACGAATATCGCCAAAGTGGCCGGGGTGAATAAGTCGACGGTAAGTCGCTGGCGGGAAAGCCTGCTGCCGAACATGTCGTTGCTGCTGGCCATCCTGATTTCTAACCGAACGGGAGAGAAGGGGGACTTTGAGGCATGAGGGCAATTAAGAACTTTTCAGAGCAAAACTTAAAACGCATACCGGAATTTTTGAAATATGACCCTGAGACGGGCGAATTTAGCCGGATAAGAGTAATCGGTCACCGCTTCAAGGTAGGTGATAAGGCGGGAACCGTTAATAAGCAAGGTTATGTGCGCATCATGATGTTTGGTATGGGATTTCAGGCGCATAGGTTGGCGTTTTACTTCATGACTGGTGAGCTGCCACCTGGCGACCTAGAGGTTGACCATATCAACGGAAATCGCTCTGACAACAAATGGAGCAATCTTCGCCTGGTTACTCATGCGGTAAACATGCAGAACTCCAGAAAGCCAAAACATAACACCAGTGGGCACCCTGGGATTCTGCAGAACAAGAAAACAGGGAAGTGGGCTGCGCGCATATCAGTGAGCGGACGAATGATTCAACTGGGTGAATTTCTGGATAAACAGGAGGCCATTAATTGCTATCTGGCTGCGAAGCAAAGAATGCACGAAGGATATGTTGGATTTGAAGGGAAAGCCGCAGTGGGCAAACACTAACGGCTTTCTTCGCGAATTAACTGGATCAATTCACAGGAGTAATTATGAGTTCACTTTACCAGCATTACAACCAAAAAGATAAAAACGGAACCGGCATCAAGGTGAACAGGACGTTTATCGTTCCCCTGAAAGAGCTGTACGTCGAACCCGGACTGAATATCCGCGAAATCGACCAGGATCACGTCGCTGAGTTCCGCGATGCGTTTATCGCCGGCGAGTCGGTTCCGCCGCTGGACGTCCAGGTTACCGAGAAGGGCGTGAAGGTAATCGACGGTCACCACCGCTATTTCGGCGCCATTGAAGCGACGAAATCAGGGGCTGACATCATCCGTCTTGAGTGCAAAGACTTCGTCGGGAACGAAGCTGACCGGATCGCCTTCATGGTTACCCGGAACCAGGGCAAGCCTCTCACTGCTCTGGAACGCGCAGCTGCATATCAGCGTTTGAGAAATCAGGGGTGGGAGCCGGATGAGATCGCGAAGAAGGTTAAGCGTTCTCTGTCCGACGTCGACTATCACCTGCATTTGCTGACCTGCGGAGAAGAGCTGATCAGCATGGTTCGTGCCGGCGAAGTATCCCCGACAACCGCGGTTGCACTATCCCGCGAGCACGGCCCCCAGGCGGCCTCTGTAGCTGTTCGCCAGATGGATAAGGCCAGAGCATCGGGTAAATCGAAATTAACCCGCAGCGCGGCGCTGCCGCAGTTTAGCGCAGCAAAGGCGCGCCAGTTTCTCCAGATAGTCGCTGATCAGACTGACATTGAACTTCCAGCTGATGCGCGCGCCATCCTGGACAACTATCGCGAATTCCTGAAAGAGGCCGGCTGGGAGAGTGAAGCATGAACACCGCAGAAATACTCAACTTCCCCATGGCCGATATGGGGATACAGGAGCAACGTGTGGCCGACACAGACGATGGTTACACCCGTCTGGCGAACGAGCTTTATGAAGAGCTTATCGGTGCGAACCTGACCAAAAATCAGGCCAAGGTAGCTCATGCATACTGCCGGAAAACCTACGGGTTCAATAAAAAAATGGACCGTATCGCTGACACTCAGATCGCGAAGATGACCAGGCTGCCACGTCAGAAGGTCAACGTTGCCAAAAAAGAGCTTCTCTCAATGCATGTTCTGGTTGAAGAGGGTGATCTCATTGGCCCTAACAAAAACCTCCATGAGTGGGCTTTACCTGAAACCAAGAAGGGACCTCAGTGTAACTACGGTGGTGACGCAGACTGTCACCACGATAGTGACAGTCACCACGGTGGTGACAGTGTCCCTATGGCGGTGACAAAAAGTGTCACCAAAACGGTTACAGCGATGTCACCAGAACAGGGACACACAAAAGACACTATTACAAAAGACAATAAAGACAATATTAATAACCCCCCTAAATCCCCCCGGGCGGTTTCGTTCGATGCATCAGCTGTTCAGTTGCCTGACTGGCTTTCTGCAGAAATCTGGTCGTCATGGGTGGCATACCGTCGTGACCTGAAAAAGCCGATTAAGTCTCAGCAGACAGTTACCCAGGCTATCAACCTGCTGGACCGCTGCCGGCTGAACGGTTACTCCCCTGACGAAATTATTAACCAGAGCATCGCTAATGGCTGGCAAGGCCTGTTTGAGCCGAAAGGCGCCAGACCGCAACGCCGACAGGAGTCACGTGTCACCGAGCGATTCGCTGACAAAGACTACGGAAAAACCGAACTTCCGGACTGGATGAGGGATCAACAATGAACCTGGACGAACGAATCACCCTGGTCGAAAAACAGCTGCAGGAGCTGTCACAGCCGGCGCTGGACATCCCAAACACTGAAGTCATTAAGCAGTTAGTGGTCTGCGAAAAGCACGGTGACTATGAGCAACGCCAGCGCGTATCAACTGGCCTTGTCCGTCTGCCAGGGGCGCCGACAAGCTGCCCGGGATGCCTGAAAGATGAGCTCGTTTTCCTGCGAAACGAGAAGGCTAAAACGGATGACAGAACTCGCACTGCGAATGTTGAACGCCTGATGCTGGAGCTCAAGGTCCCGGCCCGGTTCGAAGCCTGCACTCTGGATAACTACCAGCCGGTGAGCGAAGAAGCGGCGCGGGCGCTGAAAGTCTGCCGAGCGTACGCCAGCCGCTGGCCAGATCGCCGGAAGAACGGTGGCGGCCTGGTTATGTGCGGCAAACCCGGCACGGGGAAAAACCACCTGGCCTTTGCCATTGCGAAAAGCGTTATCGCAGAGCACCAGAGTCCGGTCGTGTTCACCACTGCGCTGAAAATCGCCCGGGAGTTTAAATCCACCTGGTCAAAGACGGCGACCCGCTCCGAGGAAGACGTGATCCGCTTCTTCACCAAGCCGGACCTGCTGATTATCGACGAGGTAGGCATTCAGTTCGGCAGCGAAGCCGAGAAGATGATCATGTTTGAAATCATCAACACCCGCTACGAGCGCCTGAAGCCGACGATCCTGATCAGCAACCTCCCGAAGGATGAGCTGACGCAGTTTATCGGTGAGCGCGTCATCGACCGCATGAACGACGGCGGCGGCTGCACGATTTCGTTTACCTGGGACAGCTATCGGGAGAATCGGTCATGACTGGCAAAGACGCAATTCTGAACTACCTGAAAACGCATAAAACCTGCTGCTCGCCTGATGTCGCCGCGGCTTCAGGAATGACGCATACCTGCATCAACCAGGCTGCGAATATCCTGGCAAAACAGGGCGTGCTGGTAGCTGAAGCTCGGGTATGGCGGACGGTTTACTACCGGCTGGCCACTGAAGAAGAAATTACAGGCAGAAAGAGCACCAACCAGATTTTCAACGAGTGTCGGCAAAGCCCGGCGATGAAGCGGGTACTGGCTGTTTACGGGAGAGCATCAGCATGACTATCACACTACAGGCAGTAAACGAGCTCATCGCCTCCCTTGAGAGCGCAGGCGAGCTGTCGATCAGAGAGCAGAAGTTCCTGAAGCTGGCGAAAGCGTTTAAGCAGTTGGCTGCGGAGAATGTGGCGCTATCGAAGGATGCTCAGCGTTATCGTTTTATCAGAGAAAGGGACATGTTCGGATCAGATAATGAATCTGGATTGTTGAGTTGGGAGGAACTCACTGAGCTTGAGTGCAACGAATTCGATGATGCACTTGATGCAAGAATTAACCATCCAAACACTGGTTTTATTGAGTTGGACGCCAAGTTTCAAGCTCGTAAAACCCCAGCCACCGATCGCATCGTAGCCGGGATTAAGGCTGATGCTGCAGCACCGCTGGTTAGTGCCCTTAAGGTGATCGCAAATTCAGAACAGCACAACGGCGATACGGTTGTTTGTGATTTTGACACGCTTATTTCCGTTTCCGCCGGCGCGCTGCGTGACTACTACGCCAAGCAGCTACGCGAGGGGGGCCGGGAAATGAGCATCGCCACTTATCTCAATACCGGTTTAGCCATTCTTGGATGGGCATACATCATGGTTAAAACAGGCCAGTGGATTACCAAAAATGCTCTGAGGAAGTGGGACAAGCGTCGTAAGGAATCTCGCCGCCAGAAAGCTGTGAATGAGTTTTATGACGCCTTTGAGCTTAACAGCCTGGAACCTGGCTCTACCGTTCGCCTGGCCACTAAAGGCGACCTGACAATCATGATGTTCCGCAGCGAGGGAAAGGCCAATGACTGATATCACCGAACTGGCGCAGAGAGAAAAATTCGAGGCTTGGTTTAAGTCGTCATTTCATCCCGACAAAACCGGGCCATACATCAAAGACCAACTGTATTTCGCCTGGAAAGCGGCTGGCGCTGAGCTGGTAGAGGCGCTGGAGAAGGCGCAGCGATATATCGAAGAATTGCGGGAATGGAATGCGGGTCTGGCGCAGGAGTCATTCGAGCGCCAGCAGCGCATCGCCGAGCTGGAGTCCCGCACCGTCACCGTGAAGCTTCCAGAACCTACAGGGCCAATGTCTGTAGGAGCGCGTACTGTTTACTTCGGAATTGTAGCTGATGTTGTTGGCGCTTTTCAGGATGGACTCAACGCCGCTGGCATCAAGGTGGAGGCTGAGTGACCATGAAAAATTATCTTAGCGATTTAGCCAGCTTGCTGCAGGGCATTGCAGGCATCATTTCAGACGGCGAAAAAGTGCAGAAAGAGTGCCCTAAACATTTGAAGGCAACGCTGCTTGAAGCGGCTCATGCACTGGATGGTCAATCAGTCAGGGTTAATTACCCGCCAACCGGTAAGCCTGAAATCGTAAATGCTCGTGGCAAGCATCGGCAGTTAACTTTGCGGGAAAGAATCGCAATCCGAATTCTGGGCGGAAGAACGGAGATTAGGCCATGACCAGCAAATTAACCATAACCAGAGAGCGCCTGCAGGAAATCGCCGAAGATGGATTCCTGAAGCATGGCGAAAGCAAAATACTGGCCCGTATGGCGCTGGCCGCAATGGACAGCGAGCCGGTGGCGTACATGTGGGACAGCAAAAGAAACGATATTGATGCGCCGGGATTTTACTTCCCAGAGCACCTTTTTTTCGCAGAAAGCAACGTCAAACAGTGGGGCGGGGAAGTTATCCCGCTCTATCGCCACGCGCAGCTAGCGCCGGTAGTTCCAGATCGCATTACGCCAGAAAGCGACATCATATGCAGGGTGAAGCCAGAAGGAATTATCCTGAATAATCGCGAACGTCATATAGCTGCCGAAGTATGGAACGCCTGCCGCGCCGCCATGCTCCAGGCTGGCAACTCTCCGGTAATTCCGGAATGGATTCCGGTAAGCGAGCAGATGCCAAAGCGTGGGGATTATCTTGTTACTGATGGTCGTGATTTCGATGTGCAAACATTTGATGGCGAGCAGTTTATCCCCGGTTTTGTGTGGGATGACGTAATCACCCACTGGATGCCGCTGCCCGCCGCCCCGCAGGAGGCGAAGTAATGCCCAGGCTAACTTTCGTCGTTGAGTTCGAAGATGGCAAAGAGCCGCCGGTACACGCGCACATGGAAGTGTTTGGCGGGAAGGTTGTCGCGGTGGCGTTCCATGATGCGCTGGAAGAGCCAGAAGAGGATGGCGACTGATGCCTAAATCCCCCGCAGAACGCAAATCCTCCAGTTGAAATCAAACCCCTCTCCTGAGGGGTTTTATCGTATATGCTCATTTTGCTTTTATCCCCGTGAAGGGCGATAATTACCTCGTCAGCCTGAGCAACTGACACGATTATCCGGCGCCAAGTGGGGACACATGGCGCAGACACTGCAATTTGAGAAGAGTTATCAAAACGTACTGATTCCCGCAGAGCCGGGAACCAGCGAATACCTGCAACTTATCCCCGTAGGGCAACTGCTTTGCGGTGAGTTCCGCAAGCCCCGGAATTACGCATTCCACAAGAAGTTTTTCAAGCTTCTGACTCTCGGGTATCACTACTGGACGCCTTCCGGTGGCCTCATTGAGCCCGCGGAGCGAACCCTCATATCCGGGTTTATCGACTTCCTTTCATCCGACCTCGATCAGCGCGCTGCGCTCCAGAACGCCTCCGAGATGTATCTCTCATCGGTCGGTATTTCTCGCTCCCGAGATATGGCCCTTCTGAAACACTTCGAATCCTTCCGCGAGTGGGCAACCATTCAGGCTGGCTTTTACGACGAATACCAGATGCCTGACGGTAGCCGTCGTCGTGTCGCAAAGTCGATCTCCTTCGCCAGCATGGACGACAGCCAGTTCAACGGCGTCTACAAATCAGTGCTGAATGTGCTCTGGAACTACATTCTGCGTCGCAAATTCCACTCGCCGGCTGAGGCTGAAAATGCCGCCAGTCAGCTGCTGAGCTTTGCGGGGTGATGGGTATGCAATGTCTTCTCGCCAAAGTAATGGATCGCGGCATCTTCCGCGCTCCCGCTCGCCGCAAGCGCAAGGTCGAAGTTAAGCCTTCCGACATCCCGACACTGAAAGGCTATACCGCCCGCCTGGTCGATAAGAAGTGGCTCTGCCTGAAAGCAAGGAGGCCACATGCGTAAACCAGCACGCCGTAAATGCGCTCACTGCCGCGAATGGTTCCATCCTACCCGGGATGGACAGGTAGTTTGCTGCTTTGAATGCGCCAGCGCGATCGCCAAAAAACAGACAGCAAAAGCCCGTGAATCGGCTAAGGCCAGGGCGGTGAAGCTACAGCGCGAATCCGAGAAGGAGGGGCGCCAGCGTCGCCGGGCCAAGCGCGAGTCATTCATGACAAAGGCCCAATGGGATAAAGAGGCTCAGTCAGCCTTTAACCGGTACATTCGCATTCGTGATGAAGGTAAGCCCTGCGCCAGTTGCGGCAATCCACTCATCGGCAAAAGTAACTACCTGACCGGCAGCGCCATTGATGCCAGCCATTACCGTTCCCGCGGTGCAGCGTCGCACCTGAAGTTCAACGTATTCAATGTCCACTCCGCCTGTACCCGATGCAACCGGCAGTTGAGCGGTAACGCTGTTGAGTACCGGATTCACCTTATTGATCGCATTGGCCAGGACCGCGTAGAGCGCCTTGAGGCTGATAACGAGCCGCGCCGGTTCGATATTCCCTACCTGCAGCGCATCAAATCCATATTCACCCGCAGAGCCCGCGCGCTGGAGAAGCGCCGCGCCCGCCATCAGGAGGCCGCATGAGCAAAATCCAATACCCAATGTCCACTGCTGCTGTTTTTGATGACGTGGTCTATCCCATCCACCTGAACGGACCGCATCAGATAGAGAGCGAGGTTATGGGCGCAATCAGATGGTTCTGTCGGTGGAACAACGAGGAAATGGCCGTCGTTAAGGCATATGTGTTGTTTAGCTGCTGGGGCCTTTACCTGACGTATGACCAGCTTATGGCGGAGGCCAAATGAGCCGTGACGTTATCGAACGCATCCGCGACCGCTGGATAAAGCTCCGTCTTTTACGCAGCAGCGGCACCGTGCTGGTTGACTACCGCATCCTCAAGAATTTCGTTCGCATCTATCAGACCTTGGGAGAGACAGCATGAATCTCGAATCTATCGCCAAATACTTCGCGCCTAAATCACCAATGCTGAGCGACTCGCCACGGGCTACTGCATCTGATGGTCTAACCGGCACTGACATCATGGCCGCTCTTGGGCTGGTAAATGCCAAGTGCGGATTCGGCTTCGACCTCTATCTGGCAAAGATCGGGGTAAGTACACCTGACCGAGCAATGGAGCTACTTTATGAATCAGCAGAGCGACTATCAATCCGCTTTAACATCGTTTCAGAACTCAGCCATGACGTTCGCAAAAGAGTTCTCGAAGTTCTGTGTGCTTTTGCATACCAGGATTACACACGAAGTGCTGCCAGCGTTAGAAAATGCTCTTGCTGCGTTGGGACTGGCTTCACAGAGTCTCAGGTTTTCACCAACAAATGCTCATATCCGTGGGGTAAGCCGCCTTATTGGGCAAAGATGTCCCGCGCGGTTCTCCCAAGTCACTGGGAGCGCTGGATCGAAGCCCGCGAGATTGTCAAAGTTAAATGCTCAACCTGTAACGGAAAGGGTGTTATCAGCAATTCGTGTCGCTGCAATGGGAAAGGAAAGGTACTGGATAAGGAGGCCAGCGAGCGCATTGGGATACCGGTAATGAAAGTATGCGAACGCTGTAGCGGAAGAGGTTATGCGCGCATGAAGTTTTCGACGGTGCTGGAAGGGGTAAGGGCCGTGACTGACATTAAGAAAACGGTAGCTTATGAGCAGCTGCAACCGTTCTTCGAGGAGCTGGTATCCGAATGTCACAAACAGGAATCATACGCTGATGTCATTCTCTCTCGGGTGACTAAATAATGAGTATTTTCTATAAAAAAGATTTTTTTTGGAAAATAGATATTGCAATTGCCGGAAAAACTGGTTAGATTAATCTCTAACGCTGGGAATCCGTTCAGTCGTTCCGAGGCGAAAAAAATTCAAGCCCGAGGTTAACGCCTTGGGCTTTTTTATGTCCGCAATCCGGTCAGGGCTCTTGAGTGAATGCGTGCCGCACTACACGTTGAAGCTCATACGCGAGAGCTCTGAGCCAGATTGCTGATTTAGCTCAGCAGTGCCAGATAATGGGCTGACCTGATGACGGGCTCATAATCCAATCCATCAGGGGCGCTGCTGTAACAGCGCCAAAGTCCACCATATCCCCTGCCTTGGGACCCTTACGGCTACCGCGCCGTCATTTTTACCCTTGGTATTCCTTCCCGCCTTGAGCGGGTTTTTTATTTGTGCCGCCAGAACGTCATTCACTCTGTGCTTTGTCGTAAATCCATCTGGCGGCCTTTCCTCACTTCACACAGCACCCGCTAACTACGCGAGGTGAGAGACTATGAAAATGCACAACGATCCCCATTCATGGCCTGACTTTCTGGAGTTGCTGCATAGTTGGTGGCGCGGAGATACGCCGCTGGGAGCTGTGCTGCTTTCTGTAATCATGGCTGGGCTACGCATCGCCTACGGTGGCGGAGGCTGGAAAAAGATGCTTCTTGAGGGCCTTCTCTGCGGCGCACTGACATTAACTGTCGCGTCTGGCCTTGAGTATCTGTCAATTCCCAAAAACCTATCGGTAGGCATCGGCGGTGGCATCGGCTTTATTGGCGTTGAACAGTTCCGAAAGCTGATTATCAACATCATTAATATTCGCTTCGGAGGTGGCAATGCAGATAAGCAATAAGGGCATCGCGCTGATTAAGGGGTTCGAAGGCTGTCGATTAACCGCATACCCGGACCCGGGAACTGGCGGTGACCCATGGACTATCGGCTTTGGCTGGACCGGCAAGGTCGACGGTAGGCCCATCAAGCCCGGCATGAAGATTGACGATGCGACAGCGGATCGCCTGCTTCGTACTGGCATCGTGAGCTTCGACCTGGCAGTAAGCAAGATGCTAAAAGTTTCCGTAACTCAGAATCAGTACGACGCGCTTGTGTCGCTGGCCTACAACATCGGAACCCGTGCGCTATCCAGCTCAACGCTGATGAAAAAGCTGAATTCAGGGGATGTGAAAGGCGCGGCTGATGAGTTCCTTCGCTGGAATAAATCAGGCGGCAAATCCATGCCTGGACTAACCAATCGCCGCAAGGCAGAGAGAGAAGTATTTTTATCGTGAATACGGGGAACCTATGAACTATCTCATCAACCGGCTGAAAGAGCCGTCAACCTGGCGCGGCATCATCCTGGTCATTGCTGGCGTATTTGGCTATCAGATGCCTCCGGGCATTCAGGAAACCGTCATTGCTGGCGGTGTGGCGCTGGCTGGCGTTGTTGGTGCGGTGATGCCGGACAGCGTTAAGAAATGATCGCGCGATAGGCATTACAGAGCCACTTCAAGAGGTGGCTCGATAATGTCACAACGAGGTAAGGACCATGGCAAAACCGGACTGGGGAGCACTGCAACACCAGTTCCTCGCCGAGCATGCCAAAACAGGAATATCCCCGAAAGACTGGTGCGCAGCGCAGGGACTGAATTACTCATCTGCGAAACGCTATATCAAAGTCACGACTTACGGTGCGAATTCGCAAAAAAAAAGTGCGAATAAATCTGCGAATTCGCAGAAGGAGAAAGGCGGGGCCAGTAAAAACGGGAAGGTGAAAAAATCCGCCAGTGAAACAGGCCACCGCGCAAAATCTCCAGAAACGAAACCGATACGCGGATCGCGCACTGCGCCGCCGACGAACGCTTTCCAGCCTGGCAACCAGAATGCATTAAAGCATGGTGGCTACGGCCGCCGGATGCTGCTCTCTGATGCCATCACCGAAGATGCCCAGATGCTCACGCTCGACGATGAGCTTTTCTGGCTACGGGCGGCGAGCCTGACAGCCGCGGAGAATATCGGACGCTGGCAGACAGAGCTGGAGATAGCAGACAGCGAGCAGGCCAAAGACCTGCATGACCTCATCTCTCAGGCGCAGAAAGCCATGCATCGCAACACCGCGCGCATTGAGTCGCTGGAGTACACCAAGGCGGCAATCATTAAACAGCGCGTCGATGCTGCTTACCGGGAAGCTGCTACCGAAAAGGTTGAGCTCGAAATCGATGCGCTGAAAGACGGCGACAAGGATACCGCGATCGTCGTGCATAACTCGCTGCCTATCCCGGGAAGATAAATCATGGCCGACATTTACCTACCCACGCTACACGACGGGCAGTTGACGGTCTGGTCTGACTCCTGGCATCACCAGTTGAATGCGGTTCGCTGCGGTCGACGTTGGGGTAAAACCTTCATGCTGTCGAGCGCCGCGGTGACCTATGCGACGTCACAGTTCCGCCGCCCGGGCATGGACATTGAGTTGGGCGGGCGGGTCGGTATCTTCACTGCCGAGTATCGCCAGTACCAGGAGATCTACGACAAGCTGGAAGAAATCCTGCTGCCGCTGAAAAAGAGCTTCAGCCGGCAGGAAAAACGCCTGCTGCTGAAGAACGGTGGGAAGATTGACTTCTGGGTCACCAACGACAACAAACTGGCTGGCCGTGGTCGTGAATACGAAATTATCCTGATCGATGAGGCGGCGTTTACCAAGTCGCCTGAAATGCTGAAGGAGATTTGGCCGAAGTCGATTAAGCCGACGCTGCTGACGACAAAGGGTCGGGCTTACGTGTTCTCAACGCCTGACGGTGTGGACGAAGAGAACTTTTTTTACGCCATCTGCAATAACAAATCCCTGGGATTTATAGAGCATCATGCTCCAACATCCTCTAACCCGTTCGTACCACCCGAAGAACTGGAGAAAGAGCGCGAGAATAACGATCCTCGTGTTTTCCGCCAGGAGTTTCTGGCCGAGTTCGTTGACTGGTCCGCTGCGTCGCTGTTCGACGTCCGAAAATGGTTTGAGGGTGAAAATCAGGATCAGCCTGTCGATTACCCTGAAATGTGTCAGGCCGTATTCGCCGTCATGGACACCGCCGTTAAAGGCGGTACTGAGCACGACGGCACGGCGGTGGTTTACTACGCCGTCGATACCAGGCCCGGCATTCAGCGCCTGACGATACTCGACTGGGATGTAGTGCAGATCGACGGGGCGCTGCTGGAAACGTGGATGCCATCGGTATTCGAGCGCCTCAACGAACTTTCCAGCCAGTGTGTATCCATCAACGGCAGCCTGGGCGTATTCATCGAAGACGCCAGTATGGGCAGCATTCTCCTGCAGAAAGGTGAAAGCCTTGGATGGCCGGTCAACAAAATTGAGTCCGCCCTGACCAGCAAAGGGAAGGACGAGCGCGCCATTATGGCCTCCGGTTATCACTACCGCGGCCTGGCGAAAATATCCCGATACGCCTACGAGAAGACAGCCGTATTCAAGGGCGAAACAGCTAATCATCTGCATAAGCAGGTATCACGATTCCACCTTGCCGATAAGAACGCGCACAAGCGCGCCGACGATTTGCTGGATGATTACACCTACGGGCTGATCATCGCGTTCGGTAGCGGCGACGCAATCTGACGAGAGAACCAATGAACGAAGATGATTTCGAAATCGGCAGCTGCTCTCACTCAGAGTTGATGGCATTGCTGGACAGTGACGACATCCAGCCAGGGTCAACGGCTGGCTATCAGACCTGCAAAACGGTTTACCTCTACCACCCGCTGGGCGGAAAGATGGTGGATCGCCCTATCAAAATGGCGATGAATGAGCCGCGCACCGTACATGTTGCCCAGTCCTATGGACTTGAGCAGCGCCTGCGCGACGCGTTCGAGCGCGAGTGGAAAGCGCTGGGTGCTAACCAGCACATCGCCAATGCCGCGCGCCTCGCCCGAATCTACGGTGTATCAGCGATCGCAATGCTGGTTGATAACCATGCGCCGAATGAATCTCTGGACTACCGCACGCTATACAAGCACAACATCAGCTTCAACATTCTCGACCCGCTGAACACCGCTGGCAGTATCGTGCTGAATCAGGACCCTAATGCCCATGACTTCCAAAAAGTCGACGGCATAAAGGTGGCGGGCAAGCCGTATCACAAATCGCGCTGTGTCGTCGTGCAGAACGAGGATCCGATTTACCTCGCATACAACCCCGCGGCGTTCGGCTTCACCGGGCGCAGCGTTTACCAGCGCGCGCTCTATCCGCTGAAATCTTTCATCCAGACCATGCGCACCGACGACATGGTTGCGGTGAAAGGTGGCCTGCTGGTGACGAAAATCAAGGGGCCAAGCTCCGTCGTCAACAACATGATGCAGAAGCTCAGCGGTATTAAGCGCATGATGCTGAAGCGCGGGAAGACGGGAGAGGTTCTCCAGATCGGCGAGAGCGACGAAATCGAGTCAATCGACCTGAGCAACCTGGAAAAGCCTCTAGACTCTGCACGTAAGCACATTCTGGAGAACGTGGCCGCCGCCGCTGACATGCCGGCGATCATCCTCAACTCGGAGACGTTCGCCCAAGGTTTCGGAGAGGGCACTGAAGATGCCCGCGCCGTAGCGGTGTACATCGACAACATCCGCGAGTGGCTGGACCAGCTTTACGCGTTCTTCATCCGTGTGTGCCAGTACCGCGCCTGGAGCATTGAGTTTTTCCAGTCGCTGCGTGCCGACTTCCCGGAGCTGAAAAACACCCACAGCGTGTATTTCGCGAGCTGGATAAACAACTTCGAATATCGCTGGCCGTCCTCCCTGAAAGAGCCGGAAAGCGAGAAGGTGAAGGTCGACGAGACGCGCTTTAGGGCGATCGTTAGCATGCTGGAGGTAGTGCTTCCGCAGCTCACGGCTGACCCGGAAAACCGCGCGACGCTGATCGAATGGGCGTGTGAAAACGCCAACGCCAATGAGAACCTCTTCCCTCAGAGGCTTAACCTCGATTACGAATCGCTGAAAGAAAACCCACCACCGGAGCCGCCGAAAGCTGAAGAGCCGGGCGGCGGGATGATGCTATGAACACTTTCACCAGAACAGTGAGAGATGCGGTGAAGTTCTTTCTCCGCAACGGCTATTCATCCCGTGAAGAACTGGAACGCTGGCAGGCGATTATCCGCCAGGCAGCCGAAAGCGAAACAGCCGATGACTATATGGCGATGGTCACCCGCAACCTGACGAAAGCATACGATCTGCAGGTGGGCCGTGCTGGCGCGCTGAAGCGTCACCCGGGCATATCCCGGTTTACGCTCAACTACCTTGAGCCGAAGATGAGGACGGAGCTAGACAGGAGGATCCTCGCCAGTGCCGACCTTATCCAGCTCAACCGCAAAAAAGCCATCGACACTACCCTGTCTCGTTTTAGCGGATGGGCCAGCAGCATACCCTCTGCCGATAGTATTGCGCTGACCGGTATTCAGGGAACGATGCGGGAGACGGCAGACCACATTCAGAAGGCTGCCGAGAAGGTGGACTATGAAGCGCGGCGCGTGATGATTGACCAAAACCATAAACTGATAGCCAACATCGACAACGTGATCGCAACCAGCAACAACGCGATTGCTGCCGAGTGGCATAGCCACTGGCGCCAGGCAGGGTACGACTACCGGGAAGACCACAAGGAACGGGATAAGCTGGTCTATCTCATCCGCGGAAACTGGGCGCAAAAAAATGGATACGTCAAGGCTGGCCCCGCCGGCTATCTCGACGCAATCACGCAGCCCGGTGAAGAGGTTTTCTGCCGGTGCCACGTCACCTATCTGTATAACCTCCGCAGCATTCCAGAGGACATGCTAACCCAGAAGGGCCGCAAGTTTCTGGAGTCCATGAAAGCAGCATAGGAGCATTGAAACGTGTCTATTTTTGGCAGCGGGATAATGTTCCGTCAGGGGAAATTCGTCTTCCTGATCCAGCGCTCGGATGATGGCACATGGTGCCAGCCGGGCGGGACGATAGAGCCGGGAGAGTTAGCCATAGACGCCGCGCGGCGCGAGGTGCTGGAGGAGACTGGCTATCAGTACGATGGCTTGCTCACACCGCATAGCGTACACGGTGACTATCTGACCTACCGCGCCGACGTGCCGGAGCAGTTCGAAGCGAAGTTAAACGACGAATCTCTGGCCGCCGGATGGTTCCATATTGACGATTTGCCTAAGCCGCTTCATCAGCCATTCGCTGAAATGCTGGCGCAGCAGGCGCTCAATGAAACCGACGTGGCCGCGCTCATCGCTGACGGAACGCTCAGCAGCCCGCAATATTTTTACAACATGTGGATGTTCGCCATCCGAGTGACCGGAACAGGAGTTACCTGGCGATCTGCAGATCAGGAGATGACCTTCCGTAACCCGGACGATTATCTCACCCCTGAATTTCTCCAGCGGGTAGCTGGCGTCCCGCTTATCTGGCTTCACCCCGAAAAAAGAACACTTGATAGTGACGAGTTCTCAAGGCGCGTTATTGGCACCCTGACAAATGCCTGGGTTGCCGATAAGGGCGAAGTGTGGGCCGTTGCGCGTGTGTACGACGCCGAAGCTGCTGAAATTATGGCAACAAGGCAATTGAGCACCTCGCCTACTGTGAAGTTCTCAGAGGTTGCTCAATCAATCATTGTCGACGGTCAGCCTCTATTGGTGGAGCCATCCCCCGAGTTGCTCGACCACGTTGCAATTTGTGAACAGGGCGTATGGGACAAGCTCCTTAACCCCACCGGTGTTAAATCTGATTCCATTCCCAAAGAGGCTGAAAAGATGGACGAGGAAAAAATCGTAGCGCTGATTAATAAGGCGATCGATGCACGTTTGGCTAAGGCTGATTCAGAAGCAGCAGATCTGAAAGCCAAAGCTGATGCTGATGAAGCCGCCAAGAAAGAAAAGGCGGACGCAGAGGATGAAGAGGCGGAAGAGGCAAAAGCCAAGGCCGGCGCGGAAGAAAAAGCCGCGAAGGAAAAAGCTGACGCTGAAGCCAAAGAAAAGGCAGATGCCGAAGCGGCTGAGAAAATGGCAAAAGAAAAGGCCGACTCTCAACTGCGCCAGGAAATCGCCGAGCTTCGCTCCCGCATTCCTACCGAACTGAGCGACGAAGAGCGCAACGAAGTTGCTGAAGCGCAGGTGAAAGCCGATAGCGTCTTCTCCAGCTTTGGCAAGCGCGCCCCGATCCCGCTGTCCGGTGAAAAACCGATGGCGTATCGCCGCCGGCTGATGATTCAACTGCAGGAGCATTCGCCGGACTTTAAAGCCGTCGATCTCTCTGCTATCGCTGACTCTCAACTGCTGAGCGCGGCTGAAAAGCACATCTACGCCGACGCCCAGAAGGCGGCCAGCCTGTCGGTTGGCCCGGGCATGCTGCGCGAGATTAAGCGCAAGGATGCTACCGGTCGTGAGATTAGTACCTTTGAAGGCGATCCGTCCGTCACCTGGGCGCCGTTCCAGTCTGGCAAGCGTCAGGTCACCAGTTTCAACAACCAGGCTTAACGGGAGCTCTGAAGCATGGCTAATTTATCTCTTAACCCGATGGTGACCACGAATGCCGCTGGTTCCTTCGGTGTGCAGTCTGATGGCTTCATTCAGGGCGTTGCCCTGGACGATCCGGCAAACCGCTTTAATCTGGCGTCCGGTACCGTCGCCGCCACCGAAACTAAACCACTCTGGGGCGGGCTGCCGGTTGCCGAGTTGCTGCCTGGTGTGAAATCCAGCCCTCGCGGTTCGACCATTCGTCGTGCTGTGTCGCTGGCTGAGCTTGAAGGCTTCACCGTCTTCAATCAGGCTCACAACGGCCTTACTACTCCACAATCACCGGTTCCGCTGTATGCGTCCGGCATGAGTGTTTCATTCTATCGCCTTGGCTCTAACATGCGCGTTCCGCTGAAAGCTTCAGTGCAGGTGGTCGCGCTGGGAACCGCTGGCGCATCGGTGAAAACGGCTCTGGCGTGGGACTTTGTCAATGATCGGGTGACCACCGCAGCCGCGGCGGCTTTTGCCGGCTCTGACATTGCGACGTCTTCGGTTACCTACTCAAACGGCGTGGCCACTGCCACTACCGCCTCAGCGCATGGACTGACCGCTGGCCAGTACGTGAAGATTAGCGGCGTAGCTCCGGCGGCCTATAACGGTACCGTCGTTGTGCTGTCCGTGCCGACTGCGACAACCTTCACCTATGCGCCGGCAAGCGCGCCGGGCGGCTCCGCGACCACGCAGGGCACTATCGGTGCTGTGGCTCAGGCAGATATCACGCTGCCGGTGAAAGTCCTCTCCATCGAGAACGGGAATTCCAAAACTGTCAGCTATGACAGTACGACGGGCTTCCTTACCTGGAAAAACGACGACGCCTGCGCGCTGGTCTTACTTTAATCGGGAGCTTTAAATGGCTGCAATTACCCCCAGTTACACCATCGTCAACCCGTCGTACATCGCGCCGGAGTTGATCATCGGTTACCAGCAGGCGTCCGGTGCGTTTGAAACCATCGCCAGCGGTAACCCGCAGGTTCGCCTTGGTGTAGGCGACCAGTACGTTTATATGCGCCGTCTGGATATCCGCACTCAGGTAACCTCCAGCCAGTCCGGCAACGCTAACCAGTTGCCGAGCGTGGCGCTCGAAGCGCGCATGATCTCCACCCCTACCTATCTGTTCCGTTGCCGTGGCATCTACGATCACCACGACACCGCTGCAGCCGGTAACTGGAACATGGTTCTTCCAGAAGCTCAGCGCCTCGGCATGCGCCAGGGTATCTTCCAGCAGTTGCGCTCAGCGCTGCTGTACGGGATGAACCCGGCGGGCGGCGAAGGATTGCTTAACACTGCAGGCGCGACCACTGAAACCCTGCCGCCGGACAGCAATAGCAACACCACCGTGCTGACCTACGATCATGGCCAGATGGCAGTTTATCTGCTTGGTCATGTTCAGGCCGCACTGACCCGCACCATGCAGTTGGGTCGCCAACAGCGTGTCGTTATCCTCGGGCCGCAGCGTGTGCTGGGCGCGATGGAGATTCAGCAGATCGTTCAACTGACCTCTTACCAGCGTCCTGGTGGTGGTACTGATACCGTCGGCGGAACTGTGAAAGAGGTTCTGCGCGGTGCAAATGTTCAGGTTGACTGGGTATACGACGACACGCTGATCGGCGCCGGCGCTGGCGGCACTGACGCGGTGGTCATCACCATCCCGGAAGTGGAAGTGCCGATGGTTAACTCCACCGTGAACACCAACGAATTCGCCAAACTTAGCCCGTCTCTGGCGGCGAACGCCCTGATGTTCACCGACATGGCCGCGCCGATGGAAATCCCGACGCCAATCCCCGGGGGCGCTATCGACGTACTGTCAGAAATGCGCTCTACGTCTGGCTGGGCGGTCCGTCCGGAAGCTATCACTATCCTGTCGATGGCATACAGCGCCTAAAACGCGAAATCGAGAAGTGCTTTAGCCTCTGCATGGCTATCCGTGCAGGGGCTTTTTTACGAGGGTAAACAATGAAACTGTTCATCGCCAACACTACCAAACAGCGCCACATCTTTACTTTCCGCCAGCTGGAAACCGGGCGACTCCGCCAGATTCCCATTGAGCACGGATCACAGATGCAAGTTATGGATGGCTCGACCGAAGAAGTCGAAGCAGTTATTCAGCATCATCAGGTTTATGGCCTGGTTGACTCAACCAAAATCGACCAGAGCCAGGCATTTGTCGGCCTGTGCTACAGCATCAACAAGCCCGTTTCCGCCAGCGTTATTGAGAAAACTATTCGCGATAACGATGGCCATCTGACCCGCGGCGCACATAGCCGCCGGCAGGCATCAGTCGCCGCTCTGGATAGCACACTGCGCGAGAGCGGGATCGGCTACGAAGGTGATATGGAATTCAGCGCAGAGCAGGCCAAGGGTCGCGATGACCACTCTGACGATCCGACCATTAACGAAAAAATTGTCACGCCGAAAGCCGGGAGCAAGAAAAAATGACAACCAGTCTGTCGGGATTTATCGAATTCGTTCGAGCTGATATGGGCATTACCCCCGACCAGGTTCCCGACGACTCGCCGTCTTTTTCTCTCGCCTATGGCGGCGCGGTTGAGTGGGTAAACCCTGATATCGCCTCGGTTATGCCGAACATGTATAGCATCGCGGTTTATAACCTTGGTGCCTCGTTTCTCATCAACTACGGCACAGAGGCTGTATTTTCTGATTTCCGCAAAGAGCATGGTCTGAATGACTTCAAAGCCGGGGTTATTACTGGCGCGGGCGATAACTCAACCAACGCACAGCGGCTGGTGCCTGATTTCTTCAAAGACCTGTCTCTGGCTGACCTCCAGATGCTGCAGGACCCATGGGGGCGTCGCTACCTGATGATCGCTCAGCAGTTCGGGAGTCTGTGGGGCCTGTCATGATTACCTTTCATCTGGGTGTTATCGACATTCCATACGAGGATGAAGACACCACGACCGGGGATGTTGCCGAGTATCTGGAAGAAAAGTACCAGATAATGCAGACGTTCTTTGACCGCTACGGCAATGACATTGCTGACCTGATGAGCAAAGACCTCGCCGCATCGCTTGAGAACATGTTCGCAGGCGCTCCGCCGGCGCAGGACCCGCTCGCCGAGTCAATGTCAAAAGTTCATGATCTCTTTGTGGGCTTCCTCGATAACACAGAAATGAACGGCCTCCCAGGCGTGCCAACACGCCGCGCGCTTGATGGTATATCGAAGCGCTTCAAGGGCAAAAAAGGGCCGCCGCGCCCCTCGTTCATTGACACCGGAACCTATCAGGCAGCAATGCGCGCCTGGGTAAGCGGGGTGCTGAATGCCTTCCCTGAGTGAATTACAGAACGCCAAAACCGAGCTTAATGCGACCCTGACGCAAGGGCTTGATGACCTGAGCCGGTTTCAGGTGGTGACCTTCACGAAGTACATCAGAAAGGTGCTTCCGCTCGATGGCTTTGTATTCTGGGTGAAATCCTCGGTTCTGTCTGACGATCCCAGCAATGAGCCTGCCACTGTGAATGTTAAGGGCTATCTGCACCTGACGACCGAAACCATTCAGGACGATGAGCAACTGTACGACCGCAATGTGGTGACATTCACCGCGCAGGCGGACATTGACCCGTTCAACGATATCGGGTCAGAGGTGCTCTACATCGGCGAGTTTTTTGGCGTTCAGTTTTCTTTCTCCCGGCGTACTGGGCTGAATGAGCCGGCGAATCTGTACCACTACACCGGAGAGGCGATTTTCCCGCACATGCGGTCGCAGATCATCAACTCTGCGGATGACATAGACCTTTCTGACGTGGTGGTGTCGAGTTCTTTGCCGATCTGGCTGGCCCTGAATCAGTACATGCCGATGTTTCCGGCAATGCTCTCAACGCAAAACCTTTCGCCGCCCTATGCGACGGTGAAATGCAGCAACACGTCTCCGATCGCCGGCGCATTCTATCTGGACGAAAAGCAAAATCAGTATCAGCTGGTATCGGAAGATGTGACGCTATCGGTCACCGGCCTGCGTAACGCCAGCATTGAAGACTTTGTGCGGTATGTGCAGGACTACACTACCGGCGATGCCCCGGAGATGGGGATCATGAACATCCCCGTTGTGCAGGATGAGCGTGTCACGCAGAACGAGCTGAACATCATCGCCATGCGCAAAACCATCAAATTCAAAATTAACTACTACCAGCAACGGATGCGTGACCTGTCGCGCCGGCTGATCACATCTGCAATTCCGAACATTTACCCGGAGAAATAAGTAAATGGCAATTGTTAATATTAACGTGTCGGTGACGAATCCGCCGAAGCCCTCGCAGTTGTTAAAGTCCGGGGCGATGATTTCCATGGGTGGCACCACGCTGAATGCAGGTGAATATCAGCTGCTGACCAATGAAAGCGACCTTGCCAGCATTCTGGCCCCGGCAAAATCAATTTCTTCTCTTGCCTGGGCGACCGGTGTGGTGACGGTGACGCTTTCCGCCGCGCATGGCTGGACGAACGGCTCGCAGGTCCCTGTTCTTATTTCTGGCTCAGCGCCGGCAGGCTACAACGGCGCCTATACAGCGACGGTTACGGGGGCTAATACTTTCACCTATCCGCTGACGACCAATCCCGGCACCGCGACAACCATGGGCTCCGTGAAAACAGTCGTTTCGAACGAAATTTCGCAAATGAACACCTCGTTCTGGTCGCAGGGGAAAACCCGGTCAGTGTATGTGCTTGAGTTGGGCGATGTTTCCATTGCTGACGCCGTGACTGCTCTGGCCGCCTTCATTGCCGAGGATGTGTCTCTTGGCAATACCTATCAGAAATTCTTCTCCTATCTCGTCCCTCGGGAGTGGGAGTCTAACGCCAGCTTTAAAACTCTGACCGGACTTTATACCTCCCCGGGCAGTCTGGTTTACTTCTTCGTTACCACGACGATCGCCACCTATCAGGCATGGGTAGAAACGAAAAATAAAACGGTGTGCGCGGGCGTAGAGTCACCGGATATCCCGGCCAGCGAGTTTTCCATGGCCGGTCCGTTTCAGTCGTCTCTGGCTAACGACCCTGGCTCCAGCAATATGGTGCCGCCGATGGCGTACCGCTTCATGTACGGCCTGACTGAATATCCTCTTGAAGGCAACAGCGCGCTGCTGAAATCTTTGCAGGACAGCAACATCAACTATATCGGCACTGGCGCGGAAGGCGGCCTAAGCAACAAGGTCCTGTTCTCCGGCCGCATGCTGGACGGGAACCCGTTCAACTACTGGTACTCAGTGGCATGGACCGCGATTAACCTTGAACTCGATCTGGCAAACGAGATTATCAACGGCTCTAACACGACGGTTAACCCGCTCTACTATGAGCAGAAGGGTATCGACCGCCTGCAGCGCCGGGCGCTTAAAACGATGCGTAACGGCATCAGTTACGGCCTGATCCTCGGACGTGTCATTGACACGCAGTTGATCCAGCAGGATTTCAACACCGAGTACGATAAAGGCACCTACGCCGGTAACGCCGTAATCAACGCCGTTCCATTCGGCAACTATACCAGCCTGAACCCGTCAGATTACCAGGAAGGGAAGTACAACGGACTGAGCGCCGTCATGACTCCTCGCCGCGGCTTTGAATCCATCACGTTCAACGTGAACGTAACGAACTTTGTAGGGGCGTAAAAAATGGGCAACCCATTAGTACCGCAGGGCTTTCTTAATCGCGTTCGCGGGGCTATCTCTGTCACGGATACCCCCGCGCTTAACGTCTCTGCCTCATACCTGGCAAAGGACGCCATCAGTCTGCGCCCGGACGGCCCGGCGACCGATATTATTCCGACGCTGACCGGCACTGTCGGCAGTCAGGCGCCGTATCAGCAGGTTACGCTGACCGTGCATCTCCTCAAAACCCAGGGGCTGGGTGAAAGCTATCGCCAGCGCTTCCTGACTGATACCGCGCTCGGTGAAGTCGTGGTGACGCCGGATGCGAACACCTTCGGCAACCTGACGCTGCTTAACTGCTATCTGGTCAACTTCAACGAACTGACTTTCAGCGGTATGGACCCGGCGTTTGTGGTGACCATCAGCGGCTACATGAACACCAACGACAACATGTGGGTGTAATGCATGAAAATCGATAAGAAATTGAATCTCGTTAGCAACATCACCCGCAGTGATGGTTCTATCATCTATCTGCATGTCACGCCGTTCCCGTATGAAGTGGTAGAAGAATACTGTGTATTGCTGGGTAATCTGTTTACCAACTTCATTGCACAGGTTGGCCCTCTCGGCTCTGCGCGCGTAGCCGCCATGATGCTGAGAAAAAGGCTCAGGCAGGACATGGAAGCGAGAAAACAGGACAATCAGAATCTGTCTGAACCTCCGCAAACCCTGACCATCGTCGACGAGATTCAGCGCCTGACCGTGGTTGTCTATAGCGACGATGGCCAGTGGAAGACTGCGCCGCTTGAGGTGGCATTCAAGCAGGGGATTATTGACCCTGACGAATACCGCGAGGTTGAGGGGGAGGTGGTTTTTTTTATGGTTTCCTCTGCCATTCAGAAAGCGAACCTGATCGCTCCAACCGTGGGAACGGTGATCAAAATGTACGATGGGCAACTTACCTCATCGAGCGTTACGGCGTTTCGCGATTCGTTGCAGACGTCGAAGCCGGATATCGATACCCCGACCCAGAATGCCCAGCCGGAAACGTCATATATACCCTCTTAGACTGGGCGTCGAATGAGGGATTCTGGCGAGTGATACGGGAAATAACTGGCGAGGAGTACGCCAGCCCGGCTCAGTATCGCCAGCGTTTCATTCTGTCAGCGCTCAAAGAAAGAGGTTTTTTCAATGGTAGCTAAGTCGATCGTCGACATTGACGTAAATGACGACAAGTTTGTCGCGTTTATGGAGCGGTTTCGCGAATACCAGAGCGCGCTGGAGGATTTGCCGGAAGCGTGGCGCGTGGCCGCCGTCGGCATTGGCGAGGGCAGCAAAGAGACCGAAAAGGCCAAAGGTGAGGCGAAGGAATTAGGCGCGGAGTTTAATGCCGTTGCAGAGGCCATCCTGACCATTAACAGCGGTCTCGACCGGCTGAATAACAACCTCGACGACTCGAAGAAAAAGCAGGATGAGTTCAACAAAAGCACCCGATCCGCAAAAGGTTTCCTCAGCGATGCGACGAAAGACGCGAAATCGCTGGCTGGGCATATCAAAGAAGCGACCGCCAGCCTTCTGTCCTGGGGCGGCATTGTCGGGATATTTACCGGCGTTCTCGGTGTCGGTGGCCTGTTTGGCATCAACCGCCTGGCGGCCACAACCGGCGCCCAGCGGTTTACCTCTCTCGGACTCGGAACAAGCATCGGAGCGCTTGATTCCACCGCCATAAACTACCAGAAAGTGCTGGGTAATCCGGCGGGGACGCTGGGCGCTATCCGCGACAACCAAATGGACCTGTCGAAGCGCTGGACGTTTCAGGCGATGGGGATTAACAATCCCGACCAGGACCCGGCCAAACTGCTCCCGCAGATGATCCGCAATGCGCGAGAAATCTTTGTAAAAAACGGCAGCACCCTACAGGGGGCAAACGCCTACGGCCTGACCAACTTCTTTACCCTGGATGACCTGAACCGCTTCAAAAACATGAGCGATGAAGAGATCGCCGCCATGGAGAAGCGTGCGCAGCAAGACTCGCGAATGCTGCAAATTACCGACCAGCAGGCGCGGCAGTGGCAGGACTTCAACGTCCAGCTCGACTACAGCAGCCAGAGTATCCGAAACACGTTTGTGCGTGGACTAGGGCCGCTTACGCCGCAGCTGAGCAAACTGTCTGATGCGTTGTCAGGCGCGATCGATACCCTTCTGAAATCCCCCGAACTGGGTAAGTGGATTGATGCTCTGGCAGGAGGTATTAAGAAATTTGGCGATTATCTTGCTTCGCCCGATTTTACCAGTGACGTAAATGACTTCATGTCTGGCGTCAAAAAGATGGCTCTGGCTGTCATGGATGTTATCAGGGTATTTACCGGCGAAATAAGCGTGGGGGATTTTGCTAAAAAGCATTCAACCATGCTCGGTAACGAGACAGTGAAAGACCCAAATGGTGGTCCAGACTATGTCCCTGGTAGCGAAAGTGACCCGCGCGTGTGGGGCGTTCTGAAGTGGGGGAAATCTGCATCCGGAGTTGCACCTACTCAGTACGATGATTACTTTTCCGAAGCGGCTGAAAAATACAACGTTGACCCGCGATGGCTTAAAGCTATCACAGCAGCGGAATCCTCATGGGATCAAAATGCTGTTAGCAAGGCCGGTGCAAAGGGTCTCATGCAGGTAATGCCTGGCAATTTCCAGCCGGGAGAAAAACCTTTTGAACCTCGCGATAATATCATGGCCGGAGCCAGGGTTTTCTCATGGGCCATGCAGCAGTCAGGCGGTGACTTTGACGAAGCCCTGCGTTATTACAACGGGGGTAATCGCAGGGGAAGTAGTGAAAATATAGCCTATCCTGGACGCGTCAGAGAGCAGTACGCTGCTATGTACGGCGCACCGAAGAACAATGAACCTGCGGGCAATGATAACTCTGAGGTTGCTAAAAATACCCAGAAAACTAATCAGCTTCTACAGCAGATTGTAGATGGGAAAGGCGGCAGAGGCGGGAGCGGTGACGTTGTTATTTATAACAACACCGGCGGGAATGCCGTGGTAACTTCAGCGCAATTGGGGGCGAGGTAATGGGATTCACACGTGAAATGTATAAGCTGGGTTTTGAAATATCCCCGGTAATACTTTGCGGAGGGATAGCGCAGGCCATTCCTGGAGGAATGCTCCCGATAGTCGCTTTGACGCAGAGCGCTAGCTTTGTCACGGGACTGCTTGGAGGCGCCATAAACCTAACCGATCTGGATAAATATTTCTGCCACTGGCGCCCGGTACAGGGCGCCACAATGGTTGATTATGAAATTGCCAGATACCCTTTCGCCAACCAGGTAGTAGCTGCGAACGCCTTGCTTGCTCAGCCGTTGCGCGTTTCGTTGGTAATGGAGGCTCCGGTCAATGAAAACACCGGGGCGATGACAAAGCTCGTCACTATGAGTGCTCTGCAGTCTGTCCTTCAGGCGCATTCTAACTTAGGCGGCACGTTTATCGTCGCCACCCCGTCCGTTATCTATAGCAACTGCATTTTGCGTGTCGTGAGGGACATCACTTCTGGTAACGATCCACTACCACAGCGTTCATGGATATGGGATTTCGAGCAACCACTGATAACCGATAATGGTGCAGAGCAAGCCGTGAACAATTTTTTAAACAAGATTGGAGCCGGGGATATGGTAACAGACCCATCCTGGACCAATACAGCCAATGCTCTTGGCAATACACCTCTCGGGAGCTCTGTTTCGGAAGCAATCACCGGGCTGTTGGGTAAGTTGGGGGTAGGGCCATGACAACCCAGAATTATCCGTTTACCGGCAATGATCGTCAAAGCATGACATTTACACCGATCCTTGATGGCACCGTCTATAACTGCCAGGTCAAATGGAACATTGCCGGGATGAGGTGGTATGTCCTCATTACAGATGGCTCTGGGAATACCATTCTAAATACCCCGCTCGTTGGCTCCGTGCTTAACGGTGGAATAAATATTATCTCCGGAGTGTTTAATTCGTCCTCCATGTACTGGCGCGAACAGAATGGACAGATTGAGGTAAACAGCTCATGAGATATTATGATATTGAGATAACCATTCCTGCTGAAGGCGCCTCTCCGGAAAGAACGATAAAATACAGTAGCCATAAGAACGGAGTTTACAACCCAGGCGCCCTGATGATTGAGTTTGATATCCTCAGGTACGGTGAATCGACTCCCCAGGGCGAGACTCACCTGACCATCTGGGGTATTGGCCCAAAAGAAATGCAGCAGGCTCGCCAGAATTTCTTTGGCAAAAAAATTAAAATATTCCTTGGGATGAAAGACGGGCTGCCATTGGCTGGAAAGGTTACCGCGCCAAAACTGGTATTGGATGGCGTGATAAATCAGGTCTTTGGTAACTGGCAGGGTATTGAGTTACGACTCGACTTCATAATCGTGGTTGGTCCTGTCCAGAACGTGTCAAATAACAAACCCGTACCCCTTCCTTTAACCTTTGACTGGAAGGAGGGGCAGAAGCTTTCTGTAGCCCTCACGCAGTGTTTTATGAACATCAGAGGGTATACGTTCAATATCAACATAAGCGACCGGCTAATCCTTAATCATTACCGGGGGCTGTTTTGTGATGACATTGTCACCCTGGCCAAGGACCTTAATGCTTTTTCACGTTCCAGAATTCGCGATAGCGGGTACTCTGGTGTAGAGATCGCAATAGTGAATGGTAATGAGATCCGGGTATGGGATAACGATTATGATAACCACCCGGATAAGACTTCTGTTTCCAGCGCCGTAGCCAGAAGTAACAGCCCAACCCAAATAGATTTCAAGGATTTGATAGGGCAGCCAACATGGGTGGCATTTAATACAATCAGTATGGCGTGCGTAATGCGCGGTGATATTCAGGTTGGCGATCACATCCTGATGCCTAAAAAAAGCACTCCGTTGATACAGGCATCTTCGTACTCTCAGTATCGAGAAGACTCTGCCTTTACTGGCGACTTTATTGTGAACTCCGTTCGCCTGTTAGGGAATAGCAGGCAACCAACGGCAGAAGCATGGGTAACAATTATTGAGGCTTCCCCTTTCATTAAGGCAGGTAATGCATGAGCATCGACAACAAGCTTAATTTTGCCTCAAGCATGAACAGGTTTACTGAAAGAAAGATTGAAAATGCGCTTCAAAAATCAGGGAAAGTTCTTCCGGCGAGCGTGGTTAAGCAAACAGGGAATATGATCACCGTCTCCTTTGAGCTAAGGGATATCCCATATGTTTTGCCGCAAGTGACTATCCCCTTATTCGGCCCTCAATATATTCGTTACCCTATGCAGCCGGGGGACAAGGGGATTGTTATCCCCGCAGATACTTACATTGGCGGGGTTAGCGGTCAGGGAGGCGGCATTGCAGATATGACTCCGCCAGCAAACTTAAGCGCCCTCGTTTTCTTGCCGATCAGTAATACCGAGTGGCAGGGCGTCGACGGGCAGGTGGTGACGGTATACGGTCCGGAGGGTGTAACGCTGCGCGACAGCGGCAGCAACACGACGTTTCTCCTGAAGCCTGACAGCATCGCCATTTCCACACCTGACAGCTTCACTGTAAACGTTGGCGGGACAGTTTTTTCACTGACCGGTAGCAAATGGAGCCTTTCGGGGGAGGTTGGTCACCTGCAGGATTCTGATGCCAGCACAAGCCCCGCAATCATGCATGCCGGTTGGCAATCGCTTCTGGCGTGGCTTAACAGCCATAAACATTCAAACGGCAACGATGGAAATGATACCGGGGGGCCGACTTCAACGTTTAACGGGAGTATCACCGAGTGAGAACCTATGGCCGAAACTCTGAGGGAAAGTGGGTACTGGTGGAAACAGATGAAAATGGGTTTAATGACTCGGTGTATTTGACCACCCTGATCCAGAATCTGAAACTGGCTCCACAGGAATCACCTTTTTACGCAAACAACGGCATCCCGGCTGCCGGGTCTGTGATACAGCAAATCCTGCCGACGTATTACGTTAATCGCATTCAGAAACAATTCAGCCAGTATTTCTCTTCGTTGCAGATTGCGTTAATCAGCGATGACCCGCCTGTTTATAACATCTCGGCAATCACAAACGCAGGTTCAAAAATTATTACTCAGGTGGCCATATGAGCGATTTATCGGTCAGCTATACGTCAGCAGGCCCGGTACCTCTGACGGCGGAAGAGCTACGAGCACAGCTAGTTTCCCAGGCTATTGCGCTATCTCCGGGACTAACAACAGAATTACCAGGCTCATTGATTGAGGATGTGGCCAGTACCGATGTCGGCGCGCTCATCGTTTGTGATCAGGCAAGGGTTGACCTGATTAACTCAGTGGGGCCGCTAAAGGCTAACCTCGCCATGCTGGAACTTCTCGCGCAGCAGGCCGGTATTCCCGCTCAGAAAACGGCTGGCACGACAACGGTCCCGATTCAGTTTTCCGGCCCGGCTGGGTTTGTTATCCCACAGGGGTTTATTGTTTCTGATGGGACCTATACCTATTCAGTCAGCGATGCGACGATTATCTCGTCATCTGGCGTGTCTGCCAGCGTGTCATGCGAAGGAACGGAGACCGGGACCTGGGCTGTACCGGTGAATACAGTTAACCAGATCATTACTAGTCTTCCGTCTGACATCATCATTACCTGCACGAATCCAATCGCTGGCACTCCTGGTGCTGACCCGGAAACGAATTATCAGTTTCGTGATCGCGTATGGCAGGCGCAGATGGCCACAGTTCAGGGATATCCTGGATTTATCCGGCAATATCTCACCAGCCTTGATAACGTGCAGGCGCGCCTGGTTTCTGTCATTCAGGACGGAGATAAGTGGATAGTCATGTGTGCGGGCGGTGATATTTATGATATTGCTGGCGCACTCTATAAGTCAGCAGGGGATATCAGCCGGCTGAAAGGGTGTTCACTGAACGTCACGGGGATCACGAATGCAAACCCTGGAGTTGTCAGTACAGACCTGACTCATGGTTACACTGACGGCCAGGTTATCAGGATTACTGGCGTTACCGGGATGACAGGTATTAATGACGTCCCTCTGACCGTGACGGTACTGTCTCCTCACACGTTTTCCATCGGGATTGACACGACCTCATCCGGAACATGGGGAGGTGGCGGAGAGGTGACGCCGAACGTCAGAAACAATACCGTCACGGTGAATGACTGGCCTGATAACTACGTGATCCCATTCGTGACCCCATTACTGCAGCGCGTCACAGTGACGTATCAGTGGGGGACCGAAAGTGTTAACTACCTGACAGACGCCACCGTCGCCTCGCTGGTCTCAGCGCCCACCATTCAGTATGTGAACGGCATATTTGCCGGGAAACCACTGAACGTTAACAATCTGAAAGACGCGTTTTTGCAGGCGGTTAACTCGACAATCGATATGGGGCTGATCAGCACATTAAACGTCGTGGTCACCATCAACGGTGTGATAACGCCCCCGGATTCCGGGACAAACATCATCAGCGGCGATCGGTTCAGTTATTTTTATATTGCGTCGGATGGCGTGATCGTAAACGGAGCGTAGCATGCTTGACGATATCATTCGTTCGTATATGTATACGCAATACAACGACGATGACAATCTGCGGGCGTTTTTTACTGCGTATAACTCGATGGCGCAGGGCATTTATGACTGGATGGTGAATGCCAACCTGCCGATTTTCATCGGTGACTACAACACCGGAGACCAGCTCCGGTGGATTGCCCATGGTATCTATGGCGTATTGCCGCCGGTTATTTCCAGTAGCGATCAGCAGGAGATTGGCCCATATAACACTTTCGAATTTAACCAGCTGGCATTCAATGAGTACCGGGTGATTGACCAGTCAAACCAGGTCGTTGTCTCCGATGACCTTTTTAAGCGGATCATGACCTGGAATTTTTACAAAGGTGACGGCTTCTATTTCTCTATCCCATGGATAAAGCGGCGTATTCTGCGGTTCCTGTTGGGAGTGAATGGCACCGACATCCTCAATGACCAGCGATGGAGTATCTCGATCCAGTTTGTGGATGGAGGCATCGTGATTTCCATCTACAAGGGGCGCCGGCAGTTCACGCGGAGCGCCATCTACAACGCTTCGGCTTATAACTCAAGGAAGTACAACCAGAAGGACACGGCCTTTGTGATCACCGAGGATTTCGAGTTCGCCATTTTCTTCAAGCAGGCTATGGATAGTGGACTGCTGCACATGCCTTTCTATCAGTCCATCCAGGTGGAAATTATTGATTGAAGCTAAATGGCTGTGGTGTAAACTTTACGGTATCCACCACAGCATGGTTATGATTAAAATGAAAAAATCAGCCCTTCTTATATTATTATCAGTTTCACTATGCGCTGGGGTTTCATATGCAGCATCATTTGATTGTGCTAAGGCAAAAAGCTTTGCTGAGAAAACGATATGTACAAACCCACAACTTTCAAAAGATGATGATGATTTAAAATATTTATATGGAAATGCTAAGGCGTACACCCAGGACCGAAAGGCATTTTCTGAGATAACTAAAGCTCTTTGGGATTCAAGAGAACGATGCAGTGACCTAAAATGTGTTGATGAATGGTATGATACTGCGTTCGCAATTTACGGCGCAATAAAGGAAACTGGCATACCAGAATCAAATGGTGCAAATGATATATTAAAGAATGAAGGTGCAACAAAACCTTCAGAAATTACAGAAAAACCTGATGAGATTACAACTCCGTCAGCCAAGAAGCCTAAGGAAAGCAAAAGAGATTTTAGCTTATACGACTCTAAGAAAAGGGCGGCTCCAGTTGAACATAACGCAATACTATATAAAGACACTCCAGAGGCATTCGAATTTATAGATACCCTTGTTGGGTTTGTTAGACAAAGCTCTTACAAATGTGACTCTGTTAGCTCTTTCATACCTATGGTTTCATCGAATGGCTTTACGCTCGCATGTAATAAATTCAGCTACAAATACGAAATTAAAAATAACGGCGGCAACGTCTCTGTTTCTGTGGATAATTAACTCAAAGCCCACGCCAGTGGGGTTTCATAAATAACTCATTGATAACATCAAACCCGCTTCGGCGGGTTTTTTTATGCCTATATCCCGGAGGAGACATGGCACTAACCCTTTTGGCTACAAACAACGCAGAAAGCGTTCTGGCTTCTGCTATCAGCGCAACCGACACGTCGCTGATCGTTAGCGCTGGAACTGGTGCCGAGTTCCCTGACGCCGTGGCCGGTGAGAGTTACTTTAAGCTGACTATCACCGATGCTGCTACAGGCTCACAGGTTGAGATCGTGAACGTGACAGCCAAGGCTGGCGATATCTTCACTATTGAGCGCGCGCAGGAAGGGACATTAGCACGTGCATGGGCGGCCAATGATATGGTCGCCAACATGATGACGGCCGATACGTTAAATGTTATCGCTGATTTTGCAAATCAGGCAGCCAGTTCAGCACAGGAGGCCCAAGAGTATGCAAATAATGCCTCTGAGTACGCACAGAACAAATTCACGTTCTTTAAAACTCCAAGCGATCCAGATGGCACTATTGCTGGTTTGGCTGCTACGACTAATGGTCAGTCATTCTGGGTTGCGCAGGGTCCTAATGCGCTTTCTGCCGCGTGGCAGTATCAAAACGTCGCTGGCGTTGCTGTTCTTCAGGCTAAGCAACCAGGCACAGCAGCGATCACAGGGACTATTCGCGAGTTCCCTACTCTGGCGGCAGCGCAGGCCGATGCAGATGCTGGCAATATACCTACCGGATCAACCGCCTATTACCGCAGCTCAGATGACAGCAAGCTTGCTGTCGAGCTCATCAATAACTCCGGGATAATGCAACCTACTGGCCGGACAATGGCATCCGGTGAACTGGTGGCCGATATCGATCAGCGTATAAGTCAGGTTGACGGTGTAAATATCACTGAAGTCCACGACGAAACCGGAAATATTATCGGTTATCTGGCCGCAGATGGTCGCCTGTTCCTTCCGTATCTCAGTAATTCAGTGCAGGACATCCTTAACCTTTTGTCTGGTTTACTGTCTTCGCGGAGCGGAACAGATATTTTTCGCTTCGGCGACGGGAAAAATGACACATTCATCCAGTCCAGTGATGGTCAGGTGTACATACCTTTACTCGAATTATCGGTACAGGAAGAAATAAACCAGCTGAAAAAAAACGCCTCAACGTCGCCGTCTATAGCCTCAGTGGACACCCGTAATCAGGTTGGCACTGCTGCGTATATTGTGGTGCCGGAAGGGTATCTGGTTGATCAGATTAAATGGTTGCGTGATGGGGTCGTCATACCGGGTGCAACAGGGTATGCGTATGTATTAACCTCTGCCGATATGATGAAAAAAATCACGATGACAATTGGCAGCCTTCTGGGCGGTAATCGGGTATCCGATAAGACTGCCGGGCAGATAGGCGGCATTGCCCTGGAAAGCGCCGGGCCTAACGGTTCACTCTACGAAGGATTTACCCTGTCTGCCGGTGATGATTTCAATGCCCTGGATATTATCACTCCAGCTAACCCACTTGGACGATGGTTTACCACCCGAACTTACCTGAACCCGCCGCGCGGTTCTGACACGTTACTCGGTACGATGTACGATACTGACCCGGCATTTACAGGATTCAACGACTCCAACCGTGGGATTCCTGTCGGGTTTGATAACATGCGAGCTGTTGGCGGTGTATTGCGGCTTCAGGCGCGCACTGCAACTGACGCTGAAAAGGTTTTTATGCAGGGATCCCGCCATGAACTGGCGGCGATGGTGAGTTCTGTCGGGGCCTTCTCATTTTATGCTGGGCCTGCCGGATCAGGCGACTGTATCATCGAATGGTATGCGATGTTCACGCATAAATCGCAGAACCCTGCAGGATGGCATCCGTCTCTGTGGACGCAGAGTTCCCTGCCGTCTTACACCTACAATTCTGATGAGATGGATATTGTTGAGGGTACCAGCCAGTTCGCAACATCAAACTATAACATCTGGGGGAGTGATGGCAGCCGGACGGGAGGCGGTTCGCTTGGACCAGACAAGGATATTTTCGACGGCAAGTATCACAAGGTCACTGCAGTTCTCAATCAGAGCCAGGTCAGGATTTATATCGATGACGTCCTGAGCAGCACCACCGCGATTGATGCTAATGCCGTGCGTGAGCCAGGCTATCTGCTGATGAGCAGCCATGTCTACAACGGCACCTTCCACGGTGAGGCATATTCCGCGCTGGCGTGGGAACAACTCTGGAAGGGTGCAACGATAAACGTGGACTGGTGCCGTATCTGGCGCAAAACCGGATTGAGTCATATCAAACCGCTCGTTTCTGTTCCTTCTGTCAACATTGATTACGGTAACAGCGGCACAATTTTACTCCCGGCTAAATCGGCGCTGTGGGGGCGAGAGGATGTACTGGAAAACGTTCAGGTTGTCATGACGGAAGAGAATGAGCCTGGCGGCAGTCACACCGTTCCTTACAACACATTGCCTCCATTCGTTACCTACGACGCAGTAGCGAGAACCATCACTATCGGCAACGGGTACACGAAAGCGGGGCGTCTGAACTTCGTTATCTATGGTTATCTGCAGGATGGTTCAAGCTGCGAACCCGCCCGCACCTGGGCGAATATCGGCCCACATTACACCGGCACATCATTGTCTCTGTCCTCCGGACAGAGCACAGACCTTTATCCCTTGTGGGATTGTGGCGTGCTGGTCACTGACGGCGTGAAATGCACGAAAACCATTGGCTGCTACTCACTTCCGGACGGCGTGGTATTCGATTCGAAAAGTAGCCGCCTGATTAATTTCGGGGCCGCTGCAGGCAGCTACGTAATTACCAGTGCCTGCCGAAACAGTGTCGGCCAGGTTGCCAGTCAAAAAATTAATCTCACTCTGAATTAAGGGGCCTCCATGCTTGTTCTGAATTCTAATACTGCCTATACCGGTGATAAAAAAGATCTGCCGGGTTACTGGCCTGTCTTCGGTTACATTCCTGCTATCGCGCTGTCTCTGCGTAAATTGTCTTCATCGTATTCCGGTCCGGCGATAAGAGTTCGCCGCTCTACGGATAACGCAGAGACTGACATCGGATTTACCTCTTCTGGCGATCTGGATACTGCGGCTTTACTGTCTTTCTGCGGCTCCGGAAATGGTTTCGTCAGTGTCTGGTACGATCAATCCGGGAATGGATTCAATGCTACACGCAGTGGTGCGGCAGGGCAGCCGCGAATTGTCTCCGCCGGCGTGGTGGACCTGATGGGAACAAAGCCCGGTGTAAGATTCGATGGTACGGATGATGCGCTGTCTATGGTGACCGCTGTCGCTGCTCTGGCCGGAAAAACAGGACTTTCATCCTCTCTTGCCTTCAGACTGCGTGCCGTTCCGACAGCAGCCGCGAGTTTTTTCACATTTTATAAGTCTGCGAGTTCATCGGGAGATACGGTAAGGCGCCGGTATAACCTGGGGGCAGGATTCCAGAACCAGGATAAGAATCTGCTACAGGTTATCTCCACTCAGGCAGCAACCGGTAATGCGGATATAGTGACCGAGCCAACGCCGGTTACTGTGAATAAAAACATCGTGGCACGCTCATATCTTGATTTGACCAACAGCATCCAGGGTATCGCTTTAGACAGCAGCGCATGGGTGACAGGAGGAACAAGTGGCAGTGCTACTGGCTCATTCGATTCTGCTTTGCTGGGCGGAGGACCGTGGGCGGCGGGTAACCCAAGCGAAGTATCTTTCCTGAATGTTGGTGAGTTCATCCTGGTTGACTCAAAGAACGATTTTTTCCTGAATAATATCGTGACTAACCAGCAAAATTATTTTACTGATTAACTGTTCAGTACCTAACACATACATATACATACGTCATAAACTAATAAAATGCCGCTTAATCGCGGCTTTTTATTTTTGGAGGCTTCATGGCGCTAAAACTACTGGCAAATAACAATGCTAAAAGCGTCCTCGCGTCAGGAATTAGCGCATCTGCTACTGTTATTACAGTTAGTAGCGGAACAGGTGGCTTATTTCCTCATCCCGTATCAGGTCAAAGCTATTTCAAATTAACCATTGTTGATGCCGCGACTAAATTAATTACGGAAATCATGCACGTTACATCTGTCTCCGGTGATGTGATGACTGTACAGCGAGGTCGTGAAGGTACCACTGCAAGAGTCTGGTCAACGAATGATATTGTGGCAAATATGTTGACCGCGGGGTCTTTCCTTTCCTGCCTGCAGATCGCAAATAATTTTTCTGAAATTGCAGCTGAAGGAAGTGAGGCGGTAAGACAGGCGTTATTAAATCTCGGCTCGTCAGATGGCACGATCAATGGTCGCCTTATGGGCGTTCCGCGCGTCGTTACGAGCAGCGGGATGCTCACAAAAACACCTGGCGCAACAAAATGGAGGATTAGAATTTTAGGGGCCGGGGGCGGTAGTTCTGCTGCGCCGGCGACCGGTGCTGGTCAGGTTTCGATTAGCAATGGTGGCGGGGCTGGCGCATACGCCGAGGGAATTTATGACGTATCCGCATTAACCTCAGTAATGATCACTATTGGCCTGGGCGGGAAAGGTGGGACTGCATCCTCAATTTATGGGGAAGATGGCGGTGCCAGCTCCGTAGGAACGCTGATTTCCGCTCCTGGCGGCAAAGCTGGCCTGCCTGCTGGTCCGGCTAATCCTCCATTTCAGCCGGTGGCGAACACAAACTCGAACAGCCCTACCGGATGGAATATTGTCGGGATAAGTGGGCCGGGATCTGAGTGTGCATCAGCTATTTCAACTGAATATGCCATCGCGTCGCGCGGAGCAAATAGTCAACTTGGCGTAGGGGGCTCCATTCCGGCCATAAACAATCCAGCTAACAATGGCGGTGGATATGGCGGTGGGGCGTCTGGATGTTCCAATGGTCCTTCAAGGCCGGTTAATCCTGGTGCAGATGGTCAGAATGGGATCGTTATTATTGAGGAACTGGCCTGATCGATGTGTCGCAATTGTGGCGTAACTGAAAAGCGCGATAAGGACAAGGAAGTCACACAACGACACGTAACGACACAAAACCGGATGCGAACGCGGAAAACATATGTGTTTACAGTGTGTTATTTAACGCTCTACTTTCTTCTAAGCCGTAGGTCACAGGTTCGAACCCTGTAGGGCGTACCATTAAGAAACAGTTACTTACGCCAGTTTTAGTCCAGCCTGATTTCCTCCTTGTGTCGCTAGCGCCAAAAATGACGTCAATTTTCCGTGCGTGCTCTGTTAAATGGTTTGGTGGCAGGTGAGCATAACGGCGAAGCATCTCGATGCTTTCCCAGTACATCAAAAAAACACAATAGTCTGGCAAGAGATCAATATGTAGATGATACGGACACAGAATGTGTACATCTGTGTAAGATCAGTGTATTCAATTAGTTAAAAAGATGTTAATAATTAATATCATTAGAAAATACATAAAAACATTATACAGTTCTAATCAAAACGATAAAAACAACTAAAAATATTACTAACGAGTACTGTAAGGGGAAGCGAAGTGGATGACGTTCCCTGGCACCAACGCTTTGATACACTAAATCATTGCTTAATAAAAAGGAGGAGTTATCTTTTTCAAAGAAACTACAGGCGGATCAACATTATGAGGTAAAAATGTATACACCTGATACAATGAAGTTATCAGATAAAAAACATATTTTTGATTTTATTGACGCTTATAGCTTTGGATTAGTTGTTTCGCCTTCCCTCAATGCCAGTCATCTTCCTTTTATCCTCGATCGTAGTTCTTCATCGCGGGGAATTCTTCTTTCCCATATGACGCGCGCGAATCCACTCTGGAAAGAATTTGAAGGAAAGAGGGTGCTCGCCATATTTCAAGGGCCCCATAGTTACGTTTCCCCTACCTGGTATCAAACTGCTCCCGCGGTTCCCACATGGAACTATACTTCCGTTCACTGTTATGGCACCGTAAGTCTTTTATCTGTCGATGAATTACGCATTGTGATGGACGCGTTGGTCCATAAATTTGAACCGACGCTTCAGGCCCAGAAAGAAATTATGCCCGAGACGTTTATTGAAGGGAAATTGAAAGGTATTATTGGATTCAAAATTGAAATTGAGGAGTTTCAGGCCAAAGAAAAGCTTGGGCAGCATCGTTCTCAGGCCGATCAGCGGGGAACGTTGCAGGGGTTAATCAACAGCCAATCTTCAGAGTCCGTAGTGCTGGCTGACTATATGCTTAAGGTGAAGAAAGGCATTGGCGCTTGAAATTTTGCTCTCTAATATAATATTTATGTCGGAGGGGGCACCCATAATTTATGTCATATATTAAATAATATTATCCTGGCATGTTTGAAGACGTGCTGTACGCTTGAAGCAAAGAAAATGATATTGCGTCATCTATGAGCACTAAAATAATATAAGCAACACGGCCAGCTTTAACAGTACCAAAATAATAAAATAACCCTTAGAGATTGATAAAGATCGCTTTTAAATTTATAAACAATGGCGTTGATGGAACGGTGCCCCTTTATCGGGGCGTTTTAACCCATTCCTTAACGGAGAAAATCGATAGCCCCGAGTGATGTCCTTTGCGGGGAAGAGTTTGTTTTACAGGTGACCGGATGAAGTGGGTTAAGGATGTATTAGGGTGAAAAGTATGTCTCTTCGTTCATTGCAGGCGCTATGCCTGACCAGCTTTTTTATTGCCGACGTTCGCGATGGACTTGGGCCTTTTCTGGGAATTTTCCTGACGCAACATCAGTGGCGACCGGATGACATCGGTCTGTTGATGACCGCGGGCGGCGTTGCCGGATTGCTGGCGACGCTTCCCGCAGGGTTCATCACCGATGCTTCGCGGAACAAGCGTCTTATGCTCGCGATACTGTGCATCATGATTACCGGGACGACGCTGCTGCTCTGGTTCAGCCAGGGCAGCAGCGTCGTCGCCATCTCGCAAATCTTCAGCGGCATATGTGCGGCATTTATTGGCCCGCTTATTACCGGGATCACCCTGGGGCTAACGGGGCAAGACGGCTTTAGTACCCAGATGGGTAAAAATGAGGCTTTCAACCATGCGGGTAATTTTACGACCGCATTGATTGCGGGCGGGATCGCCTGGCGCTGGGGTATTGGCGGTATTTTCATCCTGATGGCCTCGACAATGCTGCTCACGCTCTTTGCCCTGACGGCAATTCGTCGTGATGATATCGACAACGCTCGGGCGCGCGGGCTTGAAACGACGGACTCCCCCCAGATACCTGACTTCTCGGTGCTGACCAAAAACAGGGCGCTTTTAATTACTGGGTTGACGCTGCTGCTTTTTCATTTAGCGAATGCAGCGTTGCTGCCCATGCTCAGTATGCGGATCGCTGCGGCACCAGGCGCGATCAATCCCGGCCTGTATGCCGCAGCGACGGTGATTATTTCCCAGTTGGTGATGATCCCGGTGGCCATCTGGACCGTAGGTCGAATCGATAAATATGGGTACTGGCGACTGATTATGCTGGCTCTGCTGATCATGCCAATCAGGGCTGCGCTGGCGGCAAGCACGGCGGCACCGTGGATGATGGTACCGGTGCAAATACTGGACGGCTGCGCCGCAGGGGTACTGGGCGTAGTGGTGCCGAGCTTTATTGTGGCGCTGCTGCGCGGCAGCGGGCACGTCAATGCTGGCCAAAGCGTGGTAATGCTGATGCAGGGTGCCGGCGCGGCGATGAGTCCGGCATTGACGGGAATGATTGCCGGTTATTACTCGTTCGCGACGGCGTTCAGCGTGCTGAGCGTTATCGCTCTGGCGGCGCTGCTTATCTGGTGGCGCAGCGCGCCGACGCTCTCTGCGCCGGCTTTTATGGCGACGAAATAATCGACTAAAGTAAGGCTTAAAGAGGGCTTTAATCTTAATCGATATCAGCCGATTTTAAGCCTGTGATAAACCCCGCAGCCGGAAACGGCATTACTTCGTTGCGCCCTCAAGGATAACCTTGTCGTTCTCCCCACGGGTGATGCTCTGCTGATGAAGGCTGTCGGCGAGCATTACGTCATTGACGGCGAAAAATTCCCAGGCCTGCGGCGTGTTGGCGAAGGTTACCTCATCGAACTGACTGTCGTGCAGGAAAGAGATATTGGTTGCTTTGGTGTTACGGAAGCTGACGTTGGAAAAACGCAGATTCTGATGATAGGCATCGCGAGAATAGTGAATACCAAACGACTCCGCCATTTCGGCTACCGTCATGCCGTCAATCAGGATGCTGTGCTTAGCCGAAGTACCATCGACGGTCACATCCTGCACCTGAACGTCGCGGAACTGAGCGGGCTCGTCGGCAGGGGTCGTATCATTTACGTCGGCGCTGTATTTGATAGTAAAAACAAACGGCTCTTTGGCGATATCTTTCATCGCGTTATGACGGAACAGCACCTCCCGCACGCCACCGCCATAGTAGGGGCGGCTCTTCATGCGCAGGCCAACGTCGGTCATATACATGACGTTATCCTCGGCGCGAACGTTTTCGATCCACGCGCCGGTATGGCTACCCGTCACCACGGCGCCGTGGCCTTTACGGAAATAGTTATTAAAAATCCACGCCGCGCTTTGCGGCTGCTGATGAAACGTTTTCGCGCCTTTACCAAACCCGGCGGCAAAATTAACGCAATCATCTCCGGTATCAAAGAAGTTATTGAAGACCAACGCGTTTTTGCTATTGCCGAACTCGACGCCGTCGGCGTTATTGCCGTCAAAGGTCTGATGCACAAGCCCATTCAGGGTAATATTTTCTGACTCCAGCACCATCACCCCGTGGAAAGCGGGATTACGAATAGTCAGTCCGGCAAGGTAGAGATTTTGCACGCCGCGCAAGGTCATCAGGCTGGAGCGGCGGTTTTTATAGGCGCTATTGTTTTCAATCCCTTCCGCGATAGCCGCTTCGGTCTGATGCTTTGCCAGAATACCATCCGCGCCGACTTTTTTGGCATTGCTGGCCCGGTACTGCGGCAGCGCGTTGCCCAATTCGTCGCTAATTGTCGCATCGCCGCCGCTTTTGACGCCGCGGGTCCAGCCGTTGCCGTCAATCGTGCCTTTCCCAACGATGCGAATATTACGAAACGTTCCGGCCGGAGACTCGCCCTTATCGTCCGCGCCCAGCACGTTAATTAATGACGGCGGGCGGCGAGGCTGCGGATGATCGCTATAGGGATAGAGGTAATAGCCTTTATCAAGCGGATACTGGGCCGGATCGTCCGAACCCAGCAGGGTGGCGCCAGCCGCAATCTCCAGGGTTATATCGCTGTGCAGGAACAACGCGCCAGTTTTGAATTCGCCGCCGGAAATCAGCACCCTGCAGCCCTGAGGATAGTGCGTGACGGTACAGCTATCAATGGCCCGCTGCAGCGCCTGGGTATTCAGCGTGGTGCCGTCACCCTTCGCGCCGAATGTGCTGGCTTCGATGACGTGCGGCGTTTTGCGGGTTTGCGCTTTAACCACTGCGCTGTCCGGAGATTCCTGGCCATTGGCGTAGACCGCGCGCACCGTAAAGGCATACTCCGTATCCGGCTGCAGGTTGGTGGCCGTGAAGCTGCGCAGATCGATTTTCTGCTGCCAGCCGTCGCTGGCGATCCGCTGATAGAAGTTATCAATATAGGGCTTTGCCGGGGAAAAATGGTTTTGATTTTCACGCGCCAGGCCCAGCCGCTTGCCTTGACGATAGACGGCGTAGTCCACCACCTGCTCGGTCTCAGACTCCGGTTTTTCCCAGACCAGCACCAGGCTGTTTTCATCGGCAGACAGTATCGGAACCATGACATTTTGTGGCGCGGAGGCGGGCGCATCGTGCTGGTTATCGACGGTTCCGCCGCTGTCATTACAGCCGCCTGCGAGCCCGGCTAGTGCGATTGCCAACGCCAGCATGCCGCGTGCAGGTCTGAAGGTATTGCGCATAGATTTTCCTTAATGTCATATTTTATGGGAAAATAAAATTCAAATTCATTTAAAATAAAACATCATTTTATATTTATGTGGGAAAATAAACGCGAGTCAGTTCAATCTTTCATCAGGCGAAAAAAAACTTAATCGGATAAGCAAAGGCGGACCTCACCGCCCAGCTTCCCTTCTACTGCGTAGAATCATCGATACGATAGCCGCACGAAGTCGGTACAATATGGGCAAACCCCGACCCGCCAAGATGCATACCGGCAATCAGCAGGTTTTCGCCGGCGGCCTGGGCGAGAATCGCTTCCCGCGTCGCTCTGGCCTGTACAGGATCGCAATCAAAAGCGATAGCGGCGGCGGGTCGCGCGGCCTGAATATGCGGAAAGTGAACAATATCGCCCCAAATCAGCAGGCTTTGCCCGGCGGCGTCAATGCGAAACCCGCTATGGCCCGGCGTATGTCCGGGTAACCAGACCGGATGGATACCCGCGACGACTTCGCGATCCTCCAGAAACCCGAGGCGCCGGGACCACGCGTCCAGGGTGCGGCGGGCGAGAGCGAAGTTTCGCTGCCCGCGCTCATTAGCCCGTCTTAACATGACGTCATCCTGCCAGTACTCCGCTTCCAGAGGATGCAGATGAAGACGAGCGTTGGGATAGCGCGGCGCGCTGTTGGCATCCAGCAGGCCGCCGATATGATCCGGGTGAGCGTGGGTCAGCAGGACGGTATCAACGTCGTCTGGCGCACTTCCCGCCGCCCGCAGACTGGTTTCCAGCACGCCGCCTCCCGTCCCCGCGTCGATCAGAATCGTTCTTCCCCGGCCGCGGATAAGATAGCCATTAATGTCAATAGTGCCGGGGTCAATGACGCCCGCATCGCGCTGGATTTGTGCGGCATCGCCGCTATCGATGCCGGACAGCAGCGCCAGGCCGGCGGCCATGCTGCCGTCGCTAAGGGCAGTCACCTGAAAATCGCCAATCTGGCGGGTGACAAAAGATGAATTGCGCATAAAAACCTCTTAGCGTGATGCTGGCTGTTTTTCAGCCGGGCTTTGCAGCTGACCGGCCATGGGTTCATAGATCCAGGCTTTTTCCCGTCCCGCAAGTAGCATCGCCTCCCGGCGCGGCAGAACGTATACCACGCGCAGCGACGGGTTATTATCCAGCCCGGCGGCCGGAAGTCTTGTCGGCTGATACCCCAGCTCCGAGTCCACAAAGTCCAGCGGCTCCGGGCTCAGCAGCAAAACATCCTCCTCAGAGACGGCAGGGAACACCCCGCTGTACCGATACAGGTTTCGCCGCCAGTCGCGAATATGCGCCTGCCAGCGCGCAAAGTCGCCGCCGCCTTTATGGCGATACGCTTCACTGGCGAGGGTGTCAGCATCATGGATAGTATGGATGGCAAGATAGACCGGGCAGCCGGAGGAGAGCGCCCGGAAGCGCTGCGAAGCGCGGAACCCGCTGACGGATACCAGCGCCGGCAGCTTGTGCTGGCTGTAAAATCGATTCCAGCCGGCTTCGCTTTCCGGGTCGGCGTAGCTGCACTCAACGATATATAACATGGGCTGACCTCTGCATGATGGCGTGATGATATTGACGTTTGATCATGCTACGTTGTGTATTGAGCGCTCTGAAACGATATTATTTCATCCCTCAATGACATTTTGTCATTAATGCAAAATCCAGCAGAGGTGGTCATCGTGCGAAAAAAACTCCCCAGCAGCGCCTCTTTGCAGGCTTTTGAGGCTGCCGCCAGGCACGGTAACTTTGCCCGCGCGGCGGAAGAACTGTCGCTTACCGAAGGGGCGATCAGTCGGCAAATCGCCCGTCTGGAATCGCTGTTGAACTGCAGGCTGTTTGAGCGGACGGGGAGCCGGGTACGGCTGAATCCTAACGGCGCGCGCTATGCGCACCATGTGCGCGAAACGCTGGAGCGCCTTGAACGGGACACTCAATATCTGATGGGGGCCGCGGACGGCAGCCGAAGCCTGGAAATCGCCGCGCCGCCGACCTTCGCCAGCCGCTGGCTCATTCCCCGGCTGGGGGATTTTCAGCACCGGCATCCGGATATCACGCTGAATATCGCGGTCAGAACCGACCCGTTTATCCTCACCGGCAGCGGTTTTGACGCGGCGCTTCACTTTGAACACCCCGCCTGGGCCGGAATGCGTATGCAGTTTCTGTTTGAAGAGAGGCTGGTACCGGTATGCCACGCCGGGCTACTCACGGAAGAAGATCTCGTCAGCCAACTGAACGCGCTGCCGCGAATTCATCGACGGCAGAATCCCGACGCCTGGCAGCGCTATGCTGAAGAGTGCGGGATCGTGCTGGATAATCCGGCGCAGGGGGGGCGCTACGATCTGCATGAGATGGCGATAGCCGCCGCGCTGGCCGGGCAGGGCGTTGCGCTGGTGCCCCATGTGTACGTCGAAAACGCGATCGAAAACGGGCTACTGGCTGCGCCCTGGCCGCAGGCCCGCAGCCTGAGCAAGCGCTTTTGCCTGGTGAAGCCGCTGGAAAACGGCGTCAACGAATCGGCGCTATGGGCGTTCGAGCAGTGGCTGTTGACGCAATAAGCGCAGCCTCAGGCGTGGGATAAAAGCGGGAACATCAGCTTATTCTCTTTGAAAATATTTTCTTTTTGCTCGTAGATAAACAGAAGATCTTCGCCTTCGATTTTCTCATACTCGCCGGTCCGATTCTCTTTGGGGGTAAAGCCGAGGATAGCCTGGTACGTATTGTCATCGGCGAGCTGGTTGATAATGGCCGACAGGGAGCGGCCGCTGTCGCAGAAAATATCAAAACAGATCAGCGCCGGACCGTTTTGCATCGCAATCGCGATCGCCTGGTTTTTCTCGGAATAATAGACGAAGTGCTGCATAAAGGCGGAGCAGTAGAACATCAATAAACCGAAGTTATTCTGCACCCGCAGCTGCGAAAACGGATTCGATTTTTGATAATACCGCTGCAATAGCGCAACGTCTTCCGGCCGATCCATATCGAGCTTGCGGAAATCGCCCGTAACCGGTACTACCGGCATAATATACTGATGCTCGTCGGTGCGCTCGAAGCCGAATTTCGGGTAAAAATCAACGGTTGTCGGGTTAGCGAACAGGAAGAAGGCGTCGGCTTTATCCTGCCAGTCCGCCAAAATCTCATTCACAAGCTGCCCGGCGAGGCCCCGATTGCGATGATCGATATCGGTCATTACGGTGCCGATTTGGATATAGCGGCGGGGTTCGCCCTGCCAGATCAGGTCGATAATATTGGCGGAGGCGTTAGCAATCACTTTATTGTTGCTGACCAGGGCGTAGGGAATATAGGCGTCGGTCCAGTAGCCTTTGCGGTACCACTCTTTAAAGGAGAGATCGAAGGTTTTAATCGCCAGGTCAATGAAGCTATTTCTCAAAACGTCATTTTGGACAATTTGCTTAACTAATTTCCAGGTCATCGTCTTGTTCCTTTCTTATCCGTTCTAAAATCCGCCATCACTGCAGGTAAGAGATCTCTTTTGGCACTCATTTTGCGTTGAGTATGGTGTTTTTATCCCGTTTGTACAGTTCCGGCCTCAAGGCATCTTCCAGGACGTTGGCTCGCTCACAGTTAAGGTGATGGCGGCTAAACCAGGCAGGATAAATCCCCTCCCGCTCAGAGAAGTACCCCTGCGCCAAAGTCTCCATTCCCAAGTTTTTTCACGAATAAATTAATTTCTGTAAAGTTAAATCTTCTATCAGATCGTTGTACAACCCATCAGCTACCGGATCCGCCAGCGAAGAACTGTTGCATGCTATGGCGTGAAAAGGCTTTCGTGAGCAATATCCCAAAACGTAATGCCGGTTAGCAATTGCGCTTGCTTATTAAACCTGGGTGAGTATGTTTAAAACAACTTCACAGAAAATCGTGAAAACATAAAGTACATCACAATGGTGATTTAAGGATTGCATAACATGTCAGAACTAAAGTTTGCCACTCGCCTGAACTCTTTTGCATCAGGGGCTTACCTGTATTGGCCGGAGCTAAAAGGAAAGCCAACCGTCTTACAAATGATTGAACGTGCGGGAAAAGTTGAAGGACTTACTCATCTCGACCTGAACTACCCGCAACATATGTGTGACGATATCAAAACGATGCGTCGGGCTATCGAAGATGCCGGTCTTGCCGTTAACGGTATGCAGATGCGTTGGGATGCTCCGCAGTTTCGTATTGGCGCGTTTACCCACCCGGATGCGAAAATTCGTCGGGAGGCTATCGAGTTAACCAAGCGCGGTATCGACACCGGTCGCGAGTTTGGTTCCAGATTGATGACGCTGTGGATGGGGCAGGACGGCTTTGATTACTGTTTCCAGGCCGATTACAAAAAAATCTGGGAAGACGCAGTCGGCGCGGTGCGTGAGATCGCGGAATATGCGCCAGATATTGATATCAGTATCGAATATAAACCGAATGAACCGCGCGCGTTCAGCATTTTCCCTAACGTAACCACCTGCCTGCTGGCGGTTGAAGAAGCCGGAGCGCCAAACCTCGGCATTACCCTCGATTTTGCCCACGTCCTGTTCGCCAATGAAGTTCCGGCCTATGCGGCTGCCATGGTTGCTCGTCGTTCTCGCCTGTTAGGGCTGGATCTCAATGACGGCTGGGGTAAACGCGATGATGGTCTGATGGCAGGCTCCGTTAACCCGCGCGCGACGCTCGAGTTTTTGTGGCAAATGCGCCGCGATGGCTATCAGGGCGCCTATTACTTCGACACCTTCCCGGATGCCAGTGGTCTAGATCCTATTCGTGAGGCGCAGACTAATATCGCCACCGTCACGCGGCTGCTGAAGCTGTGCGAAAAGCTGGAAAACAACCAACCGCTGCTTGATGCGATTAGCCGCCAGGACGCTGTAGCCTCTCAACAAATTGTTAATGACATCATGCTAGCCCGCTAGCGCAACTGGCGCTGACAAAGCCGTCAGCTTCACGATAAATATAATGAGAATAAAGGCTGAAAAATGAAAAAAATATTACTCTCTGTACTCGCTTCATCTCTGCTGTGTTCAAGCGCTTATGCGGCAGATTTACCGCCGCTGCAATCCGACACTGAACCCGATCGTACCGACTGGTCTCAGCTGGAAAGCAAATACGGCCCGCTACCGGCGGCTGATAAGTCGCTGAAAATTGGCGGCGTATCCAAAACGTTGACCAATGAATACTGGCGTTCTCTGGGCGAGGGTTATAAAAACGTCGCCAGCCGTTATGGTTTTACCGTGGCCTATCAGGCCGCGGCGAATGAAGAAGATCAGCTTGGCCAGCTTTCCATCGCTGAAACACTAATTTCTCAGGGATTCAATGGCCTGCTGGTATCGCCGCAGACAGATATCAACCTCTCACCGGCGCTGGAAAGCGCGAAGAAAAAGAATATTCCGGTCATTAACGTTAACGACGCCGTGATGCCCAACGCTCAGTATTATGTCGGTAACGTGCAGAAAGATAACGGCGTCCGCGTAGCTAAGTGGTTTATCGAACACCATCCGCAGGGTGGGAAAGTGGCGGTAATCGAAGGTCAGCCGGGGGTTTATGCCGCCGGGCAGCGTACCCGCGGGTTTAAAGAGACGTTGGCGGAAAATGGCAAATTTAATATTGCCGCCAGCGTGCCGGCGAACTGGAGCCGTGAACAGGCATTCAACGCGGCAACCACTATTCTGCAACAGCATCCTGACCTGATAGGCTTCTATTCCAACAACGACACCATGGCCCTTGGCGTGGTGGAGGCCGTGCGCTCCCTGAAAAAATCCGGGCAGGTTGCCGTATTCGGTACTGACGGGATTTCCGACGCCTATGCCTCGATCAAGCGCGGCGAGCTGACCGGTACGGTAGATAGCTTCCCCGTGCTGACTGGCGAAGTGGCAATGGATGTGATGATTCGCCTGATTAACGGTCAGAAGCTGTCGCGCGTCATCTCTACCCCTCAGGCATTAATCACGAAAGAAAACGTCGACGCCTTTTCGACTAAAGATAACAACGCGTTACGCCAGCTACTGACTCAACAATAAGGTGAGCGGAGAGTTTATGGAACAGTATCGTTTAGAGATGCGCGGCATCAATAAAACTTACGGCAATACCGCAGCGTTACAGGATGTTGATTTTTGCGTCAGACCAGGGGAAGTACACGCGCTTATTGGCGAAAATGGTGCCGGTAAATCAACGTTGTTAAACATTCTTTCCGGCGTGCGCAGCGCAGATAAAGGCGATATCAGCGTTGGCGGTCATCAGGTGCAGATAAAAAATCCGCTTAGCGCGCGCCACGCCGGTATCGCTATGATTCATCAAGAGTTACAGCACGTTCCTGAACTCTCCGTGGCGCAAAATATGTTTCTTGGGCGCCCGCTTACCAAAGCGAAAGGAATGTGGCTCAACAAGAAGGAGCAAGAGGAGAGGGCAGGGCGGATTTTACAACAGCTTGATCCCTCTATCGACCCCGGAGAGCCGATTAAAAACCTCAAAGTCTCGCAGCAGCAAATTGTGGAGATTGCCCGGGCGCTACTTGATGATGCCAGGATTATCGCCATGGATGAGCCAACTTCGAGCCTGACCCCCAGAGAGTTCGAGCGCCTGGCTGAACTGATTGCTGACCTGAAAGCGATGGGCGTATCTCTCATCTACGTTTCTCACAAAATGAACGAGATATTCAAAGTGTGCGACCGGGCCACTATCATGCGCGACGGCAGGCAGGTTGGGGTGGTGAATATCTGCGATGAGAATGAAGAAAGCATTGTCGCTAAAATGGTGGGCAGGAAAATTGAGCATATCGCGCATAATTCCTGGGCCACTGCACGAAAGGTTCTGACGGTTGAAGGCCTGGCGAGTACGGTGGTCAGTCCGGTGAGTTTTAGCGTCTGCGCTGGCGAAGTACTGGGGATCTCGGGCCTCGTGGGGGCAGGAAGAACCGAGCTGCTGAAGCTTATCGCCGGGATAGATAAACGCACCGGCGGTACGATTCGGGTCAATGAACGGCTGGTTGAGCGTCAGGATGTCAGAGCGGCGATCGGCGCCGGGATAGGATTAGTCCCTGAGGATCGTAAAAAAGAGGGGATTATCAAGGAACGGGCGGTAAAGATGAATATGGCGCTACCGTCGATGCGTCACTTTACTCGCGCAGGGCTGGTTAATACGGCAAGGCTTAATCAGGTTGCCAATAAAGTGATGGCGGATTTAAAGCTGCGCCCGCTGGATATTGAAAAAACGATTGGTACCCTAAGCGGAGGAAATCAGCAGAAAGTCATTATTGGCCGCTGGGTCGCCGCGGATGCGCAGGTATTCTTATTTGATGAACCGACCCGGGGAATTGATATTGGCGCTAAAGCAGAAATCTATAATCTGATAGAAAAGCTAGCCGCCGCAGGAAAAGCCATTATTGTGGTTTCATCAGAAATGACCGAAATTATCAGGATCGCGGATCGGGTTCTGGTTATGCGGGAAGGGAAAATAACTCAGGAGTTAACGGGGGATGCTATTACTGAAGAGAATATCGCTCGTTTTGCCATTAATGATGCGGGCCATATTGCCTGACCTATCACCAGTAATTTTGAAAGGCCATAACCATGATGACACAAGCAGGTAAAAATAGCGTATTGCCGTCTTCGCTGATTAAATTTAATGTGCGCGATGCCGGCACCTTAATTGGATTACTAATTATTATTATCACATTTTCATTTTTGTCTCCGGTATTTCTCACGCTGCCGAATTTACTGAATGTTCTGCAGCAGTCGTCAATTAATGCGTTAATCGCGCTGGGTATGACTCTGGTAATCATTTCTGGCGGCATTGATTTATCGGTTGGCCCGACGGCGGCAATGTCCGCCGTCTTTGGCGCCGCGCTGATGGTCGCCGGTATTCCCGTGCCGCTTGCCGTGGTGTTGACTCTCTGCGTTGGCGCCGCCTGCGGGCTTTTCAGCGGCACGCTGATTGCGTGGGCCGGTTTACAGCCGTTTATCGTCACCCTGGGAGGGTTATCGCTTTTCCGCGCCATTGCGCTAATCTTTACCGGCGGCAATCCGGTATTTGGCATCCCCGCAACATTCAGGGATATCATCAACAGTTCATGGTTTGGCGTGCCCACGCCGATTGTTATTGTGGCGATCGTGGCGCTGATATTATGGACGGTGATGAACAAAACCCCGCTCGGGGAATATATTCTGGCGATTGGCGGCAATGAAGAGGCCGCGCGGGTGGCGGGCGTCCCGGTCAGACGCACAAAAATTACCGTCTATGTTATCTCCGGTATTCTTGCCTCGCTAGCCTCTCTCATTCTGATTGGCCGCCTGGGCGCGGCGGAGCCTACAATCGGCACCCTATGGGAGCTGGACGCCATTGCTGCCGCGGCGATTGGCGGCGCTTCGCTGATGGGCGGCAAAGGCAGCATATTTGGCACGCTGATTGGGGTCATTATTCTGGGGGCGTTACGTAACGGGCTGACGCTGCTTAATATTCAGGCATTTTATCAATTGCTTGCAACGGGCCTTATTATTATCATAGCGATGTTAATTGACAGAGCAACCCGAGGCAAGTAATGAAGCAGGATCCACGAGCCATTGGCGCTCAGATACGTATGCGTTTGCCCCAACTGACACCACTTGAACGTCGTGTTATTGAGGCAATAATTTCCCGGACCGATCTGACTGAGCAAACTTCTTTAAAAGAAATCGCTCAGGAAAATAATGTTTCGGAAGCCATGATTGTTAAAATAACTAAAAAACTTAACTTTACTGGTTTCAGGAATTTCAGAAGTAGTCTGATTTATTATAATGAATCAGAAGTGGCGGGGTTGCATGCGGAAATTGAGCCTGATGATACCTCTGAGCAGCTTCTGGCTAAGGTATTTCGCACTTCAATTCAGGCTATCGAAGAGACCATGTCTATTCTCGATATTTCTGAATTTAATCGTGCGGCGGATATTATATTTAAAGCGCGTCATATTGACCTGTATGCCGTTGGTGGTTCAGCAACCGTTGCTCGCGATCTCGCGCATAAACTGCTGAAAATAGGCATCAAGTCTTCAGTTTATGATGACGCGCATATTATGTTGATGTCAGCCGCTGTGTTATCTGACGATGATGTGGTGATTGCCATAAGCCATTCCGGAGTGACCCGCGCGGTGAATGCTCCGGTAAAACTTGCCGCCCGTAATGGCGCTAAAGTTATTGTCGTCACTAATTATGCCGAGTCGCCTATTGCGCATAACGCGCATGTGGTACTCAATTCAACATCTCAAGGGTCGCATTTGCTTGGCGAAAATGCCGCATCGCGTATTGCTCAGCTCAATATACTGGATGCGCTGTTTGTGGCTATTGCTAAGAAGGATCTCAGTCGGGCAGAGAAAAACCTGATGAAAACCCAGCGTGCGGTTCAGGATCTTCGGGAGTTCTAGTCATGAACAAAATTGCAGTCGCAGGCAGCCTCCATTACGACATCATGATTGATGCGCATCATCGGCCTGAGAAAGGCGAAACGGTAATGGGGACCGCCTGTCGCTATAAGTTTGGCGGCAAAGGGGGAAATCAGGCTATCTCTGCGGCCAAATCTGGCCTGGAAGTCCGGTTTGCAGGCGCTGTCGGCGCAGACGAACAGGGGCGTTTCCTGGTTGATACCTTACGCCAGGCGGGCGTTGACGCCAGCGCCGTTGCGGTGGCGGTGGACAGCCCTTCCGGGATGAGCGTGGCCATTTCCGACGAAGAAGGCGACTACGGCGCGGTAGTAGTATCCAACGCTAACCAGAAAATCCCCGCTGGCGTCTTTCAGAACGCGCGCTTCTGGGACAACGTCAGCATGCTGGTGTTACAAAATGAAGTGCCCGAGACGGTTAATTTGCTGGCGGCGAGCGCGGCAAAGCAGCGCAGTATTCCGGTATGCATTAACGCTGCGCCGGCGCGCCCTCTGAGCGAGTCGTTTGCGGCGCTTATCGATATTCTGATCGTCAATGCCATTGAGGCCCGCGATATGTGCGGCGTCAACGTCGAAGATTTGGTCTCGGCGCAGCAGGCCGCGACGGCGTTGGCGCAGCGCTTTACTCAGGTGGTGGTGACCGCCGGCGAGCATGGCGTCGCCTGGTGTGAGGCTGGCGAAGCCGCGCAAGCCTTGCCCGCTCAAAAGGTTAAGCTGGTCAGCACCCATGGGGCAGGTGACTGCTTTGTTGGGGCGTTTTGCGCATCTTTGACGGTCAGCAAATCATTAGCGCAAGCGGTGGCGAGCGCCAATGCTGCCGCGGCCCGGCACGTCTCGCAATCGGATATTTAATCTTCCTCTGTATTGCCCTCTAACAACTGAAGTTCAGCTATTTCTTGCTGAACTTCAGCACCAGGGAAGGGCTCCTGCTACCTGGCAATGAGAACATGTTTATTAATCCGCCATTTTCCTTCCTCGCCAGCAGCCCTGATCCCAGTTTGTTGCTACTGTTTAAAGTGCTTATAAATATTCATCTGGATTATCTGAATTTTATCATTCTCAAATGAAATTTTGTCAGAAGTTAAAAACGCAGAGGAATATATCGCGTTCAAGGTTATGACCCCTATCATAATCAGGTAGGGTAAATGTGATATCATCGCGCCTTTCCCGTTTCGTCCTGGGGCTCTTTTTTATGCAACAACCTGTTGTTCGCGTTGGAGAATGGCTGGTTACTCCCTCTGTTAACCAAATTAGCCGCAAGGGGCGTCAGCTAACTCTCGAACCGCGCTTAATCGATCTTCTGGTTTTCTTTGCCCGTCATCCTGGGGAAGTACTCAGCCGGGATGAGCTCATCGATAATGTCTGGACCCGCAACGTTGTCACCAGCCATGTCGTCACGCAAAGCGTCTCCGAGCTACGTAAGTCGCTGAAAGATGGCGACGACGGCAGCCTTGAATATATCGCGACCGTACCCAAGCGAGGCTATAAGCTGACGGTGCCGGTGATCTGGTGTACGGAAGAGGGGGAAGAACTGACGCCGGTTATCCCGGCAGAAACGCCGACGGTCGCCGTGGACGCGCCATCGGTTTCCCCGCAGCCTGAGGCGGCTGCGCCAGAGATGGCGCCGGTGGTAAAGCCGGAAAAACGCAAGCGGCTGAGTACGTTTATCGTCTGGGGCCTGTTTCTGCTGGCCCTCGCGAGCTGCGTGGCGCTGGTGGCGTTATCGACCCTCGAGTCGCGCCCGCCGGTCACGAAAACGCGGCTGCTGCTCAACCCACGCGATGTTGATATTCATCTGCTCAGCGGCAGCGCCTGCAACAACTGGTCATCGCAGCACTCCTATGCCATTGGTCTCGGGAGCCTGATTACCACCTCGCTGAACACCTTCTCCACCTTTATGGTGCACGATAAAACCAACTACAACATCAATGAGCCGAGCAGCTCCGGTAAAACCCTGACCATTGAGTTCGTCAACCAGCGGCACTACCGCGCGCAGCAGTGCTTTATGTCGGTGAAGGTGGTGGATAACGCCGACGGTTCGACCATGATGGATAAGCGTTACTTTGTCACCAGCGACAACCAGCTGTCGATTCAGAACGACCTGCTGAGCAGCCTGTCTGAGGCGCTGAAGCAGCCGTGGCCGGCGCGGATGCAGGAGATGTTAAAGCAATATCAGCCGTCGCAAAGTATCGCGCTTACCCATTTCTATCAGGCGCATCAGCTATTAATGAATGGAGACGTCGATTCACTCGGAAAAGCCAGTAGCCTGCTTGCCGACGTGAATAAACAGTCGCCGGACTTTACCTATGCCTGGGCGGAAAAAGCGCTGGTGGACGTATTACGCCATTCTCAGCAGCCGCTGGATGATAAACAGCTTGCCGATCTTTACAGCGAAATAACCCGGGTGGGTAATATGCCGGGGATTAAAGACATGGCAATATTTTATCAGATTAAAACGGTAGATATGCTGGGCAAAGGCAAAGTCGATGAAGCCTACAGCGCGATTAATAGCGGCATTGACCTGGAAATGTCGTGGATGAATTATGTGCTGCTGGGTAAGGTCTACGAAATGAAAGGGCAGAACCGGGAAGCTGCCGATGCTTACCTGACGGCGTTTAATTTACGTCCGGGTGAGAATACATTTTACTGGATTGAAAACGCGGTATTTCAGACCTCGGTGACCCGCGTGGTTCCGTATCTCGATAACTTCCTCGCTTCAGAATAAGTAAACCCTCATCATGGTCATGGTTTTGGCCGTGGTGAGGTTAAACTTATGTTTCTCATGAGCGCCTCTGTTGTTATATTTTATATCCTTTTCTTGCTTGTTTTTAACACATCTTCAACACGAAATTGTGTTCGTAAATGCATGTAATTTATTAATATTTATCTTTTCCTGACCTCAACATGTCATCCTGATATGTTGCGCGAAAAAGGTCAAAATATCATTTGTCTGATGTTTGCAGTTATTTCACTTTATCTTTAGGACTTATCTCGTACTAATCCGTAATCTGATTGGCAGTTGGTCGGGTCAATAAAAGGTTCATCATCATGATCTGTACCTCCCAAATAAACTTAGGAGAAAAGCAAACATGAGTTCTGCCAAGAAGATCGGGCTATTTGCCTGTACCGGCGTGGTAGCCGGTAATATGATGGGGAGCGGTATTGCATTATTACCTGCGAACCTGGCGAGTATCGGTTCTATCGCCATTTGGGGTTGGGTAATATCTATTATTGGCGCGATGTCGCTGGCTTATGTATATGCCCGTCTGGCGACCAAAAACCCGCAGCAGGGTGGCCCCATCGCCTACGCCGGCGAAATATCTCCGGCGTTCGGTTTCCAGACCGGTGTGCTTTATTATCACGCTAACTGGATCGGCAATCTGGCAATCGGCATTACCGCCGTCTCTTATTTATCAACATTCTTCCCTATTTTAAATAACCCGGTACCGGCAGGTATTGCCTGTATTGCCATCGTGTGGATATTCACCTTCGTGAATATGCTCGGCGGTACCTGGGTAAGCCGCCTGACGACTATTGGTCTGGTGCTGGTGCTTATTCCGGTCGTGATGACCGCGGTGGTCGGCTGGCACTGGTTTGACGTTGCCACCTATCAGGCAAACTGGAACACCTCAGCCACGACGGATAGCCATGCGGTGGTGAAAAGTATCCTTCTCTGTCTGTGGGCCTTTGTCGGGGTAGAATCTGCCGCCGTCAGTACCGGGATGGTGAAAAACCCGAAACGTACCGTACCGCTGGCCACCATGCTGGGGACCGCGCTGGCGGGTATCGTGTATATCGCAGCGACCCAGGTCATCGCCGGTATGTACCCTGCGTCTGAGATGGCCGCGTCCGGCGCGCCGTTTGCTATCAGCGCATCGACTATCCTTGGCGGCTGGGCTGCGCCGATGGTGTCGGCCTTTACCGCCTTTGCCTGCCTGACTTCTCTCGGTTCGTGGATGATGCTGGTCGGCCAGGCCGGCGTGCGCGCCGCTAACGACGGCAACTTCCCGAAAATCTACGGTGAACTGGATAAAAACGGCAACCCGAAAAAAGGCCTGCTGCTGGCCGCGGTGAAAATGACCGTCCTGATGGTGCTGATCACCCTGATGAACTCCACCGGCGGGAAAGCCTCCGACCTGTTCGGCGAGCTGACCGGTATCGCGGTTCTGCTGACCATGCTGCCTTACTTCTACTCCTGCGTTGACCTAATTCGCTTCGAAGGCATTAACGTCCGCAACTTCGTCAGCCTGATTTGCTCCGTCCTCGGCTGCGGGTTCTGTTTCATCGCCCTGATGGGGGCAAGCTCCTTCGAACTGGCCGGCACCTTTATCGTCAGCCTGATCATCCTGATGTTCTACGGCCGCAAAATGCACCAGCGTCAGAGTAACGACGGCTCCGCTGATAGCAGCACCGCCAGCGCGCATTAATCCGTAACCCTATTCCTGAGGCTCCTTCCATCACCTGTCACGACGTGGCGGGAGGGGCTTTCTTTATCTGGAGATTTGACTATGAACGTTATCGCAATCATGAATCACATGGGTGTTTACTTCAAAGAAGAGCCCATCCGTGAGCTGCATCGCGCCCTCGAACGCCTGGACTTCCGTATTGTCTACCCGAACGACCGTGACGACTTATTAAAACTGATCGAAAACAATGCGCGTCTGTGCGGCGTGATCTTCGACTGGGATAAATACAATCTCGAACTGTGCGAAGACATCAGCAAAATGAACGAATATATGCCGCTGTACGCCTTTGCGAATACTTACTCAACGCTGGACGTGAGCCTCAACGATCTGCGCATGCAGGTTCGCTTCTTCGAATATGCGCTGGGCGCGGCGGAAGATATTGCGAACAAAATCAAACAGAATACCGACGAGTATATCGACACCATTCTGCCGCCGCTGACCAAAGCGCTGTTTAAATACGTGCGTGAAGGCAAATATACCTTCTGTACCCCAGGCCACATGGGCGGTACCGCGTTCCAGAAAAGCCCGGTCGGCAGCATCTTCTACGATTTCTTTGGTTCCAATACCATGAAATCCGATATCTCGATTTCAGTTTCTGAACTCGGTTCCCTGCTGGATCACAGCGGCCCGCATAAAGAAGCGGAAGAGTACATCGCCCGCGTCTTCAACGCAGAACGCAGCTACATGGTGACCAACGGCACCTCTACCGCCAACAAAATCGTCGGTATGTATTCCGCCCCGGCCGGTAGCACCGTGCTGATTGACCGTAACTGCCATAAATCGCTGACCCATCTGATGATGATGAGCGACATTACGCCAATCTACTTCCGCCCGACCCGTAACGCTTACGGCATCCTCGGCGGTATCCCGCAGAGCGAATTCCAGCACGCGACCATCGCGAAGCGCGTGAAAGAAACCCCGAACGCGACCTGGCCGGTGCACGCGGTGATCACCAACTCCACCTATGATGGCCTGCTGTACAACACGGACTACATCAAGAAAACCCTGGATGTGAAATCCATCCACTTTGACTCCGCGTGGGTGCCTTACACCAACTTCTCGCCGATTTATGAAGGCAAATGCGGGATGAGCGGCGGCCGCGTCGAAGGGAAAGTGATTTACGAAACCCAGTCCACGCACAAACTGCTGGCGGCGTTTTCTCAGGCATCAATGATTCATGTTAAAGGTGACGTAAACGAAGAAACCTTTAACGAAGCCTACATGATGCACACCACCACTTCTCCGCACTACGGCGTGGTGGCCTCGACGGAAACCGCGGCGGCGATGATGAAAGGCAACGCCGGTAAGCGCCTGATTGACGGCTCTATCGAACGTTCAATTAAGTTCCGTAAAGAGATTAAACGCCTGAAAGGCGAATCCGACGGCTGGTTCTTCGACGTCTGGCAGCCGGAACATATCGATGGCGCGGAATGCTGGCCGCTGCGCTCCGACAGCGCGTGGCACGGTTTCAAAAACATCGATAACGAACATATGTATCTCGACCCGATTAAAGTCACGCTGCTGACCCCGGGGATGAAGAAAGACGGCACCATGGATGATTTCGGTATTCCGGCAAGCATCGTGGCGAAGTATCTCGATGAGCACGGCATCGTGGTCGAAAAAACCGGTCCGTACAACCTGCTGTTCCTGTTCAGCATCGGTATCGACAAAACCAAAGCGCTGAGCCTGCTGCGCGCGCTGACCGATTTCAAACGCGCGTTCGACCTGAACCTGCGGGTGAAAAACATGCTGCCGTCGCTGTACCGTGAAGATCCTGAATTCTACGAAAACATGCGCGTTCAGGAACTGGCGCAGAACATTCACAAACTGATTGAGCACCACAACCTGCCGGACCTGATGTTCCGCGCGTTCGAAGTGCTGCCAACCATGATGATCACGCCGTACGCCGCGTTCCAGAAAGAGCTGCACGGTCAGACCGAAGAGGTGTATCTCGAAGAGATGGTGGGCCGCGTCAACGCCAACATGATCCTGCCGTATCCTCCGGGAGTGCCGCTGGTGATGCCGGGTGAAATGATCACCGAAGAGAGCCGTCCGGTGCTGGAATTCCTGCAGATGCTGTGCGAAATCGGCGCCCACTATCCGGGCTTCGAAACCGATATCCACGGCGCCTATCGTCAGGCGGATGGTCGTTACACCGTTAAAGTGCTGAGAGAAGAAAACAACAAATAATCGATGCACAACAGGGAAGTGGCTTGCCGCTTCCCTTTTTCACGCTGCAAGGAGAACACATGAAAACACCCTCACAGCCGCGCGCGATCTATTACATCGTTGCGATCCAAATCTGGGAATATTTCAGCTTTTACGGCATGCGTGCCTTACTCATCCTCTATCTCACCCATCAGCTCGGCTTTGATGACAGCCACGCCATCAGTCTGTTCAGCGCCTACGCCTCCCTGGTGTACGTCACTCCTATTCTCGGCGGCTGGCTTGCCGACCGCCTGCTCGGCAACCGCACGGCGGTCATTGCCGGCGCGCTATTAATGACGCTTGGCCACGTAGTGCTGGGCGTCGAATCCGATTCCACCTGGAGCCTGTACCTCGCGCTGGCGATCATTATCTGCGGCTACGGTCTGTTCAAATCCAACATCAGCTGTCTGCTGGGCGAGCTCTACGCCGTTGACGACCCTCGCCGCGACGGCGGTTTCTCGCTGCTGTACGCCGCCGGGAACGTCGGCTCCATCGCCGCGCCTATCGCCTGCGGGCTGGCGGCGCAGTGGTACGGCTGGCATATCGGCTTTGCGCTGGCGGGTATCGGCATGTTTGTCGGCCTGATGATTTTCTTAAGCGGCAGCCGCTACTTCCGCCACGCGCGCGGCGTCGATAAACAGGCGCTGCGGGCGGTGAAATTTGTACTGCCGACCTGGGGCTGGCTGGTGGTGATGCTCTGCGTTGCGCCGGTGTTTTTCACGCTGCTGCTGGAGAATAACTGGTCCGGCTACCTGCTGGCGATCGTCTGCGTATTCGCCGCCCAGATGGTGGCGCGCATTATGGTCAAATCCCCGGAGCATCGCCGCGCGCTGTGGCAAATCGTTCTGCTGATGCTGACCGGGACCCTGTTCTGGGTACTGGCGCAGCAGGGCGGCAGTTCGATCAGCCTGTTCATCGACCACTTTGTTAACCGCCGCCTGCTGAATATTGAGGTGCCGACCGCGCTGTTCCAGTCGGTTAACGCCGTGGCGGTGATGGCGGCGGGCGTCGTGCTGGCGTGGCTGATGCGGCCGGAGGGCGCGACCCGCTCGGCGCTGCGCGTATGGCTGAAGTTCGCCTTTGGCCTGGTGCTGATGGGCTGCGGCTTTATGCTGCTGGCGCTTAACGCGCGCCACGGCGCGGCACAGGGACAGGCATCGATGGGCATGATGGTGGCCGGCCTGGCGCTGATGGGTTTCGCCGAGCTGTTTATCGACCCGGTGGCGATGGCGCAGATCACCCGCCTCAATATGCCCGGCGTCACCGGGGTACTGACCGGGATTTATATGCTGGCGACCGGCGCGGTAGCCAACTGGCTGGCGGGCGTGGTGGCGCAGCAGACTACCGAGTCGCAAATCAGCAATACGGCGATTGCCGCGTATCAGCACTTCTTTGCCCAGATGGGCGAATGGACGCTGGGCTGCGTGGCGGTCATTGTCGTTGTCGCCTTCGCCGCCGCGTTCAGCGTCGGCAAACGCCGCGCGGCCGCCGGTGAACTTCCCGGCGTCAACGCCCAGGATCTGTAGCCCGGACAGGTGCGCAGCACCGCCTCCGGGATTATCGCATCCCTAAACGGAGCAAAAAGCCGCTCCTTGCACCCCTTACTGAACAGGAGGAGGATATTCTGGCGGGCGCGAAAGCCGAAGATAAAAAGAGGTTACAAAAGACAGGGCTGAGTGAAATCAGCCGCAATTGAAGCCAGGCTCCTTAAGATTGTTCTCCGGCGCCGACGCCGGAACAGGCCTGGTTCAATTATCGAAGCAAGTTTGCAAGCAGGGTTATGAGGAACCAACATGTCTGAACAACAAGCACAAGGTGCCGATGAGGCAATTGACCTTAATAATGAACTGAAAACCCGTCGTGAAAAACTGGCCGCGCTGCGCGAGCAGGGCGTGGCGTTCCCGAACGACTTTCGCCGTGACCATACTTCCGACCAGCTCCATGCTGAATACGATAGTAGGGAAAACGACGAGCTCACCTCTCTGAACGTCGAGGTCTCCGTGGCTGGGCGCATGATGACCCGCCGTATTATGGGTAAAGCCTCCTTCGTGACCTTACAGGACGTGGGCGGACGCATTCAGCTGTACGTCGCCCGCGACGATCTGGCGGAAGGCGTCTACAACGAGCAGTTTAAGAAATGGGATCTCGGCGACATCATCGCCGCCCGCGGTAAGCTGTTCAAAACCCAGACCGGCGAACTCTCCATTCACTGCACCGAGCTGCGTCTGCTGACCAAAGCGTTGCGCCCGCTGCCGGACAAGTTTCACGGCCTGCAGGATCAGGAAGCGCGCTATCGCCAGCGCTATCTGGATCTGATCTCCAACGAAGAGTCGCGCCACACCTTCAAGGTGCGTTCGCAGATCCTGGCGACCATGCGTCAGTTCATGGTCGCGCGCGGCTTTATGGAAGTCGAAACGCCGATGATGCAGGTGATCCCCGGCGGCGCCTCCGCGCGTCCGTTTATCACCCATCACAACGCGCTCGATCTGGATATGTATCTGCGCATCGCGCCGGAGCTGTACCTGAAACGGCTGGTGGTCGGCGGCTTCGAACGAGTGTTCGAAATCAACCGTAACTTCCGTAACGAAGGTATCTCCGTGCGCCATAACCCAGAGTTCACCATGATGGAACTCTATATGGCGTATGCGGATTACAAAGATCTGATCGAACTGACCGAATCCCTGTTCCGCACGCTGGCGCAGACCGTACTGGGTAAAACCGAAGTGCCGTATGGCGACCAGGTGTTCGATTTCGGTAAGCCGTTTGAAAAACTGACCATGCGCGAAGCGATCAAGAAATACCGTCCTGAAACCGAGATGGCGGAGCTGGATAACTTCGATGCGGCGAAAGCGCTGGCGGAATCCATCGGCATTCACGTTGAGAAGAGCTGGGGTCTGGGGCGTATCGTCACCGAAATTTTCGACGAAGTGGCGGAAGCGCATCTGATCCAGCCGACCTTTATCACCGAGTATCCGGCGGAAGTATCGCCGCTGGCGCGCCGTAACGACGTGAACCCGGAAATTACCGACCGCTTCGAATTCTTCATCGGCGGACGTGAAATCGGTAATGGCTTTAGCGAGCTGAACGACGCGGAAGACCAGGCCCAGCGTTTTCAGGATCAGGTCAACGCCAAAGCGGCGGGGGATGATGAAGCGATGTTCTACGACGAAGACTACGTCACCGCGCTGGAGTACGGCCTGCCGCCGACCGCCGGTCTGGGTATCGGTATCGACCGTATGGTGATGCTGTTCACTAACAGCCACACCATCCGCGATGTTATCCTGTTCCCGGCAATGCGTCCGCAGAAATAAATCATGCTGAAACCAAGCCCCTCGTTTATTTGAGCGGGGGGCCTTAATTTCGACGCGTTTATCCCGGCGAGTGATATGGCGAATAAGCTTACTCCGGGCACCTTATGTGCTATAACAGCGCGCATAAAAAACATAAGGTGTTAATTAAATGAAAAAAATAAAATTAATTGTTGGCGGCGTGATCTGTGCAAGTTATTTATTAACGTCAGTATTATCAATGGCAAGTGATAATATCAACAGCAATACCATTCATTTTGATAAAGGCAGCAACGGCACGATAATAAAAAGTACCGTGACCGGCGACGATGTTAATGACTATACGCTGGAAGCGAAAGCCGGCCAGATGATGCATATCGGTATGAACAGCCAGTGGCCGCATCCCTTTTTTAATGTGATTACCCCGGATAATCACGCGATTTTTAACGGTTCGATGAGCGGCGATATTTTTGAACAGCGTCTGGGTGTCAGCGGGAAATATACTGTGCGGGTATATCAGATGGGCGGCGCGCGTGATGAAGGGAAAACCAGCGCGTACGCGCTGACGTTTAAAATTACCGACTAATATGTGGCGGCTGTCTATTCAGGCTGTCCCGCAGGCGGCGCGTTGCGCCGGTCCGCAGACGGCGGTGAACCCGTAGCCCCGGCAAGGCGCGTTGAGCGCCGCCCCCGGGAGCAGAGCGCAGAGTCGCTGAATGTCCCGGAGGCGATGCTGCGCATCTGTCCGGGCTACCGGTCCGCAGACGGCGGTGAATCTGTAGCCCGGGCAAGGCGCGTTGAGCGCCGCCCCCCGGGAGCAGAGCGCAGAGGGTTGCAGTTCGGGCCTGTTCCCGGACTACAGCCCTTCGGTCACGATTTTCGCCGCCGCGGCTAACACCTCTTTGCGGCTTTTCGCATCCTGCTGCGGCTGGGTAAAATAGGTCACTAACACCAGCGGGGCATGATTTTCCGGCCAGATCACCGCGATATCGTTGGTGGTGCCGTAATCTCCGGCGCCGGTTTTATCCCCGACCGCCCAGCTTGCGGGCAGGCCTGCGCGAATGCTTTGCCCGCCGGTGGTATTGCCTTTTAGCCACGTCACTAACTGGGCGCGCTGCTGTTCGCCCAGCGCATTGCCCAGCGTCAGCTTGCGCAGGCTTTCGGCCATCGCCAACGGGGTGGTGGTATCGCGCTTATCGCCGGGTATCGCGCTGTTCAGCGCCGGCTCCGTACGATCGAGACGAAAAGTAACGTCCCCGATGCTCTGGGCGAATGCGGTCACCTTTTCCGGTCCGCCAAGGTAGCTAATCATCTTATTCATCGCGGTATTGTCGCTGTACTGCAGCGCCGCCGCGCTGAGTTCCGCCAGGGTCATTCCGCTTTGCAGATGTTTTTCGGTAATCGGGCTCCAGACCACTAAATCCGATTTTTTAATCTCCAGCCTTTTATTCAACACATCGGGATGGCTTTCGCTCTGCTTTAACACCGCGGCGGCGGCCATCACTTTACCGGTGCTGCACATGGCAAAACGTTCGTCGCCGCGATAAAGGGTTTGCGAATCATCCGCCGTGTTAATCAGCGCCACGCCCAGCCGGCCACCGGACCGTTTTTCTAAATTAGCCAGCTTTTGCTGGATAGCATCGGCACTGGCCCATAATGAACCGCTCGCCAGCAGCAGCGGAACGGCGGCGGCGGCCATCAGGGCGCTTTTACGCCACGAACTTTTCAACATCTCTGACTCCTTGATAGTGATGAGCTGCCCGGACTATCCGCGACTCCCGCGCTTTTGACAAGCACTATGTCGATGATGGAATTCCATCATAAATTCGTTATTCGTCCTCCTCCGCGCCTGCTTATAGTGTCCCTCCCCGGCAAAATAAAATCAGGAGCCGCTATGTTCCCGTCACAGTTACCAAAACCGCGCCACCACGCCGCCTCGGCGATCCCCACGCTGCGCTGGGGGATTATTGGCCCCGGCTGGATTGCCGAGCGCTTTGTGAAATCGTTAAAAGAGCTCAGCCGCCAGCAGGTGGTTGCCGTCTCCTCGCGCACGCAGCAAAAAGCCGACGCCTTTGCCGCCCGCTGGGGGATCCCGCAGGCTTACGCTCAGGTGGATGAGATGCTGGCGCGACCGGATATTGACGCGGTATATATTGCCACGCCGCATAACCACCACTTTACCGACGGGCTGCGTGCGCTGCGGGCGGGCAAACATGTGCTGATTGAAAAGCCGTTTGCGCTGAACCGGCGGGAAGGCGCGGCGCTGAAAGCGGAAGCCGTGAAGCAGGGGACGCTGGCGATGGAGGCGATGTGGTGCGACTACGCGCCGAAGTATGACGTGATTCGCCAGCTGCTGGAGGACGGCGTTCTGGGCGACCTGCACACGCTGCTCGCCGATCACGGCGAATTCTTTACCCCGGATCATCGCATTTTTAATGCCGATCTCGCCGGCGGGCCGATGATGGATCTCGGCAGCTATCTGACCTCATTCAGCGTGATGGTCGGCGGCGTACCGCAGGATATTATCGCCCGCGGACGCCCCGCCCAAAGAGGCGTCAACGGGCAGATTTCGATGCTGTTTAACTGGGAAAAGGGCCTCCAGGGATTATTGAACACCACCCTGTTCAGCAACACGCCGGGCGGCGCGGTGGTGGCCGGACGCGATGCGACTCTTACCCTTGACGGGCAGTTCTACGCGCCGGGGAATTTTACCCTCGCCGCCAGTCAGGGCGGGCAGGTGCTGCATTGGGAGGAGCCGCGCAACCGCTACGACCAGCTGTTTTATCAGGCCGAGCATTTTGCCTGGTGCGTCGGTCAGGGGCTGACGGACTCGCCGATCCGCCCGCTGGCCAGGGTGCTGGAAAACCTGAGCGTGATGGATGAAGTGCGGCGGCAGATTGGCGTGGTATTTAACGAAGAGCGCTAAGCGAAGCGGCCCCGTATGCCGACCGCATACGGGGCTTTTTTACGCCAGCGGTTCGACGCTGACAAATTGCCCCTGCTGCAGCGAGAGCACGGCGGCTTCGGCGATGGCCTGCGCCCGCAGGCCGTCCAGCAGCCCCGGCAGGTCCGCCACCTCTTCTCCGCCTAGCGAGCGGACAAACGCGTCCAGATGCGCGTAGTACGATCCCTCGACGCGGCTGAACCAGTCCGGGTAGAGGCCGGGCTGAATGCGGCGCTCTCCCTGCCACAGCGTGACGCCGCGCGTTGTCTGGCTGCCGGACTCCAGCACGCCATCCGAGCCAAGCAGACTAATGCGCTCATCGTAGCCGTGGCCGGTACGCCGGGTGTTGTCCAGCTGCGCCATTGCGCCGCCGCGCATCCGCAGCATCAGAATGGAAGTATCGACATCGTCGAATTCAGCAATTTCCGCCAGCGCCAGCGCATCCCCCATGGCGGCGACGGTTGTCACTTCATCACCGGTAAGAAAGCGCAGCAGGTCAAAGAAGTGAATCGCCTGGTCGCGCATCTGGCCGCCGGAGCTGCGCAGATATTCCAGCGGCGGCATAATCGATGCCCGACACACCATCTGCACCAGTTCGATTTTGCCAATCACCCCGGCCTCGATCTCCCGGCGCAGCTGCTGGTGGCTGGCGTCGAAGCGGCGGTTAAAGCCAACGGTCACCGGTACCCCGAGCGGCAGCACTTTCTCGACGACCTGGCGGGCGCGGGCCAGCGAAAGATCGATCGGTTTTTCGCAGTAGACCGCTTTCCCGGCGCGGGCGGCAGCCTCCAGCAGCGCCGCGTGTGAAGGCGTCGAGCTGGCGATCAGTACCGCGTCAATGGCGTCGCTATTGATGGCCTCGGCGACGGTTACCGCCCGCGCGCCGTAGCGGGACGCCAGCGCTTTCGCCCGTTCGGGGTCGGCGTCAGCCACCATGGACAGAACGGTTCGCTCATGGCGAGCGAGGCTGGCGGCGTGAACCTGGCCGATAAAACCGCTGCCCAACAAGGCAAAACGAATGCAGGTCATTTTTTTCTCCAGAAAGAGGGATTCAGCGTTGCCAAAGTAATCCGTTTGCTACACTGACCGACACAGGCGTTTTGATGGATTTCCATCATGGGGGAAACGATGAAAAGCATGTCGCTGGAGGCGCTGGCTAAACGGATTGGCGTGGGCGTAGCAACCGTTGACCGGGTGCTTAACGAACGCGGCGGCGTGTCGCCGGAAACCACGCGTAAGGTGCTGCAGGCCGCACGGGAAGCCGGGCTGAAGCGCATTCTGCCGGAAGAGCGCCGTCTCCCGTGGCAAATAGAAGTGTTTCTCAGCGGTAACGATTCGCGCTTTTTCACCCGCCTGACGCAGGATTTCGCCGACGTGGCGGATAGCCTTGGCTATCGCCGACTGACGCTGCACCGTACGCTGGTGGCGGAGTCCGCGCCGGAAAAGCTGGCGAAAAGCATTATCCGCAGCAGCAAAAAGCGCCATGCGCTGATTGTCTTTGGCAACGAACATCCGCTGGTCTACGAGGCTTTGCGCCAGTGCCGCGAGGCGAACGTGCCGGTGATTACGTTGGTTACCGATCTGCCCGGCGCGCAAAGGCTTTGCCACGTCGGCATCGATCAGCAGCAGGCTGGCCGCACCGCGGGCAGGATGATGGGATTAATGGCGCATCGGCCTGGAGAAGTGCTGATGCTCAGCGGACGCCAGGACTTCAGCGCCCATCGTTTGCGTATTCAGGGATTCCGCGAGGTGATAACCCAGCGCTTTCCGCATCTGCAGCTCGGCGAGGTGCTGGCGGGGGAGGACAACCGGCAGCGGATCGACCGCCTGCTGGAAGAGGCCCTGCGCCGCAACCGCGACGTGGTGGGCATCTACAATACCGGGCTGGGCAACACGCAGGTGGCGCAGGCGCTGGCTCGCCACCGCCGCTACGGCGAGTGCTGTTGGATCACCCATGAACGTTACCGCACCACCCGTGAACAGCTGGCGCAGGGCGGAATGGCGTTGACGATCGATCAGCATGCCCATCAGCATGCCCGCCTGGCGGTGGAGCTGGCTCTGCGTCACCTGGAAACCGGCTATCAGCCGCATCTCTTTAGCGACGGCAAGGTCGAATTTATCCTTTACAGCGCTGAAAACGTCGACTGAACGCTCGCGGTCCGCGTGACAATATCCCCTTTTAACCCCGTATCTGATACCCCGTTTCAAACCGCTGCCGCTATCGGCGCGCCGCGCGGCAAACCGTCGCCTGCCTCTCATTTTTTGCGCGTTTATGCGTCAATGTTAGATGTGTGTCAAAGTTCTGTTAACGCGTAGTTTTAAAATTTTCATTTCAGTTATTTACTTATAAAAGTTTCATATGTGTTGTTAATGAAATAAATGGTCTGGAATTTTTCTTTCGCGACAAATGGACTGATGTTTCAAAAAACCATTTTAAAACAACTGAATTTTGTGATTTCGATCACCCGTGAAAAAGGCGCCAGCGCGCAGGCCGTTTTTTCGAAAAGCTGAAAAAGCAGGCGCTTAGCGCACGATTAATGAAACTATTTTTTCATTTTACCTTACCTAACCGATGCACCTGAAAATAAAGGATCAACTATGAACATCAAGAAAACGGTTGTTGCCTCTTTGATAGCCTGCATGCTGCCAGCGGTCGTGATGGCGAAAGATATTTCGGTCGGTGTTTCGATGGCGCTTTTCGATGACAACTTCCTGACGATTCTGCGCACCGCCATGCAAAAAGAGATGCAAAAAGACGGCGTTAAGGCGCAGGTGGAAGATGCCAAAGGCGACGTCTCCCAGCAGCTACAGCAGGTACAGAACTTTATTGGCCAGGGCGTCGACGCGATTATCGTCAACCCGGTGGATACCAACGCGGTCAAACCGATTATGGACCAGGCGACCAAAGCGGGCATTCCGCTGATCTTTGTTAACCGCCGCCCGCAGGCGCAGCTGACCGACAAAATGGCCTACGTCGGCTCCGACTCGGTGCTGGCGGGGCGCTTACAGATGGAAGCGTTAGCCAAAGCGATGAACGGCAAAGGTAACGTCGCCATTCTGCTCGGCGACCTGGCGAATGAATCGACCCGTGACCGCACCAAAGGCGTCGAAGAGGTGGTGGCGAAGTACCCGGATATCAAAATCGTGCAGAAGCAGACCGCTAAATTTACCCGTAACGACGCCGTTGACGTGGTCAGCAACTGGATGACCAGCGGCGAAGACATTCAGGCCATCGCCTCCAACAACGATGAAATGGCGATCGGCGCGCTGCAGGCGCTGGGTAAAAACCCGAACCATATCCTGATTGCCGGCGTGGACGGGACGCCCGATGCCCTGCAAATGCTCAAAAACGGCAAAATGATCGCCACGATTTTCCAGGATGCCAAAGGGCAGGGCGAAGGCGCGGTGGATGCCGCCATTAAGCTGGCCAACGGCGAGAAAGTGGAAAAGATCATTGACGTCCCTTACCAGCTGATCACCAAAGACAACATGGCTGAGTTCGTCAATCGCAACCAGAAATAGTCGCTCAGGGTACGGAGGTGAAGTATGAACGCTTTTGCACTTGAAGCCGAAGGGATCAGCAAATTCTTCCCCGGCGTGAAGGCGCTCGACAACGTCTCATTACGCGTGCGCCCGGGGACGGTGCACGCGCTGATGGGCGAAAACGGCGCCGGAAAATCCACGCTGATGAAATGCCTTATCGGGATCTACCGTCCCGATAAGGGCGCGATCCGCGTTAAAGGGGAGCCGGTCCAGTTTCAGGATACGATGGACGCGCTGCGCTCCGGGATCTCGATGATCCACCAGGAGCTGAACCTGGTGCCGCACATGACGGTGGCGGAAAATATCTGGCTCGGCCGCGAGCCGATGAAATATGGTTTTGTCGATCATCGCCAGCTTGCCCGTCAGACGCAGGATCTGCTGGATAAATTGAATATCCGATTATCCGCCGACCGGCTGGTGGGGGAGTTAAGTATCGCCTCCCAGCAGATGGTGGAAATTGCCAAAGCGGTTTCGTGGAACGCGGATATTGTGATTATGGATGAGCCGACCTCGGCGTTAACCGAGAGCGAAGTGGCGCATCTGTTTACCATTATTCGCGATTTACGCCAGCAGGGAAAAGCCATTATCTATATCAGCCATAAAATGGATGAGATTTTCGCGATTACCGATGAGATCAGCGTATTTCGCGACGGCACCTGGGTCGGCAGTAAACAGACCACCGAGTTTACCCGCCAGTCGCTGATTACCCAGATGGTCGGCCGGGAGCTCACCCAGCTCTTTCCCAAGTTCAATAACGCTATTGGCGAAGAGGTGCTGACCGTCCGCAATCTATCGCGCAAGGGGGCGTTTCACGATATCAACTTTAGCGTCCGCCGCGGCGAAATCCTCGGCGTGGCGGGGCTGGTGGGAGCCGGGCGCAGCGAAGTGATGGAGAGCCTGTTCGGCATGGAGAAAGCCGATAGCGGCGAAGTGCTGATTGATGGGATGCCGGTCAATATTGATTCGCCTTCGACGGCGATTGAGAAAGGGATGGCGTTGCTGACGGAAGACCGGAAAAAGTCCGGGCTGTTTCTCGTGCTGTCGGTGCTGGAGAATATGAGCATCGTCAAAATGCCGGAATATATCGGTAAAACCGGCTTTGTTCAGCACCTCAAAATGGCCGAAGACTGCATGGAGCAGATCCGCCGCCTGAATATTAAAACCCCCACCATGGATCAGATTATTAATAACCTCAGCGGCGGTAATCAGCAGAAGGTACTGATTGCCCGCTGGCTGCTGGCGCAGCCGAAAATACTGATCCTCGATGAGCCGACGCGCGGAATCGACGTCGGGGCAAAAGCGGAAATTTACCATCTGATCAGCGAGCTGGCCAACCGCGGCGTGGCGGTGATTATGGTCTCTTCAGAATTACCTGAGATTCTCGGGATGAGCGATCGGGTGATGGTTATGCACGAAGGGCGTATTACCGGCATCCTCGATAAAGAGGATGCCGACCAGGAAACCATTTTGTCGTTGGCATCCCATTGAGGCACAGAGAATGAGCAATATGAAAATAACGGCAACCCCGATCACTGAGAAACCCTCTTTCTTTGGGCAATTACGCCACCGGCTGCCGAAAGATACCGGGATATTTATCGTCATGCTGGTGATTGCCCTGACTTTTGAAATTGCCGGCTGGTACGTCCGCGACCAGTCCTTTTTATTAAACACCAATCGCCTGATATTAATTGTTTTACAGGTAGCGATTATCGGTATTATCGCGGTCGGGGTCACCCAGGTCATTATTACCACCGGCATTGATCTCTCCTCCGGGTCGGTGATCGCGCTCGCCGCCGTGGTGGCGGCAAGCCTTGCGCAAACCTCCGATAGCCTGTCGCCGATGTTCCCGTCGCTGGTCAATATGCCGGCGATTATCCCGATTGGCGCCGGTATCGGCGTCGGCCTGCTGTGCGGCTTAACCAACGGCTTTCTGGTGACCCGCACCGGCATCCCGCCGTTTATCGCGACGCTTGGGATGATGGTGTCGGCGCGCGGTCTGGCGCAGTATTACACTCAGGGCAACCCCATCAGCTTCTTATCCGACAGCTTTACCGCCATCGGCCAGGGGGCGATGCCGGTGATTATTTTCTTCGTCGTCGCCGCGGTGTTCCATATTGCCCTGAAGCATACCCGCTACGGTAAATACGTTTACGCTATCGGCGGTAACATGACGTCGGCCAAGGTCTCCGGTATCAACGTGAATAAATACCTGGTGATCGTCTATGCCATCGCCGGGGCGCTCTCCGGCCTCGCTGGCGTGGTGCTGGCGGCGCGCGTCAGCAGCGGGCAGTCGAGCATGGGCATGTCCTACGAACTGGATGCTATCGCCGCGGCGGTTATCGGCGGCAGCAGCCTGATGGGCGGGGTGGGGCGCATCACCGGGACCTTAATCGGCGCGATGATCCTCGGCCTGATTAAAAGCGGTTTTACCTTTGTCGGCGTCGACGCCTACGTGCAGGATATTATCAAAGGCATCATTATCGTCGCGGCGGTGACTATCGATATGCGCCGCAACCGCAAAAAGCATTAATCGGCAATAGCCCACGGCCTGTACTGCCGTGGGCCATGTCGCGTTTATGCCGCGCCGCAAGCGGACTCATCCGCGGCAAGACGTAAACTGTTGAGCAGCACGTTCGCCCCTTTCTCCGCCCATTCCGGCAGAATGTTCTCCGCTTCGTTATGGCTAATGCCCTTCTCGCAGGGAATGAAAATCATGCTGGCGGGCGCGACCTTGCTGATATAGCAGGTATCGTGACCGGCGCCGGAGACCATGGTTCGCGCGCTATAGCCCAGTTCGTCCGCCGCTCGCTGGCTGCGCGCCAGACACTCGCCATCAAAGGCAATGGGCGCGTAATCAAAAATGCGCTCGACGTTTGCCGCCACGCCCCGCGCCGCCAGCGCTTCAGCGGCGCGATGCAGTTCCCGTTCCATGGCTTCCAGCGCCGGGGATTGCGGATGACGAAACTCGACGCTGCACGCCACGCGTCCCGGCACCACGTTGCGCGAGCCCGGTATGACCTGCGCCATCCCAATAGTCGCGCGCCCGTCGGGATTATGGGCGATACCGATATGCTCCACCGCCAGCGCCAACTCGGCGAAAGCGGTCAGCGCGTCGCGGCGGCTGCCCATCGGCGTGGTGCCTGCGTGGGCGGAAAAGCCCTCCAGGGTGACGTTGAACCAGCGCTGGCCCATTGCCGCGTGAACGAGGCCGATATCAACGCCTTCTTCTTCCAGAATCGGCCCCTGTTCGATATGCACTTCGTAGCAGGCGTGGAGCGGGAAGGCGGCGGCCGGACATTCCCCGCGATAGCCGATAGCCTCCAGCGCCGCGCTAACGCTGATGCCGTCGCGGTCTATACGGGCGAGGGCGAAATCTTCGCTAAACTGCCCGGCCCACACGCCGGATGCCAGCATCGCCGGGGCAAAGCGCGCACCCTCTTCGTTGGTCCAGTTCACCAGCACGATATCGCGTTCGGTCTCAATGCCGCGATCGTTCAGCGTGCGCAGCGCCTCCAGCCCGGCGAGGACGCCGTAAATGCCGTCATAGCGGCCGCCGAGCGGCTGGGAGTCGACGTGGGAACCGGTCAGCACCGGGGCTAACTGCGAATTTTTACCGGCGCGGCGAATAAACATATTGCCCATGCTGTCGACTTCGCAGGGAAAGCCGGCTTCCCGCGCCCACTGGCGCAGCAGGTCGCGCGCCTGACGATCCTCTTCGCTGAGCGCCAGCCGGGTCACGCCGCCTGCCGGCGTGGCGCCGAGCAGCGCCATCTCGTTGAGCGTCGACCACAGACGTGCGCCGTTGACGGTTATCATGACTTGTCCTTTTGCACGCGATAGCGGAAGTCACAGCACTTACCGCCCTCCATGATGGTGGTGGTGCGGGTCAGCTCCACGTCCGGGGCGTAGCCGACGATAAATTTATCGTCGCGGGCGCAAGAGAGCAGGTGGCCAATCTCGCCGAGGCCCATTTCGTGATACATCTCGGCGTAGCGGCAGCGGTTTACGTTGTAGTTATACTGCTGGTCGTCGGCGTCCAGCACCGTGACCTCCAGGGCATTATCTTTCTCCCACAGATACTGCAGCGCGACAAAGCTGCGAATATCCGCGCCGTCAGGCTCCTGGCGGGCAAACGCTTTTCCCGCCTCAATGGCGGCGTTTTCAATCGCTTCGCCGATGACCGCCTGGGCGCGAGCCTTACCTATCTCGCGTACCAGGATGTCGTAAATCGGCTTGATTATTTCTGCTTCAATTTTGCGGCGGGCGAGAATGCCCAGCTCATTATGATCACTCATCACATTGCCTCACTGCGTTACTGCGTTGTTGCGCCGCCGAGTACGGTTTGCGGCTGCCATTTGCCCTCGACGACTTTATAAACGGTAAAGGTTGGCGATTTCAGGTTGCCCTCTTTATCAAAGGCGATTTGTCCGGTCACGCCGGCGTAGTTAATGGCGCGCAGGGCGGGCAGATAGTCGGCGGGATCGACGGAGTCGGCTTTTTCCATCGCCGCGACCAGCACGCGGGTAGCGTCATAGGCGAACGGCGCGTGCAGTTCGATATGGGTGTGATAGCGCGACTGGTAGGCCTGCTCGAAGGCTTTACCGCCCGGCATCCGCTCGACCGGCAGTCCCGGCTCCAGCGCCACCACGCCGTCGCCCTCTTTCTGCGCCAGCTGGAGGAAGGTCTGGCTAACGAAGCCACCTGCGCCCATCAGGGTAGCGTTCATGCCCAGCTGTTTGATGCGGCGCGCCAGCGGGGCGGCCTGACTATCGACGCCGCCAAAGAAAATCAGGTCGGCGTTTTTGCTGCGGATCGCGGTCAGCACGGCGCTGAAGTCGACGGTTTTGTCATCGACGTACTGGCGATCGACGATATTGATTCCCTGTGCTTCCAGCGACTTAATAAACTCATCCGCCAGCCCCTGGCCGAAGGCGGTACGGTCATCGATGACCGCGATGCGTTTGGCCTTCAGGGTTTGTACCGCGTACTGTCCGGCAAACTGGCCGCCGTCATCGTCGTGGCCCATCACGCGGAAACTGGTGTCGAAGCCCTGTTTGGTGTAGGCGTGCCCGGTGGCGACCGGCGCGACCTGGGCGATGCCCGCATCGTGGTAAACCCGCGCAGCGGGAATGCTGGTGCCGGTATTCCAGTGGCCGACGACGCCCGCGACGCCGCTGTCCACCAGACGCTGGGCGACGGCAACGGCGGTGCGTGGGTCGGACTGATCGTCTTCCGACTGCAGCTTGAAGGTTACCGCCTTGCCGCCGATGGTCGGGTGCTGCTTGTTGATATCGTCAATCGCCAGCTGCGCGCCGTTTTCCAGATCCTTGCCGATACGCGCGGAAGGGCCGGTGAGCGGGCCAGCCAGGCCGATAATAACGGTTTCGCTGGCCGCGGACCACGCGGCGGATGAGGCAAAACCACTGAGCAGAATAGCGGCGCTGAGCGCGCTGATTTTTACGGTTTTCATTGTTTTTCCCTGATGCTGGTTGGTGTGTTAAACGGACATTTCGCCCAAATAAATCTGTGCAATACGATCGTCGGCCAGCAGCGTCTGCGACGGACCGCGCTCGACGATGCTGCCGCTATCCATTACCCAGGCGCTGTCGGTCGCCTCCAGCGCCAGACGTGCGTTCTGCTCGATCAGCAGCAGCGCGACGCCGCGCTGGCGCAGGGTGGCGATAACGCGAAAAATGTTCTCGACCATCAGCGGCGCCAGGCCCATTGACGGCTCGTCGAGGATCAGCAGGCGCGGCTGGCTGAGCAGGGCGCGGTTGAGCGCCAGCAGTTGCTGTTCACCGCCGGAGAGCAGCCCCGCCAGCTGATGCTGGCGTTCGGCGAGGCGCGGGAAATTAGCGAAGATGGCGCCCATCTCCTGCTTTACCGCCGCCGCGTCGCGTCGGAGCCAGGCGCCCATTTGCAGGTTTTCCAGCACCGTCATGCGGGCAAAGATGCCGCGTCCTTCCGGCACCATCACCAGTCCTTCGCGCAGCAGGGATTCGGCCCGATGTTTGCGGATCGGCTTGCCGTTAAACAAAATTTCACCGCTAAAGGGTTCCAGCCCGGTAATGGCGCGCACGGTGGAGCTTTTGCCCGCGCCGTTGGCGCCGATAAGCGTGGTCTGCTCGCCCTCTTTAACGCTGAATGAGACGTCGCGCACCGCCTGGATGCCGCCGTAGTGGACGCTAAGCTGGTTGACGGTTAATAAATCAGACATGGATATTGCCTCCCAGCCAGGCGGCGATCACCGCCGGATCGCGGCGTACGGTATCCGGCGTGCCGCTGGTTAACGTTTTGCCGTAATCCAGCACCATCAGGCGATCGCAGATCCCCATTACCAGCTTGACGTCATGCTCAATCATCAGCAGCGTTTTGCCGTCGTCACGAATGCGCAGCAGCAGTTCGCCAAGGGCCATCTTCTCGGCGGCGTTCATTCCGGCCGCCGGTTCATCCAGCGCCAGCAGGCGCGGTTCGGTGGCCAGCGCGCGGGCAATCTCCAGCCGCCGTTGGTGACCGTAGGCGAGGTCGCAGGCGCGATAGTGGGCGAACTGCGAGATGCCGGTATAGTCCAGCAGGTGCCAGGCCAGCTCGCGGGTTTGCGTCTCCTCGGCGCGGGCGCGTTTATGACGGGAGATCGCGGCCCACAGGCCGTTGCGGGTGCGGACGTGGCGGCCCACCATAACGTTCTCCAGTACCGACATGTTGTTAAACAGCCGCACGTTCTGGAAGGTGCGGGCGATGCCCGCGGCGGTCACTTTCTCAATATTGCTCGGAAAATAGGCTTCGCCACCGATAGCGAACTCGCCACTGTCCGCCGGGTAGAGGCCGGTAATCAGGTTAAAGCAGGTGGTTTTCCCCGCGCCGTTGGGGCCGATCAGGCCGTAGATTTCACCCTGATTAATACTCAGCGATACGTTGTCGACCGCCTTCAGACCGCCGAAACGCTTAGTCATATGGCATACGCTTAACAGGCTCATGCTTTCGCTCCTTGATGTCGCGCGGGCCAGATGCCCTGCGGGCGCAGAAGCATGACCAGCACCAGCGCCAGGCCGTAGAACAGCTGGCGCAGCACTTCCGGGTCAATCAGCACTTCGCCAAACAGCGCCTGCTGTACCGGCGCCGCCTGGCTGCGCAGCAGCTCCGGCAGCGCGGTCAGCAGCACCGCGCCGAGGATCACGCCGGGGATATGCCCCATCCCGCCCAGCACCACCATCGCCAGCACCGCAATCGACTCCTGCAGGGTAAAGGATTCCGGCGAAACGAAGCCCTGAAATGCGCCGAACAGCGCGCCCGCCACGCCGCCGAATGAGGCGCCGATAGCGAAAGCCAGCAGTTTGTAGTTACGCAGGTTGATGCCCATCGCCCGGGCGACGTCTTCATCCTCGCGGATGGCGTGCCAGGCGCGGCCAATGCGCGAATGCTGCAGCCGCAGGCAGACGAAAATAATCGCCACAATCACCAGCATCAGAAGGTAGTACCACAGCCACAGCGCCGGGACTTTAAAGCCGAACCAGTGATAAACGCCGCTAAACTTGAGGCCGAACAGATTCAGCGAATCGACCCCGGAGATGCCTTTTGCGCCGTTGGTGATGTTGACCGGACGGTCGAGGTTGCGCATCAGGATGCGGATAATTTCGCCGAACCCGAGGGTGACAATCGCCAGATAGTCGCCGCGCAGCTTCAGCGTCGGCGCGCCCAGCACGATACCGCAGCCTGCCGCCACCAGCGCGGCGAGCGGAATAATCACCAGCCAGGAGGTGTGCAGGCCGTCCGGAAACCAACTATTTAAAATCGGGAAGACGTCCAGCAGATGCGGAGAAGCCAGCAGCGCCGCCAAATACGCGCCGACGGCGTAAAAGGCGATAAAGCCCATATCCAGCAGGCCGGTATAGCCGACCACAATATTCAGCCCCAGCGCCAGCATAACGTAGAGCAGGGCGAAGTCGATGACCCGCACCCAGTAGTTGCCGCCGAGCTGGCTGGCGACCATCGGCGCCACCAGCAGCGCGCAGACCAACAGGGTCATCCCGGACCAGAAGCGGCGGGAGACGGCAGGAGTATCGAGTTGTAGCGTTGTCATGATTTTTCTCCTAAGCCCGGTGCGCGACGCGTTCGCCGAGCAAACCGGCCGGGCGGAAGACCAGCACCAGGATCAGCACCATAAAGGCGAAAATATCCTGGTAGTTGCTGCCGAAGACGCCGTGGGTCAGGTCGCCGAGATAGCCCGCTCCGAGGGATTCGATAAGCCCCAGCAGCAGGCCGCCGATCATCGCGCCGCGAATATTGCCGATGCCGCCGAGCACCGCGGCGGTAAAGGCTTTAATGCCGGGCAGAAAGCCCATGGAGAAACCAGCGCTGCCGTAGTTGCTGGCCATCATCACGCCAGCCAGCGCGGCGAATACGCCGCCGATGGCGAAAGTGAGGGCGATAATCGCGTTAGGGTTAACGCCCATTAGCGTAGCGATGCGTGGATTTTCCGCTACCGCGCGCATACCGCGGCCTAAGCGGGTGTATTCCACCAGCAGCCACAGGCCAAGCATCACCGTGAGGGCCAGCGCGACGGTGACGATACCGGTGACGGTAATGAGAGCCGGAGGATGCGCTGCGCTGCCGTGGGTCACGGCGATCGGATCCATTGGCAGGATCTGCGGGAACATCAGCGGATTGCGCGACCAGACGATCATCGCCACGGTTTGCAGCAGCACCGAGACGCCGATCCCGGAGATCAGCGGCGCCAGGCGCGGGGCGTTGCGCAGGCGGCGGTAGGCAAAGCGTTCGACCGCCATCGCCAGCAGGGCGCAGACCGTCATGGCCAGCAGCAGCGCCAGCCCGAGCTGCGCCAGCGGCGGCAGAGTGGGGAAATGCGCGTTCAGGGCGTGCATCCCGGAAAGGGTGGTCAACGCGCCGACCATCAGAATGTCGCCGTGGGCAAAGTTAATAATGCGCAGGATGCCGTACACCATGGTATAGCCGAGCGCGATCAGGGCGTAGATGCTGCCGAGCATGACCCCGTTGATGATTTGTTGTATGAGTGTGTCCAACTGATTGTTCCGACAAGATGCTCAAATAATAGCTACCATCCAACAAATGAATTAAATTGTAAAATACGCATATATTCTTTCTTATTATAAATGTGTGGTTAACTAACATTATGATTTTAAATATAATTTAATAAATCGCTGGATAGCGTAATGCGCTAAGAAAATCAATATATGAAAAAAACAGAACAATCGGAGGCGCCGGGTAGCTGGTCGCAGAGTACTTTGGTAAACGATCCGCCGCTGCGGGCGGTGCGCGCCTTCGAGGCGATCGCGCGCCTCGGCAGCGTAACCCTGGCGGCGCAGGAGCTGGCGATATCGCCCTCGGCGGTTAGCCATCAGCTCAAAGTGCTGGAAGGCTATTTGCAGATCCCGCTCACCGAACGTCAGGGGCGACGGCTGACCCTCAGCCAGCAGGGGCGGGAGTATTATCGCTCGATCCGCGCGGCGTTTAACGTGCTGCGCCAGGCCACCGAGCATCTGGTCGAGCAGGTGCAAACCCAGCAGGTGACGATCAGCCTGATCCCGCTGTTTGGCATGGGTTGGTTTATTCCCCGCCTGCCGTCATTCGTGCACGCCAATCCGCATACCGAAATCAACGTGGTCTACGCCAACCATCGCAACTATCTTAGCGACGCTTCCGATATGTCGATCCGCTTTGGCAACGGTCACTGGGTGGGCTATCAAAGCGAAAAGCTGATTTCCGGCAAAATGGTGCCGGTATGCAGCCAGGCCTTTTTACGCCTGCACGGGCATATTGATACCCCGGAACAGCTGTTGCAGATGCCGCTGCTGCACGACGAGGAGCGCACGACCTGGAATCAGTGGTTTGTACAGCAGGGAGTGAAGCGCCCGCCGCGCTCGACCGGGCCGCTGTTTGAGGATGGCCTGTTGACCCTCGCGGGCGTGCAGGCCGGGCTGGGCTGCGCGCTCATGCGCGAGCCGCTGATCGCTCCCTATCTGAAGAGCGGCGAGTTGGTGAAAATCTTCGATGCGGCAATTGATGATGGCCGGGATTATTATCTTTGCGTACGTCAGGATAGTGATATGACCCCCAACGGTAAGCTATTGCAGAGCTGGCTATGCCAGCAGGCCCTCGGTTGATATTTAGTTAAGAATTTACTTAATCCAGCTCACATTTTTGTTCGGTTGCCATTGTCATTACGCAGGGGCGCTTAGATAATCCGCCGAAATAACCCATTTTTATGATGGCGTGCTACTGCGAAAGCAGGCAAGACCAAAATAGAAATGCTCTCCCGCCAAGGGGAGCGTCTCTGTTTTGGTCTTTTTTTTTGCCCCAACACCAGGGAACACTATGAACTATAACGAAACAGCAGACAAAATCCTCCACGCGGTGGGCGGTGCGGAGAATATCCGTATGCTCACCCATTGCGCCACCCGGCTGCGCATGGAGTTCAACGACCGCGCAAAGGTAAACGATGCGCAGATTGGCACCCTCCCCGGCGTGATCAGCGTGGTGGAGAAGGGCGGCCAGTTCCAGATTGTGATCGGTAACGAGGTGCAGCAGGTTTACCGGCGGCTCAATAAGGCGCTGCCGGAGAAAAAAGTCCCGGCAGGCGGCGATAAAAATGCGAAGCCGGCCGGCATCGTCGCACGGATTATCAGCGTTATTTCGACCACCTTTACCCCGGTGATCCCGGCGATTACCGGCGCGGGGATGATTAAAGCGCTGTTGGCTATTCTCAAGCTCACCGGGGTGATTAGCGAGACCAGCTCGACGTATCAGCTGCTGAATATTATTGCCGACGCCGCCTTCTTCTTCCTACCGGTGCTGCTGGCCTACGGCGCATCGCTGAAGTTTGAATGCAACCCGATTCTGGCGATGACCCTCGCGGGCGTGCTGCTGCATCCGGGCATCGGCCAGATGCTGGCGGCCGGTAAAGCGGTCGATTTTGTCGGCATCAACGTCCTGCTTTCCGATTACGCCGGTTCGGTGCTGCCGATCATTCTGACGGTGTGGCTGATGTCGTGGGTGGAACGCTTTGCCGAAAAAGTCTCGCCGTCGATTATTAAATTCTTTGTTAAGCCGATGCTGATCCTGCTGATTACCGCGCCGCTGGCGCTGGTGGTGGTCGGCCCGGCGGGCATTTTGCTTAACGACCTGGTGGCCGCGGGGGCGGGCGCTATCGACCGCCACGCTAGCTGGTTGATCCCGATGCTGATGGGCACCCTGCAGCCCTTCCTGATCATTACCGGCACCGCCTGGGCGATGACGCCGATCGCCACCGGACAGCTGAGTAAAAGCGGTTACGAGATGATTAACGGACCGGGGATGCTGGCGTCCAACGTGGCGATGGGGGCGGCGACGCTGTGCGTGGCGCTGAAAACTAAAAATAGCAACCTGCGCCAGCTGGCCTCTTCGTCGGGCTTTACCGCGCTGCTGGGGATCACCGAACCGGCGCTGTACGGGGTGCTGCTCAAGTTTCGCCGCGTGCTGATTGCCGCGATGATCGGCGGCGGCTGCGCCGGGGTCTACGCCGGGGTGAGCGGGCTGGTGCGCTACGCGTTTGTCTCGCCAGGCCTCGCGGCGCTGCCGGCGTTTATCGGCGAAAACCCGATGAACATCGTCCATGCGCTGGTAACCTGCGCGATCTCCATCGTGGTGACCTTTACTCTGACCTGGTTTATCGCTTTTAAAGACGTTCCTGAGGAACAAGAGGAAGTGGGCGAGGCGCCGCAGCCTGCGGTGAGCCCGAAAAACGAGGGGGAGACGGAAGTATTCAGCCCGCTGCGCGGCCAGGTGGTGGCGCTCAGCGAAGTGAACGATGACGTCTTTTCCGGCGGCCTGCTGGGCGAGGGCCTGGCGATTCGTCCCGAGGAAGGGGTACTGCGCGCGCCGTTTAGCGGCACGGTGATGATGTTTCTGCCGTCGTGCCACGCCGTTGGCCTGCAGAGCGACAGCGGTCTTGAGCTGCTGATCCATATCGGTATCGACACCGTTAATCTTAACGGCCAGCACTTTAGCTCTACGCTGAAGGTGGGCGATAGGGTGGAAGCGGGACAGGAGCTAATCCGCTTTGATATTCCCGCCATCGAGCAGGCCGGGTATGACCTGATCACCCCGGTGATTGTGGTCAACGGCGACGAGCAGCACTCACTGCGCCTGACTGCCGCCGCGCAGGTCGATTACGGGGAGCAACTGATGGTGCAATCCGCTAAGGAGGCGCAGGCATGATTTATCAAAAGAAAGCGCAGTTCCCGGACGGTTTTCTGTGGGGCGCGTCCACCTCAGCCTATCAGGTCGAGGGCGCGTGGAATGAAGAGGGTAAAGGCCCTTCGGTGGTCGATATGCTCAGCCATCCGCCGGGAACGGCGGACTTCCGCATCGCCAGCGACCACTATCATCGCGTGGAGGAGGACGTCGCGCTGATGGCGCAGATGGGGCTGAAGGCCTACCGTTTTTCGGTGGCCTGGTCGCGGGTGATACCTGACGGCGATGGCCCGGTGAATCCGACCGGGCTGGCGTTTTATCACCGCCTGATCGACGCCCTGACCCGCCATGGCATCACCCCCATCGTCACGCTGTACCACTTCGACCTGCCGTGGGCGCTGGAGCTTAAAGGCGGCTGGCTGAACCGCAAAACCGGGGAGGCATTCGTGCGCTATGCCAGGCTCCTGTTCAGCGAATTTGCCGCCAAAGTTCCGCTCTGGCTGACCATCAATGAACAGAACACCATGATCCTCCATCCCGGCGCGATTGGCGTGCCAGCGGATCGCGAACTGCCGGACAAGAAGGCGCTGTACCAGCAGAATCATCATATGATGCTGGCCCAGGCGCAGATCTTCGCCCTGTGCCACCGCGAGTTCCCCGGGCTGCGCATCGGCCCGGCGATAAACACCACGTCGATGTACGCCGAAAGCTGTAAGCCTGAGGACGCCATCGCCGCGCATAACTGGGAGACGCTGCGCTGCTGGAGCTTTCTGGATGTTGCGGCGCATGGCCGCTACAACGCCCTGGCGTGGGCCTATATGCAGGATCGCGGCCTCGCGCCGGAGCTGCAGCCGGAAGATGCGCTGATTTTGCAGCAGGGGAGGCCGGACTTTATCGCCATTAACTACTACTCGACCGCTACCATTGCCGCCAGCCGGGGCGACGGCGGCGACGTTGCGCCCCGCGCCGGGGACCAGCAAATTATGCTGGGCGAAGAGGGGGTTTATCGTCCGGCGGAAAACCCGTGGGTTGGCAAAACCCCCTACGGCTGGGTGGTCGATCCGGTGGGGCTGCGCCTGACGCTGCGTAAAGTGTGCGAACGCTACGGCCTGCCGATTCTGATTAGCGAAAACGGCATGGGCGCGCCGGATAAGCTGGCGCCTGATGGGACGGTAAATGACGACTATCGCATCGCCTTCTTACAGGCGCATATTGAGCAAATGCGCCTGGCGATAGCCGACGGCGTCGAGCTGATGGGCTACTGCCCGTGGGCGGCGATTGACGTGGTCAGCACCCATCAGGGATACGCCAAGCGCTACGGTTTTATTTATGTCGATCGCGGCGAGGATGACCTGAAAAGCCTGCAAAGGATCCGCAAACGCAGCTTCTGGTGGTATAAGGATGTCATCGCGCAAAACGGCAACCACGACGAGTCGCAGAGATGATTGTTCAGAAGGTGCTCAATAATAGCCTGGTGCTCTCTATGGATGACGATAGCAGGGAGGTTATCGTCATGGGGAAAGGCATTGGCTTCAACAGCAGACCCGGGGATGAGATCGCCCCGGAGAAGATTGAGAAGCTGTTCGTGACCCAGGCGCTCGGCGCGCGCAGCGGCTATCTTGAGGCGCTCTCCGCCATTCCGGATGAGGTCATTGAAATGGCGGCGATGATTATTTCCCGCGCCAATATGCAGCTCGCCAGCAAGGTTCGCGAGCAGATTTTCTTTACCCTCGCCGACCACCTGACCTTTGCCATCGAGCGCAGCCGCAAAGGGATCGCCATTCAAAATCGCCTGCTGCCGGAAGTCAGGCGTTTTTATCCGCAGCAGTTCCGCGTCGCCAGCGAGGCGGTAACGATTATTCGCCAGCAGTACGGGATTGAACTGCCGGAGGAGGAAGCCGGGAATATCGCCTTTCATCTGGTAAACGGCCAGAGCGAGGGCGACGACGTGGCGCAAACCATGCAGTCGGTGAAGATGCTGAAGGATATTTTTAATCTCGTGCAGTATCACTTTAAACAGCCGATAGACACCGACTCGATTAACTACTCGCGTTTTCTGGTCCATATGCAGTTTTTCCTCCAGCGTCTACAAGAGGGAGAGCTGGACGGCGCGCGGGACAGTTTTCTGCTGGTGCAGGTGATTAAGGAGTATCCGGAGGCGTACCGCTGCGCGCTGCTGATCCGCGATTACGTCAAAGCCCAGCTCGATATCACCCTCGGCGGCAACGAGCTGTTATGGCTCACCGTTCATCTGGTGCGTATCGCGGGCCTGGATGCGTGAACGTGTTCTATTAATGGGGCGTAATAGCCATTTCTGTTTTTTTTATGGGACATGAGCTCTTTGGAATGACTGAGTTGGCTCATTTGTAGTGTTCTATAAACAGGTTATAATCGCTAACTAAGTTCTATTAATAAGACAAGAGAAGCATTATGGCAAAGCCGTCAACCCGAACCTACTCTCGTTACAGTCGCGATGCAGCACGGTTGCTGGGAATGATGATCCGCACCGCGCGCATAGAATCCAGACTCACTATCGAGGAGCTGGCAGAACGTGCTGGCGTGTCGCGTGGGCTGGTTTATCGTGCTGAGGAAGGCGATATGGGATGTGCGATTGGCGCGGTATTTGAACTGGCGACAATAGTGGGCGTGCCGCTGTTTACGCCAGATAGTTCTGCTCTGGCGTTACATATTGCTAATGCAGAGAAAACGCTGTCATTAATGCCGCGTGCGGTTCATCACTCAAGGAAGGTGATAAATGATGACTTCTGAAAATAGCCTTGAGCAAGTGTATGTCTGGATCTGGCTGCCTGGAGCAACAGAACCCGTTGTCGCCGGAGTGTTAAGCAGAGACAACGGTCGGTTTATTTTCAACTACGGCCGCAGTTATCTGGAGCGGAAAGAGGCGATAGCGGTTTATGTGCCGGAGCTTCCTTTAGTCAGAGGCGCAATGGTACCTGCCCCTGGTTTGCAAATGGCTGGCGCGTTACGCGATGGAGCTCCTGATGCCTGGGGGCGGCGAGTTATTCTGAACCGACTGATGGGCGCACAAGGCAGAGATACCGATCCCAACACCCTGGATGAAATGACCTACTTACTTGAGTCCGGTTCCGATCGGATTGGTGGTCTTGATTTTCAGCGCTCTGCGACGGAGTACGTTCCACGCGCGGCCCGAGGAGTATCGCTTGAAGAGCTTATGCAGGCAGCGTCGATGGTGGAAAACGGTATACCGTTAACCGTCGATCTTGAACAGGCGTTATTTCACGGCACTTCACTCGGTGGAGCACGACCAAAAGCGATGATCGAATTTGGGAATCGTAAATTTATCGCTAAATTTTCTTCTTCAACAGATACCTATAATGTTGTTAAAGGCGAATATATCGCCATGCGCCTGGCAGGCTGCGTTGGGTTGAATGTTGCGCCTGTTCTCTTTCGCCATACTACTGGTAAAGATGTTTTGCTTATCGAGCGTTTTGATCGCGTCCAAAGCAAGACCGGTTGGCAACGCCGCCTGATGGTGTCAGCGCTGACTATCTTTGGTCTTGATGAAATAATGGCAAGATATGCGAGCTATGAAGATTTGGCGGACATTATACGTCAGCGTTTTAGTGCCCCTAAAGAGACGCTGCGGGAGCTGTTTGGGCGACTTGTTTTTAACATTATTTGTGGTAATACCGACGATCATGCCAGAAACCATGCGGCATTTTGGGATGGTAAAAGGCTTAGCCTGACGCCTGCATATGACATTTGTCCTCAAGGGAGAGCCGGCAATGAAGCCACACAGGCTATGCTGATCGTAGGCGAAAATCGGATGAGTAACCTTGCGGTTTGCCTGTCGGCTGCCGACCGTTTTTTACTGAGCAGACGTGAAGCCATTGAGCTTATTGCCCATTATCTCGATACGGTCCATATGAACTGGAAAGCCCTCGGCGATGAGGTGGGGTTAAGTGAAGTGGACAGAAAACTCTTCTGGGGAAGGATGTTTTTTAATCCTTTCATATTTGAAGGCGCGCCAGAAGAGATTTTGAGACTACGTAAGTCGTGGCTTTAACGCGTCCGGTGCCACTGCATTTTCAACGCGGCAAGACAAATAGTCCGTTAACGCGTTTCGATAACCTTTTAAACCTCCGTAGTATCAACGATGCCGAAACTGCAGCGTCGCCGGCAGGTAGCGCTGTAGCGGCTCGGGCGTGTTGCCGTCAATCAGCTGGCTTATCAAATCGTAGCAGTGCCAGGCCAGCTGGCGGTTGTCCTGCTGGACGGTATCGATACGCAGCGACAGCGAATCGTAGAGATAGTGATCGTCAAAGCTCGCCAGGTGGATGTCTGAATCGAGCAAATGGTGCTGGCTCATATAGCGCAGCACCCCTTCCAGCAGCCCGCAGGCGGCGGTAAACAGCGCCTTTGGCGGCCGACCCAGACGCGCGCAGAGGGCGGCGAACATCTCATAGCCGGAGCTGGGATGGTAGTTGCCGTTGATCACCCACTCCGGGCGCAATTCAATACCCGCCTGGGCCAGACCCTGCGTAAACCCGGCCAGACGATCGCGGGAGGGCGACAGGCGCGGCTGGCCGCCTAAAAACCAGAACTCATCGCGATGCTGAGGCGCGATGCGGGCAATCAGCTCCGCCGTCGGGGTAATTGAATCGGTCATCACCAGCGGCAGGGCGCTTTCATTCGGGTAGCGGTCAAACAGCACCACCGGCAGCTGTTCGCTGAGCTTGAGATAGTCGGCATCGGCGTGCATACAGGAGGCGACGATCAACCCGTCGACCTGACGGGCAATCATGTTATTGACCACCATGCTCTCCTGACCGGGGTTTTCGTCGGTACAGGAGATCAGCAGCTGGACGCCCGCCTCGCGGCACAGCATCTCCAGCTCATGGGAAAAGACCGCAAAGCCGTAGTTGGTGATCTCCGGCACCACCAGGCCGATGGTGTGGCTGCGGTTATCGCGCAGGGAGCGGGCGTGAATGCTCGGCTGATAGTGCTGCTCGCGGGCAATCGCCAGCACGCGCTCGCGCGTCTCCTGCGCCACGCGCAGCTCTTTGCCACGCCCGTTCAGCACCAGGCTGGCGGTCGCTTTGGAAACGCCCGCCAGTTCGGCGATATCTTTAATGGTTACGCGTTTGGTTTTCATTACGACGCCATGAGCCTGAAAGCAAAACGCTTATTCTACCATGCATGCGCGCAGCGGCCAGTAGCAGAATGCATCCGGCGCGCTACCGGAGAAAATCAGCTGCGCCGGATAAGCCGGGAAGCAGCGGCTGCTCATTACGCCTTCGCCGTCGTTAATGAAAATCTCCACGCTCGACCGATCGATGAAAATCCGCAGCGTGCGGACCTCGCCGCGCCAGTAGCGATAGTGCATCTCGTCGCTGGCGAGACTGCGTCGCGCCAGTCGGATCCCGCTGGCGTCGCGCTCGAGGGTTAACGCGCCGCCGAAATCAAGGCTTAGCGCGTCGTCGGCGGCAGTTTGCAGCGCGATTTCCATCGGCGCCAGCGGCAGGGCGTTCCCCTGCCAGCCGTGCGCTTCCCCGCGCAGGGCGGTCAGCTCGCGCAGCGGACGCTGGTAGAGCTGACCGTCGATAAATTCCAACTCGCGCAGGCAGGTCATCTGATGGATCCAGCCATGAGTGAGCGTCGGCTGGCGCATCTCTTCGCCGTCCGGGACGCCCATCCAGCCGACCAGCAGGCGGCGGCCATCGCGGGTGTGCGTGGTCTGCGGGGCGTAGAACTCGAATCCGGCGTCCAGCTCGCGCAGTTCGCCGTGGCTGAACGCGGCGCGGTCGTAGTCGAAACCACCGGCCATCCACACCGCCGGATAGGTATTGAGGAAGCGCTCTTCTTCACGGGCAATCCCCTGCGGGCAGCAGATCAGAATATGCTGGTCGCCGAGCGCAAACAGATCCGGGCACTCCCACATATAGCCTGCGTCGCTCAGGCCGTTAATGCCGTCACCGGCGATTTCGCCCTCGCTGCGCCACTGATGAAGGTCCGGGGAGCTGAACAGCAGCACCTTACCGCGCTTTTGCCGATCCTGCGCCCCCAGCACCATGTACCAGCGGTCTTGATGCCGCCAGACTTTCGGGTCGCGGACGTGGCCGGTATACCCCTCCGGCAGCGGCAGGACCGGGCCGAGCTTAGTGAAGGTGCCGTCGGCGTTTTCCGTCGCCAGGCACTGCCACGCGGTTCGGCCGCCATCGTCGAACTTCACGTTGCCGGTATAGCACAGGGTGAGCGTACCGTTGTTATCCACCGCGCTGCCGGAGTAGCAGCCGTTGCGGTCGTACTCTTCATCCGGCATCAGCGCAATAGGCTCATGCCGCCAGCGCAGCAGATCGTCTGAACTCCAGTGCGCCCAGCACTTGAACTTATGATCGCAGGCGAGCGGGTTCCACTGGTAGAACAGGTGATAGCGCCCGGCAAACTCGACAAAGCCGTTGGGGTCGTTCATCAGCCCGGTGACCGGCGCATGGTGCCAGCGGGGATAATGGCTATCGGCCAGCGCGCGCGGCTGGCCCTGCATAACGGCCTGCAAAATCGCAGGCAAACGTGATGGAAGTGACATTATTCAGCGTCCGTTTTGTATTTCAGCAGCAGAGAGACGACGAAAGCGACGCCAAAGGCGATGACCATACCGATAATGTAGTTCAGCAGCGAGCTGGCCTGCACGATAGCCATGCCGGGAATCGCCGTCAGGCCGACTGCGCTCATATAGACGTGCACTGACACGACCCACGCGCCGCCCGCCGCGCCGCCGATCAGCGCCGCCATAAACGGCTTCATGAAACGTAAGTTGATACCAAAAATCGCCGCCTCGGTGATGCCCAGCATAGCGGAAAACGCCGAGGGCAGCGCAATGGCTTTGATTTTGACGTCTTTGGTTTTAAACCATACCGCCAGGCAGGCGCCGCCCTGAGCGACGTTGGCCATGGACCAAATCGGCAGCAGGAAGTTAACCCCAATGGACGGGTTACCCAGCAGCCCGGCTTCGATGGCGTGGAAGCTGTGGTGAATACCGGTAATGACGATAACCGAATAGAGGCCGCCAAACAGCAGTCCAGCCAGCCAGCCGGCGTGGCTAATCAGGGTACTCAGGACAAACGAGATGCCGTCGCCGAGCGCGCGACCGGCCGGGCCGATAATCAGCAGGGCGATAAAACCGGAAATAATCACCGTCAGGAACGGCGTCAGGATCAGGTCCAGCGCATCGGGGATCGCGCGACGCAGCTGCTTCTCAACGATGCTCATAAACCATACCGCCAGCAGCACCGGGAACACTGTCCCCTGATAGCCGATCATGGCGATCTCGAGGCCGAAGAAGTTCATGGTATGGAAACCGGCGGCCACGCCCCAGGCGTTAGTCAGCGCCGGGTGGGTCAGAATGCCGCCGAGCGTCGCGCCGAGGTAGGGGTTACCGCCGAATTCGCGGGCCGCGGTAAAGCCAATCAGGATCGGCAGAATGATAAACGCCGCCGAGCTGCACATATCCAGCATGATGTAGAGGGCGTTGCTCGGGTCAACCCAGCCGTAGGTTTTGACCATCCCCAGCAGGCCCATCAGCAGGCCGGAGGCGACGATTGCCGGGATAATCGGCACGAAGATGTTCGACAGCAGGCGCGCGATACGCTGGAAAGGATTAAGCTTTTTCGCCGCAATGTCGGCGGCTTCCGACTTGCTCGATTCGCTAATGCCCGCCGCCTGGATAAAGGCGGCGTAGACCTTGTTCACCACCCCGGTGCCGAAAATAATCTGCATCTGCCCGGCGTTGCGGAAACAGCCCTTAACCCCTTCAATTTTGCCGATGGCCTGCTGGTCGGCCAGCGAATCATCGACCAGCACCAGCCGCAGACGCGTGGCGCAGTGCGCGGCGCTGGCGATATTTTCCTTGCCTCCCAAAAGCGGAAGCAGCGAGCGGGAAATCTGTTCAAAATCCATAGTACCCTCTGAATGCGTAAAATTTTCGTGTTGTCGTCCCGTGTTCACGGGGGCGCAGTTTCTGCGTCATTATCGTGTCCGGGGCGACAACGCGCGCGTAATCGCCCCGGATGTTCCTGCCGTCAGACGTTACCCGTCAGAACCAGGTTTCCATCTGCATACCGAACGACCATTCGCCGCCCGATTTAAAACCACTGCTGCCCAGCGCGTCGTCGCTGGCGTAATTATTCAGTTTTTTGCTCCAGTCCATCCATGAGGTGTAAAGGCGGATTTCAGGACGGCTGAAGAAATCACCGATGCTGCCGACCTTAAAGGTCGGGGCGAAGGTGAGCTTGTAGAAGCTACCGTTCACCGCATGGCGATCGTTATAACCTTCAGGTTTAAGATCCATATACTGGTAGCTGCCTTCGTAAGCGAGGGCGAAGTTCTGGTTGATCTCCTGGATCAGACGCATGTTGAGCGTTGCCCACTGATAGCTGTCGCCCTCGGCATAACGGTCTTTACTGCTTTGCGCCAGGATAGCCGGGGCGATAAACCAGTTTTTGCTGAGCGGCGTGGTGCCGTAGCTGGCGAAGCGCCAGGTGTTGGCGCCCGAGCGTAGCGCGCCGTCAGAGCCGATGCCTTTAACTTCAGCGCCCAGGCCGTGACCGTAGAGCAGGGCGGTTTTGCTGGTGCCTTCACGCAGGCCGTAAAAAGTGTCGTTATGCAACCCGAGCAGCGCATGCGTCCCGGTATTTGCCGCATCGCCTTTGACCGGATTGCCGTTGGTATCCTGACGTTCATCGTTGTCTTTTGCCCGCATCCCGCTGACCATCACCTGCACCGGACCGATGAAGTTGTTCATGCTGACGATATAGTTCTGCACGCTATTGCTCGAGTCAGCAATATCGCCGAAGTTGCGTCCGTAAAGAGAGAAGTTACTGCGAATGCTATCGTTCCACCTGACGTCGTAAATACCGCCGCCGGTACCGGCGAGGAACACAACGTCAGAGTCAATCCAGTGAATATCAAAGTTGTCGCGGTCAAAGCGTTTCCCGGCCCACAGGGTGGAGCCTTTAAACGGCCCTTCAAAGGCAGGCAGGTTGCCCAGTTCGACGAAAGCCTGGCGAACGTTCAAATCACTGGTGCTCGCCGTCCAGTCGTTATAATTGGTTTGGCCGTCGGCGACCATCACTTTGAAGCGGGTCGTCGCGCCATTATCCAGGGTCTGCTTATGTTCAAGGTTCATTTCAACATAGGTATCGGCCTGGTTTCCCAGACGGCCGATAGCCCCGCCGGTTTCCCCCGCTGGCGTCATATAGGCGCCGGATTTGGTGCTGGCGGCGGAATCATTCATTATCACGCCGGAGCGGGCGTAGCCGTGAAACTCAAAGCCGCTTTTCTCATCGGCTTTTTTCTCAAGCTTGGCGGTACGTTGAACCACTTCCTGCGTCGTGTCCTGATTTTTTTGCTGCTGGGTGGTCAGCTGCTGGACTTTTTTCTCCGCTGACTCGGCGCGGTTTTCCGCGGTTTGCGCTCTGTTTTCCGCCTCCTGCAGGCGTTTTTCCAGCGCGACCAGGCGGGCTTCGATGGTGCTGAGGTCCGTTTGCGCGTGGGCTGAGGCGGCACCGGTTAGCAAAGCGATAAGGACCGCGAGTGTGCTTTTTTTATACATGCTGGTTGCATCCCGAAAGTAAAATTTGGAAATGTTGTTTTTTGCTAAACCGGTTTAGGCGCTATGTTAAGCATGACCCTTAACATTTGGAAATGGATTTTGCTAAACCGGTTTAATAAATGTGATGGATGCAACAAAGTGGGCCGCGCACGACGGCCTGAAGAATCAAAACTGGCGATTAAGATCGCGCTGGTATGGCAGAGCGGTCATCGCGCCTTTCGCCGTTGTCGCCAGAGCGCCGCAGGTTTGCGCTAGCGTCAGGGTGGGTTCCAGCCCTTCGATATCTGTCGGCATCCCTTTGGCGGCAAGGCTTGCGAGCAGTCCGGCGACAAAAGCGTCACCCGCGCCGGTGGTGTCCACGCTGACCACAGGCTTGGCGCTGAAATGGGTAAACTGCTGCTGGAAGGCGGCAAGCACGCCCGCTTTGCCCTGGGTGACCAGCAGCAATTCAGGCTGGTAGCGCGCGGTGATGCTGGCGATGCCTTGCGCTAAATCATCACTTCCGCTGATGAATACCAGTTCCTCTTCCGACAGCTTCACCACGTTGGCCATGCGCAGGGCGCGATCGAGGCAGGCGTGCAGCAGCTCCTGATCCTGCCAGAGGTCCGGGCGGATATTGGGGTCAAAGCTGACCCGGCCGCCGGCCAGCTTGATTTTCTCCATAGCCGCGAAGGTGGTGCTGCGGCTGGGTTCGGCGCTGAGCGCGATAGAGCAGACGTGCAGCCACTGGTTGGCGGCAAACTGCGGCAGGTCTTCTTTCGCCAGGAACAGATCCGCGCTTGGGCGCACCATAAAGGTAAAGGTGCGTTCGCCCTGATCGTCAAGGTCGACCACGACGGTGGAGGTTCGGTGCTCGCCGTCGAGGCGCATATGGCTGACGTCGACCAGCTCCTGCTGCAGGGTGTGGCGCATAAAGCGGCCAAACGGATCGTCGCCGACGCGCCCGATAAACCCGCTGATGCCGCCAAGACGGGCGATACCTACCGCCACGTTGGCCGGCGCGCCGCCGGGGCAGCGCAACAGACGGCCTTCGCTCTCCGGCAGCAGGTCAACTACCGCATCTCCCAGAACCCAAACTTTTGCAATCATGCTGAAAAATCTCCATAGCTAAACTTAGTTAAACCGGTTTAGCTTATTAAAGCATAGCGACAGGATCAGGGGAACGTCAGCGGCGGAAAAGTGCGAACCAGGGTATAAAAACGTGAGCCGGTTGGCAAAAGAGCGGCCGTTCGGCTGAGCGGGAGAGACTTCTAATGGCTGCGGACTCTATAGCGGTAAAAAGCGGCAGCCCGGACAGGTGCAAAGGGGGGGGCGGCAGACCAAAAGTCGATAGAAAAGTCTGAAATCAGTTTTAAGAACAATCCCTAAAGCCAGACGGCAAAATCTTGTGCCATGCTAAATGCGACTCATAACATTAAGTTCGTTAGCGAGAGAGGATATTATGAAAAAAGCAATGATTGCGTTATCTGCGATTCTGGTAGCAGCTCCTGTTTTTGCTGCAACAACGACACACGCAACCGACGATACCGTCGCGGCGGCCCATGAAGGGGCGAACACCGCGAAGGAAAAACTGCACGAGGCCCAGCACCAGGGTGAAGAGCAGCAGCTCAAAGCTAAACACGCGGCGGAAGGCAAAAGCGACAGCGTAGGCAGCGAAGTCAGCGAAGGCGCGCAGAAAACCTGGAATAAGACCAAAGAAGGGACTGAGAAGGGCTGGAACGCAACTAAAGAAGGCACCGAAAAAGGCTGGAATAAGACCAAAGAGGTCAGCAAAGAAGGCTGGGATAAAACCAAGCAGGGTGCCGAAGAGCTAAAAACTAAAGTCACTGAGTAATTACTGACTCTTTGCTAAAAAAGGTCGCGAAAGCGGCCTTTTTTGTTATTTAGCGTCCATGGTTCAGCCTCGGGATAATTATCCGCAATGGATATCGAGCCGGCTTGCGGTATACCCGGGGGCATAGTAAACCCTGTGGCTGGGTTAAATGAGCGCAGGCAATAAAAATGCGCCCTGGAAGACTAAGCGGATATGCCAGGAATTGTCCTGGTTATATTGTTACTCACTATTCCTCCACATTCTCCTGGTACAAAGGAAATATATCAGGAGGTGTATTATGAAAAAGATTCTTTCACTGGCGATTATTTTATCTTGTGCTTTAACTTCTGTCTCCTGGGCGGATGGCCCTGGCGGCAACAACCACGGTCAGCAGCAGGTCTGGCAGCAAGACGCCGGGCGCGGCGGCCCGAACGGTAACCGTCAGCAGGGGCCGCAGGCTAACAACCATCAGGGCAACGGCGATAACCGTGGCCCGGCGCATGGTGACAAGGGGCCGCAGGGTAACCCTCATCAGGCGCGTCATGAGCAGGACCACTTTGCGTGGAACGGGCATGATTTCCGCAAAGGTCATCCGGCGCCGGAACGTTTTCGCGGCAATGATTACCGGATAAACGACTGGAACGATCGCGGATTACCGGCACCGCCGCGCGGGCAGCACTGGTCCTATATTGATGGCAACTATGTGCTAATTGCCGCCGCGACCGGGATTATTACGTCGATCCTGATTAACGGCGCGCTGAGTCACTAACCTTTTTCTGCCTTAACCTCGCTACCGCTTCCCCCGGAGGCGGTGCTGCGCGCCTGTCCGGGCTACCGATTTCCCCGCGTCTGAGGGACGGTAGTCCGGTCAGCGTAGCGCTATCGGGCAATGCCCACCCGCCCTTGTTCTCACTTAAAAAGCGCAAAGTTGAAAATATCATCCTTGCGCCTCTTCTTTGATGTTTTATCTGCGTATTTAGACTTTATAAATTGTTATTGTGCTTCATGGTTAATAAAAAGCAGAGAATGCAAGAAGCGCCCTGGTTCAGGCGAGAGTAAAAGACGTCCGCTTCGCCGTTAAATCACTATGAATAAATCAGATGAAAACTGCCTGCGGAATAAGAAATCCTGCTTGCAATAAACCCTTAGCACGTTAAGTTATTAAAGCTTTGCATCTGATTCTATTCCCGGAGACCGGCATGACCGACTGTGTAATTCCTGAAATTAAAGCCACCGAAGATGAAATGATTGCGATCCGTCATTATTTACATGCCCATCCGGAATTAAGCCTGGAAGAGTTTAATACCAGCGAGCTGGTGGCCGGAAAACTGACCGAGTGGGGCTATACGGTGACCCGCGGGCTGGCGAAAACCGGGGTGGTCGGAACCTTAAGCAAAGGCGATTCTCCGCGCACAATCGGCCTGCGCGCCGACATGGACGCGCTGCCGATTTTCGAAGCGACCGATCTCCCGTGGGCCAGCACCGTTGCCGGGAAAATGCACGCCTGCGGCCACGATGGCCATACCACCATTCTGCTGGCGGCGGCGAAATATATCGCCTCGCCGGCCTGCCAGTTCAACGGCACGGTACACCTGATATTCCAGCCCGCGGAAGAAGCTATCGGCGGCGCGGATTTAATGATTAAAGACGGCCTGTTTGAACGTTTCCCCTGCGAGCGCATCTTCGGCCTGCACAATATGCCGGGCCTGCCGGTGGGGAAACTCGGCTTTTACGCCGGTAATTTTATGGCCTCGGCGGATACGGTCAAAATCACCATTACCGGTTACGGCGGCCACGGCGCGCACCCCGAGCGCACCGTCGACCCCATTGTGACCGGCGCGGCGCTGGTGATGAATCTGCAAAGTATCGTTGCCCGTAACGTACCGCCGGGCGAAACCGCGGTGGTCAGCGTCGGCACTTTCCAGGCGGGTATCGCCTCCAACGTCATCCCCGAGAACGTGGTGATGGAGCTGAGCGTGCGGGCGATGAAGCCGGAAATTCGCGACCTGCTAATTAAGCGGATCAAGGCGCTCGCTGATTTTACCGCCAAAAGCTACGGCGCCAGCAGCGAGGTTGAGGTTTTTGACTCCTATCCGGTGCTGACCAACAGCGACGAGGAGACCGAGTTCGCCAAAGCGCTGGCGCTGGAGGTATTTGGCGAGGAGGGCGTGCTGGAATCCATTTCGCCGATGAACGCCAGCGAAGATTTCGCTTTTATGCTCCAGAAACGCCCCGGCTGCTACTTCCTGCTGGGTAATGGGGAGAAAGGCGGGAAGGGCGGCTGTATGGTGCACAACCCCGGCTATGACTTTAATGATGACATTATTTCTACCGGCGCGACGCTGTTCGTCCGGTTAGTTGAAACACACTGCCGTTGATCTCTGGAGTCCGTAAATAATGAAAAAATCTCTTCTGCTGTGGGTCGCGCTGATGGCCTCAACTTCAGCCCTGGCCGCAGAAAATAAGGAAATTCGCTTTGGCGTCGATCCCACCTTTGCGCCGTTTGAATGGAAAGATCCGCAGGGTAAGCTGGCGGGTTTTGATATTGATCTCGGCAACGCGATTTGCGCCCAGCTGCAGGCCAAGTGCGTGTGGGTGGAAAGCAACTTCGACGGCATTATCCCGGCGCTGAAGGCGCGTAAGTTCGACGCGATCCTCTCCGGCATGTATATGACCGAGAAGCGCAAAGAGCAGATCGGCTTTAGCGACAAGCTCTACAACGGTCCGGTGTTCCTCGTGGCGCGTAAAAATACCCTGGCCGGGAATACCGTCGAACAGCTGAAGGGCAAAACCATCGGCGTGGAACAGGGCTCGGCGCAGGAGACTTACGTCAACCAGCACTGGCGCACGGCGGGGATCAATATCGTCGCCTATCAGGGGGCGGATCGCGTGGTTCAGGATCTGGAGTCCGGGCGTATTGATGGCGCGGTGCTGTCCGGGATGATGGCCGACTACAGCTTCCTGCAGCAGCCGCAGGGTAAAGATTTTGCCTTCGTTGGCGGCCATCTGAAGGACGACAAGCTGTTCGGCGCCGGCGCGGCGATTGGCCTGCGCAAAGAGGACGATGCCCTGCGCCAGGAGATTAACGGCGCGATTGCCCGCATTCTCGCCGACGGCACTTATAAAAAGTTAGCCGGGAAATATTTTAGCTTTGACGTCTATTCCGGGACATAATGTTGTTATGCATTCAGCGGGCACGGCTAGCCCGCTTCAAGCTTCCTTTTCTTACTATCCCGTAATTGTCCTTTCCTGGCCCTCACGGCGTTCCGAAGGATACTGAATATAAGCGATAAGGAGTGAACGGCATGATCACACGTACCTTGGGCAAAACCGGATTTTCCATCGCCCCGCTGGTGTTTGGCGGCAACGTTTTTGGCTGGACCATCGATGAAAAAACCAGTTTTGCCATTCTTGATGCGTTTATAGACCACGGCTTTGATGCTATCGACACGGCGGATGTTTACTCTCGCTGGGCGGAGGGTAATCAGGGCGGCGAGTCTGAAACCATTATCGGTCGCTGGCTACAGGCGCGGCCCGGCATGCGCGATAAGGTGAAGATCTTCACCAAAGTGGGGGCCGATTTAGGCCTTCCCGGGCATAAAGGGTTGAAAAAAGCGTGGATCCAGCAGGCGGTTGAGGATTCACTCCGGCGCCTGAACACCGATTATATCGACCTCTATTTTGCCCACTGGCCGGACCCGGAAACGCCGGTTGCGGAAACCCTCGAGGCGTTTCACGCCCTGCAGCAGGCGGGGAAAATCCGCGCTATGGGCGCCTCCAACCTTGACGCCGGCCAGCTTTCGAGCGCGCTGGAAGTGTCGCGCAAAAGCGGTCTGCCGGCCTGGCAGGTGCTGCAGCCGGAATACAATCTTTATCATCGCTCGGCTTTTGAGGGCGCGCTCGGCGACCTGTGCATCAGCCGCGATATCGGCGTGGTGACCTACTACAGCCTGGCGTCCGGCTTCCTGACCGGCAAATACCGCCAGCAGTCCGATCTGGCGCAAAGCCAGCGCGGGGGCGGCATTGGCAAATATCTCAATCCGCGCGGGCTGCGCATTGTCGATACGCTGGTTGAGGTGGCGGAGCAAAACGACGCCAAACCCGCCGAAGTCGCGCTGGCCTGGCTGATGAGCCGCGAAGGCGTAACGGCGCCTATCGCCAGCGCCACCAGCATCGCTCAGGTGGAGAGCTTCGCCCGCGCCGCCGCGCTGACCCTGAGCGCCGACCAACTAGCGCGTCTGGACAGCGCCAGCGCGTAATACTGTATGCCGGAGCCTGTCAGGTTCCGGCGCTTTTCCATCAGCGTTTTGTATTCCTTTTCTTTTCTCTTTTAGTCACTTCCCCGGCTCTGAATACTTTTCAGCGAAAAATGAAACGTTTTTTCATGCGCTAAAAGCCCTTCTTGATTACGTTAAGATAATGCGTATAGTTCTCATTCTTATTTTGTTTTTATGTTTTCGGTGATTGCCTGCCTCAGCGGATGCTCACGGGGAAACTGCGAAAGCGGGATAGGGCTCGCTCGCGCAAGATCGAAAAGAGAACATCGGCGGCGAAGTAAATGTTAATTTATTGATTTTATTAATAATTAATCTTTTTTTATTTTTTCTTACCTATGGGACTCATTATGCGTACCTATCACTCTTCTGTTTTCCCGCTACGCAAAACGCTGCTGGCGTTAACCATCGGCGCAATCACCCATTCAGCCGCGGCGGCGGAAAGCAAGAAAAGCGAAGAAACCATGGTCGTCCAGGCAACGCCCGCCAGCGATTTTAAAGCCGGCGGCGATCTGGTGGTGCCTGCCTATCTCGACGGACAGGTGGCGAACGGCGGGCGTCTCGGGATGCTCGGCGAGCAAAACGCCATGGACGTTCCGTTTAGCATCATCGGTTATACCTCGAAGCTGATTCAGGACCAGCAGGCGAAAACCATCACCGATGTGGTGAGCAACGATGCCGGGGTTCAGCCGGTGCAGGGCTACGGTAACTATGCCGAGACCTACCGCATTCGCGGCCTCAAGTTTGACGGCGACGATATGACCCTGAGCGGGCTGGCCGGGGTGGTGCCGCGTCAGGTGGTGGATACCGCCATGCTTGAGCGGGTCGAAATTTTTAAAGGCGCCAACGCCCTGCTCAACGGCGCCGCCAGCTCCGGCGTCGGCGGGATGATTAACCTCGAACCTAAGCGCGCGGAAGATATCCCCACCGCCAACGTTGGCGTCGACTATACCTCGGATTCGCAGGTCGGCGGCTCGCTGGATTTAGGCCGTCGCTTTGGCGACGATAACCAGTTCGGCGCGCGGGTGAACCTGGTGCATCGCGAAGGCGAGGCGGCGGTCGACAATGACAAGCGCAGAACCACTCTGGCTTCGATTGGCCTCGATTATCGCGGTGAGCGCTTACGCAGCTCTTTTGACTTTGGCTATCAGAAGAAAACCTTCCACGGCGGCCCGATGGGGATCAATATTTCGGCCGTGGATTTTATCCCGCGTCTGCCGGATAACACCCATAACTACACGCAAAAATGGGCTTACAGCGATATCGAAAATGAGTTCGGTATGCTGAGAATGGAATACGACATTATTGATAAATGGACCGCCTACGCCTCGTTAGGGGCGCAGCATGCCCATGAGATTGGCCTGTATAGCGCCTCGAAGCTGATTGACCGGGCGGGCAACGCCACGGCGGGGCGCCTCGATACCAACCGCTATATTGATACCGCCAGCGGCATGGCGGGCCTTCGCGGCGAGTTCGCCACCGGTTTTGTATCGCACAGGGTCAACGTCGGCTATTCGGCGAAAACTCAAAACGACAAAACCGCATGGCGGATGTCGAAGGCGGCGGATAATCCGCTGGTGAACATCTACGATACCCGGCAGGTCGCGCCTCCGGCCAACGCTTCATTCGGCGGCGACTATGACGATCCGCTGACCAGCGGCCGCACCCGTTCCCAGGGCTGGCTGCTAAGCGACACCCTTGGCGTGCTCGACGATACGCTGCTGTTTACCGCTGGCGCGCGCCATCAAAAGGTAGTGGTGCGCAATTACAACAAAACCACCGGCCTGCAAACCGATGACGCATTTGATGACAGCCGCTGGATGCCCACTTACGGCGTGGTTTATAAGCCGTGGAAAGTGATTTCTTTATACGCCAACCATACCGAAGCGCTACAGCCGGGCAGCAATGCGCCAACCTCCGCTAAAAACTATGGTGAAAGCGTTGGGATCATTCACTCAAAACAGAACGAAGTCGGGGTGAAGGCCGATTTCGGCACAATTGGCGGCTCGCTGTCGCTGTTTGAAATTAAAATGCCGTCAGCGGTCCTCGACAGCAACGGCTATTACGGGCTTAACGGCGAGCAGCGTAACCGCGGCGTCGAATTTAATATCTTCGGCGAACCGCTGTATGGCCTGCGCCTTAACGCCAGCGCTACCTGGCTGGATGCCGAACTGTCGAAAACCGCGAAGGGTGTGAACGATGGTAAGAAAGCGATCGGCGTGCCGGGGTTCTACACGGTGCTTGGCGCAGAGTATGACATCAAGCCCATCGACGGTCTGACCGCCACCGCGCGCCTCAACCACTCGGGTTCGCAGTATGCCGATCAGGCGAACAGCAAGAAGATTGATAGCTATACCACCCTCGATCTCGGCGTGCGCTATCGACTGGCGCTTAACGAGAATCAAAACCAGATGACGGTACGCGCGGGTGTCGATAACGTAACGGATGAGAACTACTGGTCCGGCGCGGATGACAGCGGAACCTATCTGTTCCGCGGCGAACCGCGGACGTTCAAGGTATCGGTAGGTTACGCGTTCTGAGCCAAAATGCAGAGGCGGGCAGGGCCGATCGTCCCTTGTGATAAATCAATGAACGTATGAAGCCTGCGCATCTGCCGCTTGAAGTATGGCGAGTATAAGTGTTAAAAGGTGCCCCTTCATATAAATACACAGGGGATCGACGTGAAAGACGCGTCAACGTCGTCGGAGACCGTAGAGGAAAGCGGCCCGACGCTGCACCGCGGTTTACAGAACCGACATATCCAACTTATCGCCCTTGGCGGCGCCATCGGTACCGGCCTGTTTCTCGGCATCGGGCCAGCGATTCAAATGGCGGGACCGGCGGTCCTGCTCGGCTATGCCGTCGCCGGCATCGTCGCCTTTTTGATCATGCGCCAGCTTGGCGAAATGGTCGTTGAAGAGCCGGTTTCTGGCTCCTTTGCCCACTTTGCCTATAAATACTGGGGCCCGTTTGCCGGTTTTCTTTCCGGCTGGAACTACTGGGTAATGTTCGTGCTGGTGGGGATGGCGGAGCTGACCGCCGCCGGCATCTATATGCAGTACTGGCTGCCGGACGTGCCGACGTGGATCTGGGCCGCCGCTTTCTTCCTCATTATCAACGCCGTGAACCTCGTAAACGTTCGCCTTTACGGCGAAGCGGAGTTCTGGTTCGCGCTGATTAAGGTGCTGGCGATTATCGGCATGATTGGCTTTGGCCTGTGGATGCTGTTCGGCGGCCACGGCGGCAGTAAAGCGGGAATCGATAACCTGTGGAAACACGGCGGTTTCTTCGCCACCGGCTGGCACGGCCTGATTATGTCGCTGGCGGTCATTATGTTCTCCTTCGGCGGACTGGAGCTTATTGGCATTACTGCCGCAGAAGCGCAGAACCCGGAAAAGAGCATCCCGAAAGCGGTTAACCAGGTGGTATACCGTATTCTGCTGTTTTATATCGGTTCGCTGGTGGTTCTGCTGGCGCTCTATCCGTGGGTGGAAATCCAATCCGATAGCAGCCCGTTCGTGATGATCTTCCATAATCTTGACAGCAACGTGGTGGCTTCTGCGCTGAACTTTGTGATTCTGGTGGCTTCATTGTCGGTTTATAACAGCGGCGTGTACTCCAACAGCCGGATGCTGTTTGGACTGTCGGTGCAGGGCAACGCGCCGAAGTTTCTCGCCCGCGTCAGCAAGCGCGGCGTGCCGGTCAACTCCCTGCTGCTTTCCGGGATTATTACCTCCCTGGTGGTGGTGCTTAACTATCTGCTGCCGCAGAAAGCCCTCGGCCTGCTGATGGCGCTGGTGGTGGCGACGCTGCTGCTGAACTGGATCATGATCTGCCTGGCGCACCTGAAATTCCGCGCCGCCCAACGGCGCAAGGGGCGCGAGCCGAAGTTTAAAGCTCTGCTGTCGCCCGCCAGTAACTATATCTGTATCGCCTTTCTGGCGCTGATCCTGGTGCTGATGTGCACCATCGACGGGATGCGTCTGTCGGCGATTCTGCTGCCGGTGTGGATCCTGTTCCTGTTTGCGGCCTTTAAAACCCTGCGCCGGACGGCGTAGCGCGCGATCGCCCCGCCGTCCGGCGGGGTATCTTCCACTTTTATTGTGATCTTCTTCGCGCTTAGCGTATTTTGCTCGCGATCTTCTTTTTGTAATCGATTACTTTTTATTTGAGCGTATTTGTAATCGATTACTTTTTTGAGGGCGGTCGAAATGGTCACAACAACCGAAGGTCGTGAAAGTCCCCGCGTAGCCCACCGTTTTCTGGTGCCGCGGCTGTCGTTAATGATGTTTATGCAGTTCTTTATCTGGGGTAGCTGGTCGGTGACGCTGGGGCTGGTGATGACCCGCTATGAGATGTCGCTGCTGATCGGCGATGCTTTCTCCGCCGGGCCGATTGCGTCTATTCTCTCGCCGTTTGTGCTGGGCATGCTGGTCGATCGTTTTTTCGCTTCGCAGAAGGTGATGGCGGTGATGCATCTGGCCGGCGCGGTGATTCTATGGTTTGTCCCGCAGGCGCTGGTGGCGCAAAACGGCGCGCTGCTGATTGGCCTGCTGTTCGGCTATACCCTGTGCTATATGCCGACGCTGGCGCTGACCAATAACATCGCTTTCCATAGCCTGGCGAACGTCGATAAAACCTTCCCGGTGGTGCGCGTCTTCGGCACCATCGGCTGGATCATCGCCGGTATCTTTATCGGCGTGACGGGGATTTCCGATACCACAGGAATTTTCTCTGTTGCGGCGCTCTGTTCGGTGGCGCTGGCCGTTTATAGCCTGACGCTGCCGCACACGCCGGCCCCGGCGAAAGGGACCCCGGTTCAGTTTCGCGACCTGCTGTGCGCCGACGCCTTCGCGCTGCTGAAAACGCGTCACTTCCTGATTTTCTCCCTCTGCGCGACGCTGATTTCGATTCCGCTGGGGACCTACTACGCCTACACCGCGTCTTATCTTGCGGATGCCGGTATCGCGGACGTCAGCACCGCAATGTCTTTCGGTCAGATGTCAGAAATCTTCTTTATGCTGGTGATCCCGCTGCTGTTCCGCCGTCTCGGGGTGAAATACATGCTGCTGATCGGCATGGCGGCGTGGTTTGTACGCTATGCCTTCTTTGCGCTGGGCGTCAGCGAAGAGGGACGGTTCCTGCTTTATCTCGGCATCCTGCTGCACGGCGTCTGCTACGACTTTTTCTTTGTTGTCGGCTTTATCTATACCGATCGCGTGGCCGGTGAAAAGGTGAAGGGCCAGGCGCAGAGCATGATTGTGATGTTCACCTACGGTATCGGCATGCTGTTGGGATCGCAGATTTCCGGCGCGCTGTATAACCACCTGGTGGCAGGCCAGAGCGTACCGCAGGCGTGGGTCGCCTTCTGGTGGATCCCGGCGGTGGCCGCAGCGGTCATCGCCCTGATTTTCCTTTTCTCTTTCCAGTACAACGAGAAAGAGTCGCGTTAATTTTTCAGGAGGTGGTATGAAAACAATCAAGGGGCCGGGCATTTTTCTGGCGCAGTTTATCGGTTCGCAGGCGCCGTTTAATACCCTGGAGGGCCTGGCGCAGTGGGCTGCCGGTTTGGGCTATCAGGCATTACAGATCCCCTGCAACCATCCGGCGATTTTCGATGTTGAACGCTCCGCCGCCAGCCAGACCTACTGCGATGAGGTGAGCGGCAAGCTGGCGGAGCATGGCCTGGCGATCGGCGAGCTGTCCACCCATCTTGAGGGTCAGCTGGTGGCCGTTCACCCGGCTTATGATACGGCCTTTGACGCCTTTGCGCCCGCCGCGCTGCGCGGTAACCCGCAGGCGCGCCAGCAGTGGGCGGTAGAGAAAGTGCGCCAGGCGGCGGTGGCCTCTGCGCGTCTGGGGCTGAAAGCGCATGCCACCTTTTCCGGGGCGCTGGCGTGGCCTTATTTTTATCCGTGGCCGCCGCATAATCAGCCGCTTCTCGATGAGGCCTTTGATGAGCTGGCCCGGCGCTGGCGGCCGCTGCTGGACGTTTTCGACGAACAGGGCGTGGATCTCTGCTACGAAATCCATCCCGGCGAAGATCTGCATGATGGCGTCACCTTTGAGCGTTTTCTGCAGCGCCTCGATAACCACCCGCGCTGCAACATACTCTATGATCCCAGCCACCTTCATCTTCAGCAGATGGATTACCTGGCCTTTATCGATATCTACCACGCGCGAATCAAAGCGTTTCACGTCAAAGACGCCGAATTCCGCCGCGACGGGCGCAGCGGGGTCTACGGCGGCTATCAGAACTGGCCGCAGCGGGCGGGGCGCTTTCGTTCGCTGGGCGACGGGCAGATCGATTTCAAAACGATTTTCAGCAAGCTCACCGAGTATGATTTTGACGGCTGGGCGGTGCTGGAGTGGGAGTGCTGCCTGAAGGACGCGGAGGTTGGCGCGCGCGAAGGCAGCGAGTTTATCCGCCGCCATATCATCCCGGTCTCCGGGCGGGCGTTTGATGATTTCGCCGCGGGCAAGGAGGGGAGAGAATGATCCAGGTCGGCATTATTGGTTCCGGGTTTATCGGGCCGGCGCACCTGGAGGCGCTGCGCCGGGTGGGGGATATCGAGGTGGTGGCGCTGTGCGACGGTAGCCTCGAGATGGCGCAGCAGAAGGCGCGTCAGCTCAACGTGGCGCACGCCTACGGCAGCGTCGAGGCTCTGCTGGCCCACCCCGGATTGCAGGTGGTGCATAACTGTACGCCGAACCACCTGCACGCGCGGATTAACCGCCAGATCCTCTCCGCCGGTCTGCACGTTTTTTCAGAAAAACCGCTCTGCATGACCGCGGAAGAAGCGCGTGAGCTGGTGGCGCTGGCGGAGGATGCCGGCGTGGTCCACGGGGTTAGCTTTGTCTATCGCCAGTTCGCCATGGTGCAGCAGGCGGCGGCGATGGTGCGCAACGGCGACGTCGGGAGGCTGTTTGCGGCGCATGGCAGCTATTTGCAGGACTGGATGCTGCTGGAAACCGACTATAACTGGCGGGTTGATTCAGCGCAGGGCGGCGCCTCGCGGGCGGTGGCCGACATTGGCTCCCACTGGTGCGATACGGTGCAGTTTATGACCGGTCGCCGCATTGTCGAGGTGATGGCGGATCTCTCTATCGTCTGGCCGACGCGTAAGGCGCCCGTCGCCGGGGATGCGACCTTTAGCCAGCATCGCGATAATGGCGCGTATGAGGCGCGGCCCGTCGACACCGAAGATTTGGGGTCGGTACTGTTCCGTTTTGATGACGGCAGTAAGGGCTGTTTTACCGTTTCGCAGGTCAGCGCCGGGAGAAAAAATGGCCTGACGGTAGAGATCAACGGCAGTAACTGTTCGCTGGCATGGGAGCAGGAGGTGCCGCAGCGGCTGTGGGTAGGTCATCGCCAGCAGCCAAACCAGCTGCTGAGCGACGATCCGAGCCTGATGCTCGGCGAGGCCGCCGCCAGCGCCCATTTCCCCGGCGGGCATAACGAAGGCTGGCCCGATGCGTTTAAAAATATGATGCTCAGCTTTTATCAGGCGGTGCGCGCCGGTGAGATGCCGCCGGCGTCGTCGCGGCGTTTCGCCTCGTTCTATGAGGGGGCGGACGTGATGTACATCGTTGATGCGATAGTGAAAAGCCATCAGCAGCAGCGCTGGGTGCAGGTGGAAAGATAAGCAGAAGGCGCGGTGCGCATTTCGCGCACCCGCTGTGTTATTTCACGCCAAAATAGCCGTCGAGATAGGTCCCGGCCAGTTCATTACCAAACAGCACGGCGTCTTTATTTTCCATCTCGTTGTCCCATTTATCGCTGGCGTTACCGTTGAACGCGTGCTGGGTTTTTGTGCCCTGCGCCACCTGCTGCCTGATGGCGTCGGCAGTACGGCGGGCGTCGCTTTCGCTCATCCCCGATTTTCTGTCCTGCTGGCCGCGGGCATAGATTTCAGTAAAGTTCGGCAGATTTAAGCGGTAGTTTTCCTGACGGTTAGTGGCGAAGTTACCGCCGACGAAATCGCTGCGGTGTGAAATAAAGTAGTAAGCGTGGCGTTCCGGTGAAGATTTTGAGGAGGTACAGCCGGAAAGGGCGGCGAGCGAACAGCCGAGCGCGATAAGCGCTATTTTGAGTTTCATTGATATCATCATCCATAATTATTGGTTTTCAACACGAGCAGAAATGCCTTGTGAGCATCTTGCGCGTATTTTTATATTATGCCGATATACTCCGTAAAAGCTTGCTCTTTTGCGTAAAGGAAGAGTGGCCTGATAATTTATTGTTTTTCTAAATAATCTGCTGGTTATTCTACTGACTGGTCGACCTCGTTTCTTTACCAGGCTGGCGGCGCTCATTTATGATAGCCTGCGAAATATAACGTCTATGCGGGAAGTGCAGCCTCTATGTCAATTCAGAAAATCGCTCGTCTGGCGGGCGTCTCGGTGGCGACGGTATCGCGGGTATTGAATAACAGCGATACCGTGAAAGCGAAGAATCGCGAACGTGTGCTGCAGGCGATCAAAGAGAGTAACTACCAGCCGAATTTGCTGGCCCGCCAGCTGCGAACGGCCCGCAGCAATATGATTCTGGTGATGGTCTCGAATATCGCCAACCCCTTTTGCGCCGAAGTGGTCAAGGGTATTGAAGAAGAGGCGGAAAAGAACGGCTACCGGATTCTGCTGTGTAATTCCGGTTCGGATTTAGCCCGTTCCACCTCGGGCCTGCAGCTGCTTTCCGGCAAAATGGTCGACGGCATCATCACCATGAACGCGCTCTCCAGCCTGCCGGAACTGACCACCATGATCGGCGACGCGCCCTGGGTTCAGTGCGCGGAATACGCCGATAACGGCAGTATCTCCTGCGTCGGCATCAACGACGTCGACGCGGCGCAGGGCGCCGTTTCCCGGCTGGTCGACGGCGGGCGCAGACGCATTGCTTTAATCAACCACGATCTCAGCTACCGCTATTCCCGTCTGCGCGAGCGCGGCTATAAAAGCGTGCTGCACGTTCGCGAGCTGGACTATCAGCAGGTGATCTACGCCAGCGACTTAAGCGCCGCAGCCGGTACAAAGGCGATGGAGACGCTGCTGGCTCAGGAAGAGAAGCCGGATGCGGTGTTTGCGGTTTCCGATTCGCTGGCGGCGGGCGCGCTGCGGGCCATTGCGCAGGCCGGGCTGCGGGTACCGGAAGATATCGCGGTGGTCGGCTTTGATGGCACCGAACTCGCCGAAGTGGTATCGCCGCAGTTGACCACCGTGGAACAGCCTTCACGCGAAATTGGCCGTACCGCCGTGACGTTATTAATGAAAAGGATCGATAATCCCGACGCCGCGGTTGAGCGGGTGATGATGGACTGGCGCGTCATTTCCCGCGCCAGTGCCTGAGGATATTACTGAGTAAACGCGCCCGCCAGCGAACGAATATCGTTGCCGGTGGGGGACTGATGGATCCGCAAGCCGAATTCGTCAACCACCGCAAATACGTGGTCGAAAATATCCGCCTGGATGCTCTCATACTCTGCCCACACTACCGTGTTGGTGAAGCAATAGATCTCAATCGGCAAACCGTTGGCGTCCGGTGCCAGCTGGCGAACCATTAGCGTCATATCTTTGCGGATGCGCGGATGATTACGCAAATATTCCTGCAAATACGCGCGGAAGGTGCCGATATTGGTCATCTTGCGCTGATTCAATATCGATTGATCGGCGGCGTTCTGCTGGTTCCACAGGCTGATTTCCTGATGACGCGAATCCATATACGGCTTCAGCAGCCGGGCCTGAATTAAGCGCTGCTGCTCCTGTTCATCGAGAAAATGAATGCTGGTGGTATCGATATTCAGGCTGCGCTTAATGCGGCGGCCGCCGGAGGCCGACATACCGCTCCAGTTTTTAAACGAGTCGGAAACCAACGACCAGGTGGGAATGGTGGTGATGGTGTTATCCCAGTTGCGCACCTTCACCGTGGTCAGCCCGATGTCGATCACCGCGCCGTCGGCGCCATATTTCGGCATCTCCAGCCAGTCGCCGAGTTTGAGCATATCGTTGGCGGAGAGCTGGATCCCAGCGACCAGGCCGAGAATCGGGTCTTTGAACACCAGCATCAGTACCGCGGCCATCGCGCCGAGGCCGCTAATCAGAATCGCCGGCGACTGGCCAATCAGTAAGGAGATGACCAGAATGCCGACAATAATCGCGCAGACCAGCTTAATTCCCTGAAATATGCCTTTAAGCGGCAGCTGAGAGGCGGTGGCGAATTTCTGCGATAAATTGAACACCACGTCCAGCAGCGAGAAGAAGGACAGCATCGCGTAGATCATCACCCACAGCTGGGCGCAGGTGGTGAGGATTTCCGCCGCCTCGCTGCCTTTTTGCAGCCACAACACCGCCTGCACGTTGACGATAATCCCCTGCAGGGTGAAGGCCAGACGATGAAACAATTTGTTCTGGGTAATAATTTGCAACCACAGGTGGCTGCTGGCCTGCGCCCGCTTTTCGAAGGTACGCAGCACCACTTTGTGCAGAATAAGGTGAACGACAATCGCCGTCAGAAAAATAATGCCGAAGATAATAATGAGTGAGGTCGTGGGGGTAATTTTGATGCCTAATGCGGCGATGTGCGATATTAATTCCTGCATAACGTCTCCTTTACATCCAGCGGTTATGATGACCGCTGGATGTCTATTATGCAAATTGCAGGTTACGCGGATGTGATTATGAGGTCGCGACCGCCGGGCGGACGTTAAGGTGGTGGCGTAGCCATAGCGCGATGGCGCCCAGTACCAGCATCATCACCACTTCCACCGCGAGGAAATCGATCAGCGCCCGCGGATAGTCGCCGCCGCTGCGCTGGGCAAGAGCTAAGAATAGCGAGCCGAGAATCGCCGGACCCAGACCCAGCGTCGCCTGTTGCAGAGTGCTGAGAATCGCGCTCCCGGCTCCGGCGTCGCAGGCGCTGATATCGCGCATCCCGATACGGTAAAAACTATTGACGATCAGGGCCTGCCCGTAGCCGATAAGCGCCGTGGACGGGACCAGCGCCAGGGTGGTGGTGTGGATACCGAGGCGATAAAAGGTCGCGCTCAGCAGCAGCAGGCCGACAATCTGCACCGCCAGACCAGTCAGCAAAATGCGTCCCATGCTGTAGCGGGCTATCAGTTTCGGCGCGTACAGCGCGGAGATGAAGTAGGCCACGCCGAGGGCGATAAAGCTGTTGCCGGACTGCCACGGCGCCATCCCCAGACCGGCCTGCATGGTCAGCGCCATGCAGAACATGAACGCGGACCAGGCGCTGAAAAAGAGCAGGGCGATGGCCATGCCAAAGCGAATGCTGGTGAGCTTCAACAGGCGAGGCGGCAAAAGCGGCTGCTCGCCGCGCTGCTGTTTGCCCAGCGCGCTGGCCCGCATCCAGATCAGCAGCGGCAGCACCGCAGCCAGCATCAGCTGCAGCGTCCACGGCCAGTGCAGTTCCGGCCCCAGCGCCATCGGAAACAGCAGGCAGCAGAGGATCAGCGCAAGGCTAAAGGTGCCCTGCCAGTCGATGCGCGAATGCGCTTCGCGCCGCGTCTCCGGGACGTATCGCGGACTGAAGGCCAGCACCAGCAGGCAGATCGGCACGTTAATAAAGAAGGCGTTGCGCCAGCCTAAACCGGCGATATCCGCCGACACCAGCCAGCCGCCGCCCATCTGGCCGACGATAAAGGCGATACCGCCAATGCCGCCGTACAGGCTGATGGCCCGGGCGTGGGCGGTGCCTTTCAGGGTGACATGCAAGGTGGCGAGGATTTGCGGCACGATCAGCGCCGCACCGGCCCCTTGCACCACGCGCGCCGCCAGCAGCGTATTGATGGAGTTCGCCATCCCGCACAGCAGGGAGGCGACGCCAAACATCGCCACGCCCCACATAAACAGGCGACGGCGGCCATAGTTGTCGCCAAGCTTGCTGCCCATCGCCAGGCAGACGGCAAAGGCGACGCCGTACAGCGCGACGATCAGCTCCAGCTGAGTGGCGCTGGCGTTAAGCGATTGGGTAATGGAGTCCAGCGCGACGTTGGCGATCGAGGTATCGATCAGCGGCAGCATCTGGCCGGTCAACAGAAGGAATAAACCGGCGCGGCCGGGTGAAACAGCAGACGAATTCATCGGATCTCTCCATTGCGTCATTCAGCGGATAGCCGTAGCATCACCGATAAATTAAACGGGTACCAGTTCCTGCTTATACTGGTATTGGTACTACCATGCTGGAGGTTTTATGACGACCATGCTGCAACGTGAAATGACCCTCGCCGCGCCCGATGACGGCCGCAAACAGCTGGGGGCGTTTCTGCGCGCCCGCCGCGAGAGCCTCGACCCGCAGCGCCTGGGGTTGCCCCGCGTTGGCCGGCGGCGCACGCCGGGCCTGCGGCGGGAAGAGGTGGCGATGCTGGCGGACGTCGGCGTCACCTGGTACACCTGGCTGGAGCAGGGGCGGGAGGTCAATCCGTCGGCGGCGGTGCTGGTAGGGGTGGCGAATGCGCTGCAGTGCAGCCCGCTTGAGACCCGGCATCTGTTTGTGCTGGCCGGGCTGACTCCGCCTGAGGCCACTCAGGTGACGGTATGCGAAGGCATCAGCCCCGGCACCCGGCGGATGCTCGATAGCCTGATGCCGCAGCCCGCCAGTATTCAGAATCCCGGCTTTGATATTGTGGCCTGGAACGACAGCTTCTGCCGCCTGATGGGTATCGATTTCGCCACCATCCCGGAGGAAGATCGCAACTGCATTTATCTGTACCTGACCAATGAAACCTGGCGCAGCCGCATCGAGAATCGCGACGTGCTGGCGACGTTTGTCTCCTATTTCCGCGCGGCGATGGCGGAGCACCGCGGCGATCCGCTGTGGGAAAATAAGCTGGCGCGCTTTTTCGCCGCGTCGGCGGAGTTCGAGTCCCTCTGGCATCAGCGCTATGAGGTGCGCGGGGTGGAAAATCAGGTGAAACACTTTAACCATCCGCAGCTCGGCCGCTTCAGCCTGCAGCAGATGTACTGGTACTCGGCCCCGCGCAACGGTTCGCGCCTGCTGGTCTATTTGCCGATGGATGAAACGGGCGAGCAGGCGCTGGCGTGGCTGGATAAACATTAACGACAGGGAATGCCTATGAACGTGGTCCGAAAAGAGCAGCGCATTATTCAGCGTACGCTCAACGCCTGGCGGCCATTGGTCGCTATGCGGAGCGCATCTGGCACGTGGGGGTATCCTCGCTGCAAAATACTGCGGGCTATTCCCGGGGGCGGCGCTTGATGCGCCTTGCCCGGGCTACGGGTTCCCACAGTGTGTAATTTTGTAGCCCGGATAAGGCGACAGCGGCAATCCGGGGATTATCCTGACGTAAAAGAAAAGCAGAGAATTAAATCTCGGTAATCGTCGTCGCCTGCGGCAGGCGTGACTTCGGCAGGGCGGCGTTGAAGTCTTCGACGCTATGATGGCCGACCGGCACCACCACCAGGCTGGTGTAGCCCTGGGCTTTCAGGTCGAATTCGGCATCGAGAATCGCGAAATCGACGCCTTCAATCGGCACGGCGTCCAGACCCATGGCCGCGACGCCAAGCAGGAAGTTGCCGACGTTGAGATAAACCTGCTTCGCCATCCACTGGTCGTCGTCGTGCAGCTCTTTGCGGTGCATATCGGCAAAGAAGGTACGGCCTTTGTGGTTCGCGGCTTTGGCTTCGGCGTTCGCAAAGCGGCCGTCGGCCTCTTCCTGATCGACCACGCGCTCAAGCCAGGCGTCATCCATTGCGGTTTTGGCGCAGAAAACCACCACGTGGGAGGCATCGAGAATTTTACGTTCATTAAACACGTAGGTGCCGCTTGCCGCTTTGGCGACGCGCGCTTTACCTGCATCGCTGCTGGCAACGATAAAGTGCCACGGCTGGGAGTTGGTGCTTGACGGGCTGTACTGCAGCAGCGTTTTCAGGTTTTCCGCCTGCTCGGCAGTCAGCTTTTTATTGGCGTCAAATGCCTTTGTGGAGTAGCGCTTTAAGGCAACCGATACGATATCCATACTCTTCCTCACTGTTTACAACCCCTTGCGGGTGCGTTTCGTGAAGGAAGAGTACAGCGATGACGGAAAAAAGATAAGGGGCAAAAATGCGATAACACTTATCGCGCAGCGCTGAAAATCACCGCGGGCGCAGCCGCTGCTGCTCTTTTTTACTGAGTTTATCGACGATCAGGTTCCACGAATCATCGATCAGCTCCGCCAGCAGATCTACGCTGATATCTTCGCCGGGAACCACGGTGATCCAGTGCTTTTTGTTCATGTGATAGCCGGGCTCGATGCTGCGGTAAATCGCCTGATGAAGCAGTGATTTCTGCGGATCGCACTTCAGGTTAACCAGCGCGCGGCCGCGAACCGTCGCGGTCAGCATAAAAATCCGCCCGCCGACTTTAAACACATCGTACTCCGGGCCAAACGGCCAGCAGTGCTCGGTAAAGGGGAGCTCCAGCGCGATACGATGCGCGTGGTCATGCAGCGAGCGGTGGTCCATCAGCGATTGTCCTCGGCAAGCGCCTGCCACATCGCTTCAAAGCCCAGCTCGACAAAACGTACGGCGCGCTCCGGCTCGTGGCAGGCGTATTCAATGGTAGTTTCGGCCAGCGAAAGAAACAGCGCATCGCCAAAGGTGCGGTATTCTTCGGATTGAAAAACGGGCTTGATTGAACGCTGGCAGAGTTCATTGAGCTCGGGAAACATCTCTTTGACGCGGTTGCGGGTTTCGTCGGTGATCCTTTCACTCAGCGCCATCCGGCGAATCGCTTTATGCTCCATGGGATTACGCACGCCCCAGCCGATATAGCTGTTCCAGATATTGCGCGTGTTCTCTTTCGACTCGGTCTCGTTCGGGTTGAGACCGGCGATCATTGTCTTAACCAGATCCGCTTTTATGGTCAGATAAAGCTCGTTGAGCAGATCGTCCTTGGTGGCAAAGTAGCGAAACAGCGTACCCTCGGCAACCCCGGCGCTGCGGGCGATGGCGGAGGTTGAGGCGGCGATTCCCGATTGGGCAAAGGCGGCGGTTGCGGCCTCCAGTAACGCTTGCTTTTTATCTTCACTCTTAGGACGAGCCACTACACTTTACCTCACACATGATAAAACCACGATCTAAGCATGCCTGACATGGGCACTGCAACGCTGTCTGTCAAAATTTGAAAATCGTCTTGACGACTTTCAGCTTCTTCCTAATAATGAGTGCTTACTCACTCATAATCAAGCCTTATAACTAAAACCTCCAGGAAGGAGGATTTCGCCAGGTCAGGATATGAACCGTGTCACTTTCAGCGTGGTCGCCATCATGTTATTAGCGTCAGCAACAACTTTGCCGTTTGTGTTAAATGCCGGATTTGGTCAGGCGCCGCAGGGCGCGCAGCTCAGCCTGGTGGAGCAGTCTCCGCACTATCGCGACGGCCAGTTTCACAATCAGCTTCCGACGCCTGGGTTTACCGGGCAAAAAAATATGCTGGCCGCGTGGTGGGAATTTCTGGTCGCCAAACGGGAAAACGCCAGACCTGCCCAGCCGCTGCCGCTGGTGAACACCGATCTGGCCAGCCTGCCGTTAGGGCAGGACGCGATGGTCTGGCTGGGGCACTCCTCGTGGTATCTGCAGCTGGCGGGCCAGCGCATCCTGATTGACCCGGTGTTTAGTCGCTATGCGGCGCCGTTCTCGTTTATTAATAAGGCCTTTGCCGGGGATTACCCGTGGCACGCTGAGGGCATGCCGGAGATCGACCTGCTGATTATCTCGCACGATCATTACGACCACCTCGATTACGCCACCATTAAAGCGCTGATGCCGAAGGTCAAGCGGGTGGTGACGCCGCTGGGCGTCGGGTCGCATCTGCGCTACTGGGGAATGGAGAGCGCGATAATCAGCGAGGCGGACTGGAATCAGTCGGTTCAGGTGAGCGGTGAGCTGACGGTGCACGTCCTGCCGGCGCGCCACTTTTCCGGCCGCGGCCTCAAGCGCAACCAGACCCTGTGGGCCAGCTTCATGTTCGTCACCCCGCAGCAGAAAATTTACTACAGCGGCGACAGCGGCTACGGCCCGCACTTTAAAGCCATCGGCGAACAGTTTGGCGCGGTGGATTTGGCGATCATGGAAAACGGTCAGTATGACCAGGACTGGAAGTACATCCACATGATGCCGGAAGAGACGGCGCAAGCCGCTGACGATGTGCGCGCACGCGCGGTGTTGCCGGGCCATGCCGGGCGCTTCGTGCTGGCAAAACACACATGGGACGATCCGTACATAAGGCTGGCGGAGGCCAGCACAGGGCGACCGTGGCGACTGCTGACGCCAATGTTGGGTGAGCCGGTTTGGGTCGCTGATAAAACGCAATCATTTAACGCCTGGTGGCGCTAACGATGAGAGTGGTTCAGGAGGAGAGAGGACATATGACTATTTCCGCTCAGGTCATTGATACTATCGTCGAGTGGATTGATGATAATTTGCATCAACCGCTACGTATCGACGATATTGCGCGCCACGCCGGTTACTCGAAGTGGCATTTGCAACGGCTGTTTTTACAGTACAAAGGGGAGAGTCTGGGGCGCTATATCCGCGAGCGTAAGCTGCTGCTGGCGGCGCGCGATCTGCGCGATACCGATCAGCGGGTCTACGATATTTGCCTGAAATACGGTTTTGACTCGCAGCAAACCTTTACCCGTATCTTCACCCGCACGTTTAACCTGCCGCCGGGCGCCTACCGTAAAGAAAACCACAGCCGCGCGCACTGAAAGCGTCCGCCGGGGGAAGACCGGCGGACGTTTTTCTTACCAGGCGTAGTTCACCGTCGCCGTCACCGTCCGACCAATGCCGTAGAAGCAGGCGCTATCGCTGGCGCAGGAGGCCACGTATTTGGTATTGGCGAGGTTGTTGACGTTGAACTGCACTTTCGCCCCTTTCAGGCTCGAATTCAGCTCGCCTAACTCATAGCTGACCATGGCGTCGTACAGATCCACTGCCGGTACCTTAAACGTGTTTTTCGCATCGCCGTAGCTGGTGCCGATATAGCGTACGCCAACGCCCGCGGTCAGGCTTTTTAACGCGCCGTCCGGCAGGGTATAGCTGGTGAACGCCGAAGCCATATGGGTCGGAATGCGTGCCGGCGTTTTCCCTTCGGTACCGACGACGGTGGTATTGACGGTTTCCGCGTCGGTGTAGGTGTAAGACGCGATCAGATTGAGGTTATCGAAAACCGTCGCGTGCGCTTCGGCTTCAACGCCTTTCGAGCGCACTTTACCGCTGTTTTCAAACCACCCGGCCGCGCTGTTGTAGGTCGCGACGTTGCTCTGCGTCAGATCGTACAGCGCGAGGGTCATCAACGCGTTTGGGTCAGGCTGGTATTTCAGACCCACCTCAACCTGTTTGCCTTCGCTGGGATCGAATGGTCCGACGCCCGGTGCGCGGTTGGTTTGCAGGTTAGGTTCGAAGGAGGTGCTGTAGCTGATATAGGGGGAAAGACCGGAATCAAAGGCGTACAGCAGGCCGGTGCGCCAGGTGAACTTATTATCATTCTGCTGGGTGCCGCTGGCGTCGGTAAAATCGGTGGTGCGCACTTCCGCCCAGTCGTAGCGCCCGGAAACTAACAGTTCCCAGTTCCGCCAGCTCAGCTGATCCTGAACATACACCCCGGTCTGGTCGAGATTTTGCTGTTCATTAGTGGCGGGACTGAAGGCGCTTTCATCGACGTTAACCCCGTAGCTCGGGCTGCGCCAGTCGATATCGTACTGCGAGCCGCCGGCCCGACCAAGATACTGCTTATCCTTACTGGTTTTGTAATCCACACCGCCAATCACCGTATGCGCCACCTGACCGCTGGCGAACTGCGCTTCAAGCTGGTTATCGATGCCAAACTCATCGGTCTGGCGCTGTTCATGCTGGGCGCGGCGGGAGAGTACCGAGCTGTTGGCGGCGCTGGTGGAGTAAACCAGGTAGCGATACTTCTGTTTGATGGTGGCGTAGCGGGCATTCTGGCGCAGAGTCAAGGTATCGTTGAGCTGGTGCTCAAATTCATAGCCAATCATCGTTTGTTCACGCCACGACTGGTTGTAGCTGGGATCGCTGACGTTAAAATCGCGCGGAATATAGCTGCCGTCGACGCTTTCCACGGTACCGTAACGCGGCAGGAAGTTACGGTAGCCGGCGTCCGGGTCTTTCTGATAGCTGGTTAACAGGGTAAAGCGCGTGGCGTCATTAGGATACCAGGTGAGGGCGGGAGCGATAGCCATCCGCGTCTCTTTATAGTCATCGATCTGGTTATTCTGGGTGCGGGCGATCCCGTTCAGGCGATAGAGCAGGTGGCCGTCATCGCTCAGCGTACCGCCAACGTCGAAAGCGCCTTCGGCGAGGTGGTTATTACCGGTACGGAACTGCACCTCATGAATCGGCTGGCTGGTCGGTCGTTTGCTGGTCATGCTAATCAGCCCGCCGGGGTTGACCTGACCAAACAGCACCGAGGCCGGGCCGCGCACCAGCTCGACGCGCTCCAGCAGCCACGGGTCGAACGTGCCGGTTTGCGACGAGGCGGTGGCGCCGTAGCTCAGGCCATCAAGGAATTTGGGCACGTAGCTGAAGCCGCGTACGAATACCTCGTCGTTGCGGTTAGATGAACCTCGGTATTCGGTAAAAACGCCCGCGCTATAGCGCAGCGCCTGGGAAACCGAGATGACGTCCAGCGCCCGCATTTGATCGCGGGTGACCACCGATACCGACTGCGGCGTTTTGACGATCTCCGCGGCGGTCTTTGTTGCCGACAGCGTTTTTGTCGCCACGATTCCCTTCAGCGGCGCGGTGGGATCCTCGCCGCTGCCGGCGGTGACGACGATCGTTTCCTCCGCCGCCAGCGCCAGCCCGCCAAACAGAGATGCCGCCACGCCCGCGGCCCAGAAAGCTGTTATCTTATTATATTTAAACATGTTTATTTTTTATCCTTGGTTGAATCGCCATCAAAAAACGCCCACGTCGAGGGGAATCGACCGACGCCTATCATTAACGGCGTTAATGTTATTGCAAATAGTTATTATTTGCATTAGCGTTATTAACAAATTCTTACAAGGAAATTTCGGCTAATGAAGACGGCGTGGAGCGGCCTGCTGATTGGCATGAGTACCCTACCGGCGGCGGCAATGAACTGCGAATCTCCCTCGTTACAGGGTGAACTACAGGGGAAATTCGACGCCAGCGGCGAGGTCTGTTTTGACCTGCCGACATTGGGCGAGAACTACGTCGCGGCGACCCTCTCCGGCGTCACCGATGCCCGACTGCTGGATGACAATAACCGCCGTCTGCGCACGCTGCTGGCGGGCGGTCCGGCGGACGGCGAGCAAACCCTGCTGTTTTCTCTGCCGGTACACCGCGCCTCATCGCTGGTGCTGCACGGCGAAGAAGGTGCGCGCTGGCGCTTTCAGTGGCAGATGCGGGAAACCACCGCGCTGGCCAAAATTCAGCCGCTGGATCCGGTCAGCCCGCGCCTGCAGCGGCTGAAGCGTGAACTGGCGGCGGGAGGTTCAACGGCGCATTTCTGGCAGGAGCTCGAGCGGGAAGGGACGCCAATGGTGGAACCGGTGGACGCCGGCCATAAGCGGGTAACTTTCCTGTGGCGCGGGGCGAGCCGCAACGTGTTTATTCTGGGTTCGCCGGCGGGGGAGCACGATCCGCTGTTTCGCCTCGGCGATTCTGACGTCTGGTTTCGCAGCTACGTGGTGCCCGCCGATACCCTCATGCAGTATAAGCTGGCCCCGGACGTGCCGCAGGTAACCGGCAGCGCGCGGGAGCAGCGGCGGGCGATTTTGGTCAGCGCCCAGGCTGACCCGCTCAACCCGAACAGCGTCAATGCCGCCCACGACCGCTGGAATCGCTACTCTCTGCTGGCCCTCAACGCCGCGCGTTTTTGCACCGCCCAGCGGATGGCGCAGCCGCTCCGCTACGGAACCTTAACCCGCCATCAGCTGCGCAGCGACTTTCTGCAAAATACGCGGGAAGTGCTGATTTATCGCCCGCGGTTGCCGCAGCCCGCGCGCTGGACCCTACTGCTCTTTGACGGCAAAACTTACCAGCACGAGTACCGCCTCGCCAACGTGCTGGATGCCCTGATCGCCAGCCATCGGCTGCCGCCGATCAACGTGGTGTTTATCGATAGTCTCGATCATCCGCGACGGGCGAAGGAGCTGCCGCCAAATCCGCACTTCGCCGATTTTATGGCCCATGAGCTGCTGCCGTGGCTGCGCCGCCAGGGACTCAGCCTGAGTCGGCAAAAAACCGTGGTCGCCGGCTCCAGCTACGGCGGGCTGGCCGCGTCCTGGGTAGCGCTGCGCTATCCGCGACAGTTTGGCAACGTATTGAGCCTGTCCGGGTCATACTGGTGGGCGCCGCAAGGGGAGGAGGCCAGCTGGCTGACCCGCCAGTACCAGCAGTCGCCGCGCTATCCGGTGCGCTTCTGGCTGCAGGCGGGGAAATTCGAAACCAACGGGCCGGACGGCGGCATTTATGCCAATACGCTTGAATTTGAGCAGGTGCTCAAAGAGAAGGGCTATACGGTGAGCTTCCACCCCTCCTCCAGCGGCCACGATTACGCCGCCTGGTGCGAAGCGCTGATCAGCGGCATGCGTGACCTGACCGGCCTAGCGCTCAACGGAAAACCAGCGACGCCAGACCCAGCGCAGCAGCAGATATTCAACCGCGCCCAGCGCTAAAAACCACAGGCAAAAGATCAGGGTATAAAGCTGGTTGAGATCCATCAGATGGAATGTCGCCACCAGCTTTTGCGCCAGCGTCAGGCCCAGCGAGGGCGCCGGCAGCAGCAGGCAGGAGAGCAAAGCCAGCAGCAAAATGCCGGCGGCGCTGAGGAGCGTTTCTAGCGGATGTTTCATTATTTGTTAATCATCAGTTAAAAACATATTGTCCGGTAAAAAGAGAATCAATGCAATATCGTTTCGTACGCAATCATATTACGCCTTAAGTATTATATTTAAACGTCCTCGCTTATTCCCATGTTAATTATTTTGGCACTATTTGTGATTAAGTTAATTACACCGTAATGTAAATTAACGTCATTATTAAGCCAGCGCTTTTACAAAAGTATAGGTGCTATATCCCACCAGAGTCGCGATAATAATGGCCAGCAGGATGTACAGTACCAGACGGCGTCCGCGGTAGATTCCAAACATAGTAGACCTCGTTTAGTTTTGGTTTATTAATATTCTGCAATAGTTGTTTTATAGAATTAACTTACCATAAATTTTGTATTTGCGAGAGATTAAATATTGCGCAAGCTTAAATTATCTCCGCTGTTTAAAATTTTTCTCATTGGCCCGGAATGATTCCAGGCTTTCCGCCTCACGGAATTTTAAGGGAGATATATTTTGACCAAAACGATCAAAACTAATAATACCACCCCCTCAGGGGATGTCGCGCCACGCCGCGCATATCAGCAGACGGTTGATGCGGTGCTGGCGCAGACTAAAAGCCATGCCAGCGGCCTCAGCGCCGCCGAGGCCGCAGAGCGTTTGAAAACCTTCGGCCCCAACGCCTTGCCGGAGAAAAAAGGCAAGCCGGCCTGGCTGCGCTTCCTTGCCCACTTTAATGACGTACTGATTTTTGTCCTGCTGGCCGCCGCCGCGCTCACCGCGGTCATGGGCCACTGGGTCGATACGCTCGTCATCCTTGGCGTCACGGTGATCAACGCCCTGATCGGCCATATCCAGGAGAGCAACGCCGAAAAATCGCTGCAGGGCATCCGCAATATGCTCTCCAGCGACGCGCGCGTGCAGCGCGGCGGCAAGCATGAAACCATTCCCACCCGCGACCTGGTGCCGGGCGATATCGTGATTCTGCGCGCGGGCGACCGCGTCCCTGCCGATATGCGCCTGATTGAGAGCCATAATCTGCGGGTTGAAGAAGCGATTCTCACCGGCGAGTCGACGGTGGTGGATAAAACCACCGACGCGCTGGAAGGCGAACTGCCGCTGGGCGACCGTACCAATATGCTCTTCTCCGGCACCACCATCAGCGCCGGCGGCGGCGTTGGCGTGGTGACCGCAACCGGTCAGGAGACCGAGCTCGGCCACATCAACCAGATGATGGCGGGGATTGAGAAGCACCGTACGCCGCTGCTGGTGCAGATGGATAAGCTCGGCAAAGCGATTTTCGTCATTATCCTCGCGATGATGGCCGCACTGTTCGTCTTCAGCCTCGCGCTGCGCGACATTCCTCTCGGCGAGCTGCTGCTCTCCCTGATTAGCCTGGCGGTGGCCGCCGTGCCGGAAGGTTTACCGGCGATTATCTCGATTATTCTCTCCCTGGGCGTACAGGCGATGGCGCGTCAGCGGGCGATTATCCGCAAGCTGCCGACGGTGGAAACCCTGGGCGCCATGACCGTGGTGTGCTCGGATAAAACCGGCACCCTGACGATGAACGAAATGACCGTCAAAGCGATCATCACCGCCGACTGCTGCTACCGCGTCGAGGGCGACAGCTACGAGCCTCAGGGTAACATCTGCCTGGAAGGCAGCAACGAGCCGGTGCAGATTAAAGCGGGCAGCGTGCTGGAAACCTATTTGCGCACCATCGACCTGTGTAACGACAGCCAGATGATTCAGGACGAGCGCGGCCTGTGGGGCATTACCGGCGGGCCAACGGAAGGGGCGCTGAAGGTGCTGGCGGCGAAAGCGCGGCTTGCGCCCGTCGACGCGCGGCTGGTCGCGAAGATACCGTTCGACTCGCAGTATAAATACATGGCGACCCACCAGAAAATGGGCGACGTCGAGCAGGTGCTGATTACCGGCGCGCCGGACGTGATTTTTGCCCTGTGCCGCCAGCAGTTGAGCAAGCAGGGGGCGGTGCCGTTTGAGCCTCAGTACTGGGAAGAGGAGATGGCGCGCTTTGCCCGCCAGGGCCTGCGTATGGTCGCCGCCGCCTACAAACCGGCCAACGTCGGCAGCACCACGCTGACCCACGACGATCTGCGCGAAGGTCTGGTGTTCCTCGGCATTGCCGGAATGATGGACCCGCCGCGTCCGGAAGCGATTGACGCTATCCACGCCTGCCAGAACGCGGGGATCCGCGTGAAGATGATTACCGGCGACCACCCGCAGACGGCGATGAGCATTGGCCAGATGCTGGGGATCACCAACAGCAGCCAGGCGATGACCGGCTACCAGCTGGAGCACATGGATGACGCCGAGCTGGCGAAAGCCGCCGTTGAGTACGATATCTTTGCCCGTACCAGCCCGGAGCACAAGCTGCGCCTGGTGAAAGCGCTGCAGGGTAACGGTGAAGTGGTTGGCATGACCGGCGACGGCGTCAACGACGCCCCGGCGCTGCGCCAGGCCGACGTCGGGATCGCCATGGGGATCAAAGGCACCGAGGTGACCAAAGAGGCCGCCGACATGGTCCTGACCGACGACAACTTTGCCACCATCGCCAGTTCGGTCAAAGAGGGGCGTCGGGTCTACGACAACCTGAAGAAGACCATTCTGTTCATCATGCCGACCAACCTGGCGCAGGGGCTGCTGATTATCATCGCCCTGCTGGCGGGGAACATCATTCCGCTGACGCCGGTGCTGATTTTGTGGATGAACATGGCCACCTCCGCGACGCTCTCCTTCGGCCTCGCGTTTGAAGCCGCCGAGCGCAACGCCATGAACCGTCCGCCGCGTAAAACCGGCCAGCATGTTATGGACGCCTTCGCCGTCTGGCGCGTCGCCTTCGTCGGCACGATGATTGCCGTGGCTGCCTTTATTCTGGAAGCCTGGCTGGCGCCGCGCGGCCACAGCCCGGAGTTTATCCGCACCGTCCTGCTGCAGATGCTGGTTACCGCACAGTGGGTGTACATGATTAACTGCCGCAGCAGCGACAGCTTCTCGCTCAACATGGGGCTGCTGCGTAACAAAGGCATCTGGCTGGTGAGCGGCGTACTGCTGCTGATGCAGCTGGTCATCATCTACGTACCGGTGATGCAGACGATGTTTGGCACCGAAGGGCTGCCGCCGCGCTACTGGTTCATCACGCTGGTCATCGGTATCGCGATGTTCCTGGTGGTCGAAGTTGAGAAACGCCTGACCCGTCGTTTCCGTAAAACCGCGTAGCGTGTCTGACCCGCCCGGCGTCCCTTCTCCTGCGGGGGAGGGACGCCGCATCGTCGTAAGGAATTCCCCATGAACAAGATCATCCGCTCCGCCCTGCTGGCCTGCGGCCTGGCAGGCTACGTGCTCGCCGCCGCCGCCGCGCCGGCCGTTCCGGTCCGCGTCGTCACCGTGGAACAAGCGCCGCACGCCGGCGAACGGCAAATCTCCGGCCGCGTCGAGGCCATTCACTCCGTCGATATTCGCGCCCGCACCGAAGGGAAGATTGTGCAGCGCCACTTCCAGGATGGGCAGTACGTCAACCAGGGCGATCTGCTGTTTACGCTGGATGACGCCCAGCCGAAAGCCGCGCTGGCGCTGGCCCAGGCCGAACTGAAGAGCGCGCAGGCGTCGCTACGCCAGGCCCAGCAGCTGCTGAGCCGCTACCAGCAGCTGATCAATAACCACGCGATCGGCCGCAACGACCTTGATACCGCGCAGATGCAGCGCGATGTCGCCGCTGCCGCCGTGGAGCAGGCCCGGGCGCGCATTGCCGCCCAGCAGATTACGCTCGGCTACACCCGCATTACCTCGCCGGTCAGCGGACGCGTCGGCCATAGCCCGTTTCACGTCGGCAGCCTGGTGAACCCCGCCAGCGGCGTGCTGGTCGATGTGGTTCAGCTCGATCCGATTCGGGTGGCGTTCTCGCTGGATGAAACCGCCTTTTTCGCCAAAGCGGGGCAGCACACGGATATTGCCGCACTGAAGGAAGCGTGGCTCGCGCAGGTGGATGTCGATGGACGGCGTGAAGACGGCGTTCTGACCTCCGTCGATAACCGTATTGATAGCCGCACCGCCAGCGTGGCGCTGCGCGCTGAATTCGCTAATCCGCAGCACCGTCTGCTGCCCGGCGGCAACGTCACCATTTTCTTCCGCCCGCGGCAGCTTCAGGAGAGCCCGATGATCCCGGCGGCGGCGATGCAGCAGGACGCGCAGGGCTTTTACAGCTGGGTGCTGACGGCGGACAACACCGTGACGATGCGCCGCTTGACCCCCGCGGGGCAGCAGGGGCAGCAGTTCGCGGTGGCGGAAGGCCTCCACCCGGGCGAGCGCGTGGTGACGGAGGGCGCCCAGCGCCTGCGTGACGGTGCAGCCGTTCAACTGCTCAACTAAAGAGGGAGAGAGGATGCTTACGTTTTTTATCCGTCGTCCGCGCTTTGCGATGGTGATTGCGCTGCTGATGACCTTCGTCGGCGCGGTCTCGCTGAAGCTGATCCCGGTTGAGCAGTATCCGCAAATTACGCCGCCGGTCGTCAACGTCAGCGCCAGCTGGCCGGGCGCCAGCGCGGCGGACGTGGCGGAAGCCATTGCCGCGCCGCTGGAGACCCAGCTCAACGGCGTCGATCATATGCTGTACATGGAGTCCACCAGCTCCGATGAGGGAACCTACAGCCTGAGCCTGACCTTTGCCGCCGGGACCGATGCCGATTTAGCCGCGATCGACGTGCAGAACCGCGTGTCGCAGGCGGTGGCGCAGCTGCCTGCCGACGTGCAGCAAAACGGCGTTCAGGTGCGCAAGCGGGCGACGAACCTGCTGATGGGCGTCAGTCTTTACTCGCCGCTCGGCACGCTGTCGCCGCTGTTTGTCAGCAACTACGCCAGCACCCAGGTGCGCGAGGCGCTGGCGCGTCTGCCGGGCGTCGGGGAAGTGCAGATGTTCGGCGCGCGCGACTACAGCATGCGCATCTGGCTGCGGCCCGACCGCATGAACGCGCTGAATATCACTACCGATGATGTTGCCAGGGCGCTGCGCGAGCAGAACGTGCAGGGCGCGGCGGGGCAGGTAGGGACGCCGCCGGTATTTAACGGCCAACAGCAGACGCTGACCATCAACGGTATCGGGCGACTGAGCGACGCCGCCGGCTTCGGGCAGATTGTGGTTCGCAGCGGCGACCGCGGCCAACTGGTGCGCCTGTCCGACGTGGCGACCATCGAGCTGGGCGCGCGCAGCTACAGCTCCGGCGCGCAGCTCAACGGCAAAGACTCCGCCTATCTCGGCATCTATCCGACGCCCACCGCTAACGCCCTACAGGTCGCCAGCGCGGTGCGCGCCGAGCTGACCCGGCTGCATGCGCGTTTCCCGGCGGATCTCACCTGGGAAGTGAAGTTTGATACCACCCGCTTTGTCGCGGCGACGATCAAAGAGATCGGCGTGTCGCTGGCGCTGACCCTGCTGGCGGTGGTGGTGGTGGTCTCGCTGTTTCTGCAGAGCTGGCGGGCGACGCTGATAGTCGCGCTGGCGATCCCGGTTTCGCTTATCGGTACCTTCGCCGTGCTCTATGCGCTGGGCTACAGCGCCAATACCCTGAGCCTGTTCGCAATCATTCTCGCCCTGACGATGGTGGTGGATGACGCCATCGTGGTGGTGGAGAGCGTGGAAAGCAAAATGGCGGAGGGGCTGGCGCGCGGCGCGGCAACCGCCGAGGCGCTGCGGCAAATCGCCGGGCCGGTGATCGCCACCACCCTGGTGCTGCTGGCGGTGTTTGTGCCGGTGGCGATGCTGCCGGGGATCGTCGGCGAGCTCTATCGCCAGTTCGCGGTGACCCTATCGACGGCGGTGACTTTGTCGAGCGTGGTGGCGCTGACCCTGACGCCTGCGCTGTGCGCGCTGCTGCTGCGTCCGCGGCCGCAGCAGCCAGCCGCCATCTGGCGCGGTTTTAACCGCGGTCTGGATACGGTGCGCGATGGCTACGGGCGTCTGGTCGGGAGGATGAATCGTCGCCCCTGGCTGGCGCTGGCGGCGACGACGGCGGCGGCCGGGGTGGTGGTGTTTAGCTTCACCACCATGCCGAAGGGATTTCTGCCGCAGGAAGATCAGGGTTATTTCTTTGCCAGCGTACAGCTGCCCGAAGCCGCCTCGCTGGAGCGTACCGAAGCGGTGATGGCCCAGGCGCGCGAGCTGCTGAAACTGAATCCGGCGGTTGAGGATGTGATTCAGGTCTCCGGTTTTAATATTCTCAACGGTACCAGCGCTTCAAACGGCGGGTTTATCTCGGTGATGCTGAAGGACTGGCACCAGCGACCGCCGCTGGAGGCGGTGATGGAAAAAGTGCAGGGCCAGCTGATGGGGCTACCGGAGGCGACGATCATGACTTTTGCGCCGCCGACGCTGCCGGGGCTGGGCAACGCCTCCGGATTTAATTTACGCATCTTGGCCCAGGCCGGACAATCGCCGGCGGAGCTGGAGCAGGTGACGCAGCAGGTGCTGCGGACGGCCAACCAGTATCCGCAGCTGAGCCGGGTATTTACCACCTGGAGCAGTAACGTGCCGCAGCTGACGCTCACCGTTGACCGCGACCAGGCGGCCCGGCTGAACGTACCGGTGGCGAGGATTTTCAGCAGCCTGCAAACCGCGTTTGGCGGCACTCGCGCCGGCGATTTCAGCATTAACAATCGTGTCTACCACGTGGTAATGCAAAACGAGATGCAGTGGCGCGAGCGGGCAGAGCAGATAAGCGAGCTGTACGTGCGCAGCGACAGCGGCGAGCGGGTTCGCCTGAGTAATCTGGTGACGATTACGCCGACGGTGGGCGCGCCGTTTATTCAGCAGTATAACCAGTTTCCGTCGGTATCGGTGAGCGGGTCGGCGGCCGAAGGCGTCAGCAGCCGGACGGCAATGGCGGTGATGGAGCAGATTTTACAAGCGAACCTGCCCCACGGTTATGATTACGCCTGGAGCGGCATCTCCTGGCAGGAGCAGCAGACCGGTAACCAGGCGGTGTGGATTGTGCTGGCGGCGGTAGCGATGGCGTGGCTGTTCCTCGTCGCCCAGTATGAGAGCTGGACGCTGCCGGCGAGCGTAATGCTGTCGGTGCTGTTCGCCATCGGCGGGTCGCTGCTGTGGCTCTGGTGGGCCGGGTACGCCAACGATGTGTACGTGCAGATAGGGCTGGTGCTATTGATCGCGCTGGCGGCGAAAAACGCGATTTTGATCGTCGAGTTTGCCAGGGCGAAGCGCGAAGAGGGAATGTCGATCGTCGACGCCGCCCGCGAAGGGGCCACCCGCCGCTTCCGCGCGGTGATGATGACGGCGGTTTCTTTTATCATCGGGATTGTGCCGATGATGCTCGCCACCGGCGCCGGGGCGCAGAGTCGGCAGATTATCGGCACCACGGTGTTCAGCGGCATGCTGGTGGCGACGGTCATCGGCATTTTGTTTATTCCGTCGCTGTACGTGCTGTTCCAGCGCCTGCGCGAGTGGGGGCATCGCCGGATGTAGATGCCTCGGGCACGGTGCCCGGAAATCCCGGGTCGCGGCGTAAACGCCTTACCCGGGCTACTCCTCCGCAGACGGCTGGAAACCCGTAGCCCCGGTAAGCGCAGCGCCACCGGGGAAATCGGTGCAGAATATTGCCGGGTTGCGAAACACCCCCGCAGACGATGTTTTGTCGACTATCTACTCTCCACCGCGATCATGGTGACGAACGGATGATACTGCCACGGCACGCTATCGCCTTTCTGGTACATCTTCGAAATGGTGCCGTCGAGATAGAGCATCTGGCGCACGTTGAGCTTCGCCTGCGCGTAGCAGGCGAAATCGTAGAAATTGGTTTCACGCGCGCTGAGCATAAACACCACCTTGCCATCGCCGGTGATGCCCACGCCGTTACGCAGCTTGCGCGAGCTGGCGGATGGCTTCAGTCGCCAGTTGATCTTGCCGTTTTCAATCAGCATTGGGCCCGACTGCACGGCGTAGCGGATGGCCGGCGACGGCCTGAATTTATTGATGCTGACAATCCCCGCGTTTTGCCCGCGCAGATAAAACACCCCGCCGGGACGAATAAAAAAGTTGCCGCCGCCGGAGGCGCGGTTAAGCGGGGTCAACTGCCGACCTTTCTCGATATACAGCCCCAGCGGCGCGTAGGCTTTATCATAAATTCCGCCGTTCATCGCCATCTGCACCTGCCCGTCGCGGTTGATATCCCCCAGCAGCGAGCGCAGCGATCCCCAGGCTTTACCGTCCTCTTTCTGCCAGTACATCACAATGCGTTCGCGCTGCGGATCGACGGTATAGCTTTGCAGCGTCAGGGACGGGTCGGTCAGCGAGCATGTCCCGCTGGCGAAGGCGGGCAGAGATAACAGCAACAGCGGCAGAAGCGATGGCAAGCGCACGGCAGGGTTCCAGACAACCAACGAGAGCGTGCAGTATAGCCTTTTATCGCCGCTACGCCGTCCAGATCTCGCAATGCTTTTGCACCAGCCCGATCAATGAACCGCCGTTGGCGACAAACTCGCGCATCTGTTGCGGCTCGCTGCGATGCTGCTTCGCCTGGCGTACCATCGCCTCCAGCGCGCTGTCGGCATTGAGCTTATGGGCGCTGGGCGCCAGCTTATCCGCCAGCTGTAAAATCTCTTCGCGCAATGTTCGCTGTTCGCCGCTGTTCACATCGGTATTGATCCCGTCGAGCCCATAGCGGCAGGCCTGATAGCGGTTGAAGGGGTAGAGCAGATAATCCTCGGGCTGATGCTTAAACGGCCGCTCCGTCAGCAGCCAGCAGGCGATGATCTGGATAAAACCGGCGATATTCACCGCCTGGCTAATCGTCAGCGGGGTATCCATGACCCGGACTTCGACGGTGCCAAAGCGCGGGCTGGGGCGAATATCCCAGTGCAGATCCTTCATGCTGTCGATCATGCTGGTATAGCTAAGGCGCCGAAACAGGCCGATGAAAGCCTGCCAGTTATTGACCCACGGCATCGGACCGTTATCGGGATAGGCGGCGAAAAGGTTAAGCCGCGAGCAGGCAAAGCCGCTATCGGTCCCGTCGAGCCAGGGCGATGCCGCGTTCAGCGCGATAAAATGCGGCACGAAGCGCGACAGGCCGTGCAGAAGATAAATGGCATCATCGCCGTTTTGACACCCCACGTGCACGTGCTGACCGAAGATCGTCGCCTGCTTCGCCAGATAACCAAAGTGCTCGACGGTTTTCCGGTAGCGCGGACTATCGCTGATCTGCTGGCGCTGCCAGCTTTGAAACGGATGCGTTCCGCCGCCGCAGATTTGTACGTGATGGCGGGCGGCGGCACGAAGCACCGCCTGCTGAACCGCGCTCAGCTGCGCCGTCGCCTGGTGGATGTCGCGGCAGACGCCGGTGGCGATCTCCAGCATGCTTTCGGTAATGTCATGCTTGGCCTCGCCCGCTTTCAGCGTGCCCTGGATCTCGTCAATCAGCGCGGAAGAGTCCTGGCTTAAATCAAAGCCCGGCGGGTTGACGACCTGGAGCTCCAGCTCGATGCCGAGGGTAAACGGCTCGGAGCGGTGAAAATCAGGTAACGGCATGGCGACTCCCTCTTTCTCTTTATCAAGAAGTATAGAAGACAACGCCTCAAACTGATGATTTGCCGAAGATTATGAATTTATTTTATAAAAAGTGACGTCACGTGATGATTCCTTTGCGTAAAAAGTTAGGCTGGTGCAATCCTGCAACAGAATTCCCGCTGGCGGTGCAAAAAGATAAGGTGATTTTATTTTTCAAGTAAAATCATAGGGATGTTATAAGTCATTCTTATTTTATAAGCCATTTCACACTTATTTTCCGCGCGTTCAGAACTGGTATGTATCTTGCCTGTTAAATAGCGACTTTTATTTAACAGGGACAATGTGATGCTGAAAACAAAATTACTTTCGCGTAAACGCCATCTCGCCGTTGCTGTTAGCGGGGCATTGGCGCTGTTTGCCTCTGTGCCGACTCAGGCCTCAACCCTGCGGATCGCCATGACCGCCGCCGATATCCCGTTGACCCTCGGACAGCCCGATCAGGGTTTTGAGGGCAACCGCTTTACCGGCATTCCGCTTTACGACGCCCTGGTTGAATGGGATCTGTCGCAGGGAGAGAAACCCAGCGGCCTGGTGCCGGGGCTGGCGACCGAGTGGCACGTTGACCCGCAAAATCAAAGCCGCTGGATTTTCACCCTGCGCCCGGGGGTTAAATTTCACGATGGTTCTGCGGTCAACGCCGACGCCATCGTCTGGAACGTGGATAAGGTGCTGAATAAAGCCGCGCCGCAGTATGCGCCCGGCCAGATCGGCAACACGCTGTCGCGCATGCCGACTCTCACCGGCGCGGAAAAGATTGACGACCACACCGTGGCGCTGACCACCTCCGAACCGGACGCGCTGCTGCCATATAACCTCACTAACCTGTTTATCGTGTCGCCGACCGCGTGGCAGAAGCTGTACGACGCGGTGCCGTCGGGCACCGGCGATACCGCCGCGCGCAGTAAGCAGGCGTGGACCGAATTCGCCGCCCACGCGGTGGGCAGCGGTCCGTTCAAAATGGAAAAACTGGTTCCCCGCCAGCAGCTGATCCTCGATAAAAACCCCGACTACTGGAACAAAGATCGCATTCCGCGGGTGGATAAAGTGGTGCTGATCCCGCTGCCGGAAGCCAACGCCCGCACCGCGGCGCTGCTCTCGAAGCAGGTGGACTGGATCGAAGCCCCGGCCCCGGATGCGGTCGATCAGATTAAAGCCCAGGGCTTTAAAATCTACGCCAACACCCAGCCGCACCTGTGGCCGTGGCAGTTCTCCTTCGAAGAGGGCTCGCCGTGGAAAGATATTCGCGTGCGCAAAGCCGCCAACCTGTGCCTGAACCGCGCGGAGCTTAAAAGCTATCTCGGCGGCTATATGACCGAAGCGACCGGCGTCTACGAGGCCGGCAGTCCGTGGCGCGGTAAACCTACCTTCCAGATCAAATATGACCCGGATACCGCCCGCAAGCTGATGACCGAAGCCGGGTATAGCGCCGGGAAACCGCTGCACGTCACGGTCGCCACCTCGGCCTCCGGCTCCGGGCAGATGCAGCCGCTGCCGATGAACGAGTACATCCAGCAGAGCCTGAAAAGCTGCTTCTTTAACGTCGATATTAAAGTCAACGAATGGAACACCCTGTTCACTAACTGGCGCCTCGGGGCGAAAGATCCCTCCGCGAAAGGGATCGACGCGATCAATGTTAGCGCCGCGGTTAACGATCCCTATTTCGGCATGATCCGCTTCTCTACCGCGAAGGCCTTCCCGCCGGTGGCGACCAACTGGGGCTACTTCTCGACCCCGGAAACCGAAAAGCTGGCGGCGGCGGTGAAGCACGCGTTTACCCCGGCCGAAATGGATAAAGCCGCCGGCGAACTGCACGCCGCGCTGGTCGATCAGGTGCCGTTCCTGTTCGTTGCCCACGATGTCGGACCACGGGCGATATCGCCAGCCGTCACCGGAGTGGTACAGCCGCAAAGCTGGTTTATCGATCTCAGTCTGGTGAGCAAAAAAGAGTAATCGACACGGGAGCAAGAGATGATCAATACCCTGCTATATCGCATCCTGCTGGCCGTCCCCACCATGCTCGGGGTGGCGGTGATCTGTTTTATGCTGGTGCAGATAGCGCCGGGCGACCCGCTGGTGTCGGTGATGCCGCCGGACGCCTCGGAATCGCTGCGTCAGACCTTAATGCAGGCCTACGGCTTTGATAAACCGCTGCCGCTGCAGTTTGTGCACTGGCTATGGCGGGCGCTGCACGGCGATCTGGGGATGTCGGTCGCCACCGGGCGTCCGGTCATCGATGAGGTGATGACGGCGGTCACTTACTCTCTGCGTCTGGCGCTGCTGGCGACGGCGATCGGCTTTGTTCTGGGCAGCCTGTTTGGTTTTGTCGCCGGTTACTTTCGTAACAGCATTATTGACCGTCTGGCCTCGGTGCTGTCGGTGTTCGGCGTCAGCGTGCCGCACTACTGGCTGGGGATGCTGCTGGTGATCGTTTTTAGCGTCAAATTCGCGCTGCTGCCGGCGACCGGCGGCGGGCCAATCGGCGAAGTGGGCTGGCAGTGGGACTGGGAACACCTGCAGTTTATGCTGCTGCCGGCCTTCACGCTGTCGGTGATCCCGACCGGCATCATCGCCCGCACCGTTCGCTCTCAGGTGGCGGATATTCTCAGCCAGGAGTTTATCGTCGGCCTGCGCGCCCGGGGGCTCAACGAATCGCGGATCTTTCTGCACGTGGTGAAAAACGCCGCGCCGACCGCGCTGGCGGTGATGGGGCTGCAGGTCGGCTATCTGATGGGCGGCTCGATTCTGGTGGAAACCGTTTTTTCCTGGCCCGGCACCGGCCTGCTGCTGAACACCGCCATTTTCCAGCGCGACCTGCCGCTATTGCAGGGCACCATCTGGGTACTGGCGCTGTTCTTTGTGCTGCTCAATCTGCTGGTGGATATTCTGCAAACCAGTCTCGACCCGCGAATTAAGAGGAGCTAACGATGGTGGATACCGTGACGACCAAAGGCATTGCCGTCTCCGCCACGACGGTCGCCAGACAAGGCTACTGGCGCGGCGTGTTTCGCCGCCTGCTGCGCGACCCCGGCGGCGTATTCGTTGGCGCGATCATCCTCGTGCTGTTGACGCTGGCGCTGTTCGGCCCCTGGCTTATCGTCAAAGACCCGTACCAAACGTCGATGTTTTTACGCCTCAAGCCGATCGGTACCGACGGCTTCCCGCTGGGCTCCGATGAGCTCGGGCGCGACATGCTATCAAGGCTGATTCTCGGCACCCGGCTGTCGCTATTTATGGGGATTGTCCCGGTAGTGTTCGCTTTTTTTATCGGCGGGGCGATCGGCATTATCGCCGGCTATGCGGGCGGTAAAACCAATACCCTGATTATGCGCACCGTGGACGTGTTTTACGCCTTTCCCTCGGTGCTGCTGGCGATCGCGCTCTCCGGCGCGCTGGGGGCGGGCATCGGTAACGCGCTGCTCTCGCTGACCCTGGTGTTCGTGCCGCAGGTGGCGCGTATCGCCGAAAGCGTCACCGCGCAGGTACGGCATATGGACTACATCGACGCCGCCCGGGCCACCGGGGCCAGCGCGTTCACCATTATTCGCGTGCAGGTGCTGGGCAACGTACTGGGGCCGATTTTCGTCTTCTCCACCGGGCTCATTTCGGTGTGCATGATCCTCGCCTCCGGGCTCTCTTTTCTCGGCCTCGGGGTTCGCCCGCCGGAGCCGGAATGGGGACTGATGCTGAACACCCTGCGTACGGCGATTTATACCCAGCCGTGGGTAGCGGCGCTGCCCGGCCTGATGATTTTTATCACCTCCATTTCGTTCAATATCCTCGCGGACCGCCTGCGTGCGGCAATGGCGATTAAGGAGTAAGCGATGCAACCCTTTATCAATATCGATCTCGGCGGACCGGCGCAGCCGCTGCTGAAGGTCAACAACCTGCTGAAGCATTTTCCCGCCGGCGGCGGCAAAGCGCGCGAAGTGGTGCAGGCGGTGGACGACGTCAGCTTCGCGGTGATTAAAGGCGAAACCCTCGGCGTGGTGGGGGAGTCGGGCTGCGGTAAATCCACCACCGCGCGGCTGCTGATGCAGCTGCTCAAACAGGATAGCGGGGAGCTGATCTTCGATGGCCTGGAGGTGGGCTCATCGCGCCTGCCGATGAAAGCGTATCGCCGCCAGGTGCAGATGGTCTTCCAGGATAGCTACGCGTCGCTCAACCCGCGTATGACCATGGAAGAGAGCATCGCGTTCGGCCAGCGGGTACACGGCGTCAGCGCCAAAGAGGCCAGCGAATACGCCCGCTATCTGCTGGCGCACGTCGGCCTTGAACCGGAACGTTTTGCCCACCGTTATCCGCACGCGCTCTCCGGCGGCCAGCGCCAGCGCGTGAATATCGCCCGCGCGCTGGCGATGAAGCCCCGGCTGGTGATCCTCGACGAGGCCGTCTCGGCGCTGGATAAATCGGTGGAAGCCCAGGTACTGCAGCTGCTGCAGGAACTGAAGCGGACGCTGGCGCTGACCTATGTGTTTATCAGCCACGATCTGCACGTGGTGCGCTGGCTGTCGGACCGCATTCTGGTGATGTATCTCGGCGAGGTGGTGGAGATTGGCCCGGCGGAGCAGCTGTTTACCGCCTCGGCCCACCCCTATACCCGGGCGCTGTTAAGCTCGATGCCGTCGATGGACCCGCATAATCGCACCTTAACCTCTGCGCTGAACGGCGATCCGCCCAGCCCGATTTCGCCGCCTTCCGGCTGCCGCTTTCATACCCGCTGTCCGCACGCCAGAGCGGTGTGCGCCGAGGTGAAACCGACGTTGCAAAGCGTCGGCGAGGGGCACCAGAGCGCTTGTCTGATGGCGCAGCCCGCGTCGCCCTGGCATCAAAATATCGCCATTCAGGAGGTCAGCCATGTCGCATGAAGCCTACGTCCATATCCGCGATCTGCGGGTTGAGTTCCGCCGCGACGGTCAGACGGTCAACGCGGTCAACGGCGTCTCCTTTGATGTGCAAAAGGGCGAGGTCATGGCGCTGATCGGCGAATCTGGCTCCGGGAAAAGCGTGACCCTGCGCGCCCTGATGCGGCTGCATCCGCCGAAAAGCAGCGTGCTTTCCGGCACCCTGAAGGTCGGTGAGGAAGAGGTGCTGACCATGAACGCCGGGCAGCTGCGGCGCTACCGCGGCGCGCGCTGCGCGATGATTTTCCAGGAGCCGCTGCTGGCCTTCGACCCGGTCTATACCGTGGGCCAACAGATTGTCGAAGGGCTGCGTCGTCATGAAGGCCTGTCGCGGCAGGCGGCGCGGAAGCGGGCGCTGGAGGCGCTGCGCCAGGTGCGTATTCCGAGCCCCGAGCGGCGGCTGGATGCTTACCCGCACGAGATGTCCGGCGGAATGCGCCAGCGGGCGATGATCGCCCTCGCGCTCTCCTGCAACCCGCAGCTGCTGTTGGCGGATGAGCCGACCACCGCCCTCGACGCCACGGTGCAAATCCAGATCCTGATCCTGCTGCGTGAGCAGCAAAAGCAGCGCGATCTGTCGATTATATTTGTGACCCACGATATTGGCGCGGCGGTGGAGATCGCCGACCGGGTGGCGGTGATGTACGCCGGGCGCATCGTCGAAGAGGCGTCGATTGAGGAGATTCTGTATCGCCCGCGCCATCCTTATACCCAGGTGCTGCTGGGCAGCCGTCCGAAAGAGGGGTTGAAAAAGGGCGATGCGCTGCGCTGCATTCCCGGCTCGCCGCCGGATCTCTCGCGCCTGCCGCCGGGCTGCGCGTTTGCCGAACGCTGTCCGCACGCGCGTCCCGCCTGTACGCAAAGCCAGCCGGCCACCGACCAGGCCGGGCCGCGTCACGTGGTGAGCTGCCATCGCTGGCGCGAGCTGAGCCCGTCCGTTGAAAACCAGGCGCTTTACGCCTGAAGCCAGGAGAAAACACGATGCAGGATGACCTTCGCGCCTTTATGCCCTATCCGCCGCATCCGGTGGCGCATGCGCTCAGCGGGCCGCTGAGCGGGTTAACCTTTGCGGTCAAAGATCTGTTCGACGTGGCGGGCTATCCGACCGGCGGCGGCAATCCGCATCTGCTGGCGCTGTCCGGGATTAAAAACCGCACCGCGCCGGTGGTGCAAACGTTGTTAAATAACGGCGCGCGCTTTATCGGTAAAACCCATACCAGCGAGCTGGCGTATTCGATGAGCGGGCACAACGTCCATTACGGCACCCCGCGCAACGGCGCCGCGCCGAACCATATTCCCGGCGGCTCTTCGTCCGGTTCGGCGTCAGCGGTATCGAACGAAGTGTGCGATTTTGCCCTCGGTACCGATACCGGCGGCTCGGTTCGGACGCCGGCGAGCTACTGCGGACTGTTCGGCCTGCGTCCGACCCACGGCCGTCTCTCCCTCGACGGCTGCCAGCCGCTGTGCGCCACCATGGATACCTGCGGTTTCTTTGCCCGCTCGCCGGAGGTCTTTTCCGCCGTCGCCGCCTGCCTGTTTGCCGATGAACGCGCGGATCTGAGCGGCGTTCGGCTGGCCTGTCATGATGGGCTGTTTTCCCGCCTGCCGCTGCGCAGCCAGCAGGCGCTGCAGTCGGTTCGCCAACGGCTGGCGCGCTTTTTCGGCGCGGTAACCCCGCTCGCCGCGCCGCTGCCGGACGTGGACGATATCTATCTCGCCTTTCGCCAGATTCAGGGCTACGAAGCGTGGCAGGCGCAGGGCGAAACCATTGAGCGCTACGGCCTGCAGCTAGGGCCGGACGTCCGCGAGCGCTTTTTCTGGGGCAAAGCGGTTACCCGCGCGCAGTTTGACGCCGCCTGCCAGCAGCGCGTGCGTTTTGCCGCCTGGTGGGACGCGCAGCTGGGCGATGCGGTACTGGTGATGCCGACCGTTCCCGACGGCGCGCCGCTGCTGACGGCGCAGGCCGAGGAGATAGAGGCGGTCCGCCGCCTGTCCCATGACCTGCTGTTAATTTCCGTGATGACCCAACGTCCGCAGGTGACGCTGCCGGTCGCCCAGACGGGCGGTCTGCCGCTGGGGATCTCATTTTTAGGGCCGCGCGGCAGCGATCGTCTGCTGGTCGAGCTGGCCGCCGCGTTTATGCAAGGAGACCGAAATGAGCAGTGATGTCCTTTTTACCCCGATGACCGACACCACCGACTGCCGGGTTAACGGCGAACGCCTGTGGAATTCGCTGATGACGCTGGCGGAAATCGGCGCCACGCCGAAGGGCGGTTGCTGTCGTCTGACGCTCACCGATCTTGACCGTCAGGGACGAGATTTGGTGATTAGCTGGGCGCAGGCGGCGGGGATGCGCGTCACCGTCGACAAAATCGGCAACGTCTTTATGCGCCGCGAAGGGCGTAATCCGGCGCTGCCGCCGATTGTCTCCGGCAGCCATATTGATACCCAGCCGACCGGCGGTAAATTTGATGGCAACTACGGCGTGCTGGCGGCGCTGGAGGTGGTGCGCACCCTGAACGATCGGGATATCGAAACCGAAGCGCCGATTGAAGTGGTGTTCTGGACTAACGAAGAGGGATCGCGTTTTGTGCCGGTGATGATGGGCTCCGGGGTGTTTGCCGGGGTTTTCCCGCTGGAAACTATTTATGCCGCTCAGGATGCGGACGGTAAAACCGTGGGCGAGGAGCTGGCGCGCATCGGCTATATCGGCAGCCAGACGCCGGGCGATCATCCGATTGGCGCCTACTTCGAAGCGCATATTGAACAAGGGCCGATTCTGGAGGATGAAGAGAAAATGATCGGTATCGTGCAGGGCGTGCTGGGGATCCGCTGGTATGACTGCGTGGTGACCGGCCAGGAGTCCCACGCCGGACCGACGCCGATGCGCCTGCGCCAGGATGCCTTACAGGTCGCCACCCGTATTATGCAGGAGGTGGTGGCGATTGCCGGGCGCAGCGACGAGGGGCGCGGTACGGTAGGAATGGTGCAGGTCTATCCGAACAGCCGCAACGTGGTGCCGGGCGAGGTAACCTTTTCGATTGATATGCGCAATCTCAGCGATGCGCTGGTGGATGAGATGGACCGTCAGCTGCGGGCGTTTATCGCCGACGTTGAACGGGAGAGCGGCCTGAAAATAGCGCTGAAAGAGGTGAGCCACTATCCGGCCGCGCCGTTCCACCCGAATTGCCAGGCGGCGATTGCCAACGCCGCGCAGCGTCTGGGCTATCCCGCGCGGGAGATTGTCTCCGGCGCCGGACACGACGCGGTGTATATGAGCTACCTGGCGCCAACCGGGATGATTTTTATCCCCTGCAAGGATGGGATCAGCCACAACGAAATCGAGTATGCGTCGCCGGAGCACGTTGAGGCCGGCGCGAACGTGCTGCTGCAGGTGATGCTACAGTACGCGCGGGTAGTGTAAACGGCCGTTCTCCCCGGTGGCGCTGCGCTTACCGGGGCTACGGGTTTCCAGCCGTCTGCGGGGAGAGTAGCCCGGGTAAGGCGTTTACGCCGCGACCCGGGATTTCCGGCTCGGCGCCTGAGGGAGGCAGATCGGGTAGATACTGTGAACGCCTGCAACTCTTTTCACCACTGTCATCTTCTCCGGCTCCCGGATGACAGGCACAATAACGACAGCGACATCCCGCGCTGTCGT